>JAPOKK010000387.1 GCA_029977665.1 Pseudomonadota bacterium | reverse complement strand
GCCTCCGGTCGCGGTGGATCGATCAGCCCGACGAGGCCTAGCAGCTCGAGCTGACCGTCGAGATCGGCGGTGTTCAGCAGTACGTGTTCCTGCGCCACCGGGCGCATCGCGACGGCGAGCACGCGCTGGCCCGCTGCCGCGATCGCCTCAACGCGCTGCTGCCAGTCGTCAACGTCCAACGGTTGGCTGTCGCCGCTCGCCGTACGCACACTGGCGCACATCGCGAGGATGCGTTCCGGCGCACCCTTGACGTGGATCCAGGCATGCCCTTCGTGGTCGTGGTGCAGGACCGCCATGTAGCGGTGACTGGCATCGAAGGGAATGGCATCGGTGCGCGCGTAGTCCGCGAACGGCTCGGGGCCGGCACGCAGCATCTTCGCGGCGAGCGCCTTGAGGGCGCCCTCCATCGGATCGCCCTCGGTAGACCAGCCGCCCGGACCGGCGTGCAGCGCGGCGTCGTTGCACAGCGCCACCGCGCGCGCGAAGGCCACGAGCAGCGCGTGTTCGCGGGCGTCTATGGTCTCGGCGCCGTGACGAACCTCGCCTTCGGGCGCGTAAGCTTCCCCGGACACCGCGTACTCGCCCTCCGCGGTGACGAACGATGCCGCCATCATCTCGTTGCGCGTCAGCGTGCCGGTCTTGTCACTGCAGATGACCGAGACCGAACCGAGCGTTTCGATGGCCGGGAGCCGCCGCACGATGGCATGGCGCCGCGCCATCGCCTGCACGCCCACCGCGAGCGTGATGGTGAGGACCGCCGGCAAGCCTTCCGGGATCGCCGCCACCGACAGCCCGACGACGGCCATGAACAACTCGGCGAACGGCAGGTGACCGACGAAGTAGCCATAGATCAGCAGGATTCCGGCGCCGAGCAGAATCAGCACGGTGAGCCAGCGCGCGAACGCATCCATCTGGCTGACCAGCGGCGTGGCCAGCGTCTCGACCGACGAGAGCAGGCCGCTGATCCGGCCAATCTCGGTCGCCGCGCCGGTCGCGACGACGACGCCGCGGCCGCTGCCGGCTGCGACCAGCGTGCCGCTGAAAGCCATGCAGGCGCGATCGCCGAGCGCCGCTTCGGCCGCGACCACGGCCGGCGATTTCTCCACCGGCACGGACTCGCCGGTGAGAATCGCTTCGTCGATGCGCAGCGCACTGGCGTCGAGCAGTCGCAGGTCGGCCGGCACCTTCGCGCCGGCCTCGAGCAGCACGATGTCGCCCGGAACAATCGCGGCACCGTCGACGGTAAGCCGGCGGCCCTCGCGCACGACCGGGCTGCGCGGCGCGAGCATGCGGCGAATCGCGTTCATCGCCTGTTCTGCGCGCCCCTCCTGCACGAAGCCGATGACCGCGTTGGCGACCACCACGGCGAGGATCACGCCCGTATCGATCACGTGGCCAAGTCCGGCCGTGATGACGGCGGCACCAAGCAGGACGTAGATCAGCACGTGGTTGAAATGCGCCGCGAAGCGCAGCAGCGCGCTGCGCGGCGCAGCCTCGGGCAGACGATTCTCGCCGTGCCGCGCGAGGCGTGCCGCCGCTTTCGCCGCGCTCAGCCCGGCCCGGGTGACATCGAGGCTGGCGAGCACGTCGTCGGCCGGTACGGCGTGGCAGGCGGAGTCATCGGTGCTGCGCTTCACGTGGGCGTTCGACGGTTTCGGGGTGGAATCGTGACCGGCTCGGATCGTTGTCAGACGGGTGTTTCGAGACCGGGCAGATGCCGCGAGCTGCCGCGTCAGCCGGCGCCCGGCAACTCGCAGGCCTGGTCGAGTTCGACCGCCGCGTGCACGGCGACGTTACCATGCGGCCCCGCGCACCACGACGGCATGACGACACTGTAGAGACCCGGCGCGCCGGCCACCAGCAGCAGGATGTTCGCCGGGTCGCGCACCGCCGGCACCGGGTCGCCCTCGCCCTGCAGCATCTTGCCGTTCAGCCGCGCGAGTTCTTCGCGCGGCGTCACCGCGCGCGCCGCCAGGGCGTGCTGGATGCGCGCACGATCGTAACCGTGGCGCGCGAGCACCGCGGCGTGCTCGGGGTTCAGCACCACCGCCACTGCCGCGTGGCCGCCAAGATAGCTGTTGTTGCTGCCTCGATTGGCGATGACCGCGGCGATGAGGTCGAGCAACGCCTCGGCGGCAGCGGCATCGTCGGCGTCACCCGAGAACAGCACCGAGTGCGGTCCCTCGACGCCGAGGACCGTCACCGCGGGGGCCCCGGGCGCGTGGCCGAACGTCGTGGACAAGGGTGGATACGGCGAACTCTCCTCGTCCTCCGCAAAGCACAGCGACAGCTTGGCCGGCGAACCGTGAATCGCCATGTCCGACTCGCCCGGGCGTGCCGAGCCGATGTTCATCATGGCCAGCCGCAGCGCGCGCCCGGTGCACAGGTTGGCGCGGTGCCCGGGCCCCATCAGCCCGAAGCCGCCGGCATAACCGCCGGCCGTGCGGGCGCTCCCGTTGACCACGACCAGCGGTGCGATGCAGTGCGTGGTGGCCTGCATTTCGGTTAGGTCGAAGGCCGGATCGCACACCGCTCGCACGGCGGCAACGACGACCGGCATGTGATCGGGCAGGCAGCCGGCCATGACCGCGGCACAGGCGACTTTCTCGATCGTCGCCACGCCGTGTCCCGGCCCCATCGTGCCGAGTTCGATGTCGCCATCGAGTCCGCTCGCCAGCACCATGCGCGCGACGCGCTCGGCCGTCGGCACGATGACCGGCAAGCCATCGGTGCAGCCCAGCGCATGCAAGGCTTCCTGTGCCGCCATC
>JAPOKK010000220.1 GCA_029977665.1 Pseudomonadota bacterium | reverse complement strand
GCACTGACACGGAACAGATGACCATCGACCAAGACGCCGCCCGGCACCAGCAGGCGGCGCAGCCACGGGTTCAGGGCTTGCGCATGCAGCGCTTTCATCGACAGCAGCAGGTCAGCGTACCGGCGGCCACCAGCGGGCATCTCGAGGTCCGCGATCTCGCCGTCGAGCGCGGTGCGCGCAGGCTCGTCCGCGGCCTCGCCTTCGACGCCGCGCCGGGTGCGTTGATCCAGCTCGGCGGCGCCAATGGCAGCGGCAAGACCAGTGTCATCCGGACCCTGGCCGGGCTGGTGGCGCCCGCCGCGGGCAGCGTCTGCTGGCGCGGAGAGCCGATCAGCGGCAATGCGCGCTTTCTCGCCGAGCTAGCGTTCGTGGGGCACGCTAGCGGCCTGTGTGGCGAACTCGACGCGCGGGAGAATCTCGCCTTCCAGAGCGCGCTCGCGCGCGCCCCGGCACGCTGCAGCATCGACGAGGCCCTAGCGCAACTCGATGCGCGCCGCTTCGCCCGCCGCCCGGTGCGTCAGCTGTCGGCCGGCCAGCGCCAGCGCGTCGCGCTCGCACGCCTCGCGCTGCTCGACTGCCCGCTGTGGATGCTGGACGAACCGTTCACCGCCCTCGATGCGTCGACCCGCAGCCTGCTCGAGTCGCTCATCGACACCCATCTCGACGCCGCCGGCACCGTCATCATCGCCACGCACCAGCATTTCGACAGCCGCCATGCGCTGTCCCTGCTCGACCTCGGGAGCGCGCGGTGACCGGTCCGGCCGGGGTGTTTGCCGCGATCGTGCGCCGCGAGCTGCGCCGCGCCGCGCGCAGCCAGAGCGAAGCGCTCTACCCGCTCATCTTCTTCGTCCTCGCGGTGGTGCTCTACCCGTTCGCCCTCGGACCGGAGCCGGCGCTGCTGGCGCGCGTTGCCGCTGGCGTCGTGTGGGTTGCCGCGCTGCTCGCCGCCAGCCTCTCGCTCGACACCCTGTTCCGCAATGATTACGGCGACGGCTCGCTCGAGCTGGTGGTGCTCTCGGGCACGCCGCTGGCCCTGGTCGCGCTGGCCAAGGCGAGCGCACACTGGCTGTTGTCGGGATTACCCATCCTGGTGCTTGCTGTGCCGCTAGCACTGGCGCTCGAACTCGACGGCACGACGCTGGTCATACTGCTCGCGAGCCTGGCGCTCGGCAGCGCCTGCATGAGCCTCGTCGGCACCGCCGTCAGCGCGCTGACGGTGGGGCTGCGCGGGGGCGGGATGCTGCTGGCAATGTTGATCCTGCCGTTGTACATTCCGCTGCTCATTTTCGGAGCTGCGGCCACGTCCAACGCGGCGCTCGGGCTCGGCGCAGCGGCCGAGCTCTACTTCCTCGCCGGCCTGCTCGTGCTCGCCATCACGTTGACACCCTGGGCCACAGCGGCCGCGCTCAGAATCCGCATGGGCTGATGTTCGCTTTCCTGCACAAGTACGCCTCCCTGATGCATTTCTACCGGCTGAGCGCGCGCTGGAGCGGCTGGCTCGCGCTCGCCACGGCCCTGCTGATGGCCTACGGCCTGTACGGCGGCCTGGTGACGGCGCCGGCCGACTACCAGCAAGGCGACAGCTTCCGCATCATCTACATCCACGTGCCGAGCGCCTGGATGTCGCTGTTCGTCTACATGTGCATGGCGGGCGCTGGCGCCATCGCGCTCGTGTGGAAGATCAAGCTGGCCGAGATCTGGCTGCGCGCGAGCGCTCCGCTCGGCGCCTCGTTCACCTTCCTCGCCCTGGTCACGGGCTCCATCTGGGGCAAGCCGATGTGGGGCACCTGGTGGGTGTGGGACGCGCGCCTGACCTCGGAACTGATCCTGCTGTTCCTCTACCTCGGCATCATGGCGCTCGACAACGCCATCGAGGATCGGCGCACCGGCGCACGCGCCGCGGCCGTGCTGACCCTCATCGGCGTGGTGAACATCCCGATCATCCACTATTCGGTCGAATGGTGGAGCACGCTGCACCAGGGTCCCACCGTGAGCAAGCTCGACCGTCCGTCGATCCACATCGACATGCTGATCCCCCTGTTGGTGATGGCATTCGCTTTCACCACGTTCTATTTCGCCGCGGCGCTGGCGCGCGTGCGCGGCGGCATCCTGGCCTATGACCGCAACACCAACTGGGTCCGCGACCTGGTCGGACGCGGGACGGTGCGCGGTCATGGCTGAATTCCTCGCCATGGGCGGCTACGGCGCCTACGTGTGGAGCAGCTACACCATTGCGGCGCTGGTGCTGGGTGTCAACGCGGTGCTCGCCAGGCGCGCCGAGCGCGCGGTACTGCATGCGCTGGCCCACGACCTGAACGGAGACGACGATGACGCCACGGCGTAAGCGACTACTGATCATCTGCCTCAGCGTGGCCGGCCTCGCCATTGCGGCCGGGCTGATTCTGACCGCGTTCGAGAAGAACCTGATGTACTTCTACAGCCCGACCGAGGTGGCCGAAGGCGCGGCCCCCGAGAGCCGCCCGTTCCGCCTCGGCGGGATGGTCGTCGACGGCAGCATCCTGCGCCAGCCGCAGGGTCTGGGCGTGTTCTTCACCGTTACCGACTACGCGCACGAGCGCGTGGTCTACTATGAGGGCATCCTGCCCGACCTGTTCCGTGAGGGACAGGGTATCGTCGCCAACGGCCAGCTCAACGACACCGGCGTATTCGTCGCCAACGAGGTGCTGGCGAAACACGACGAGAACTACATGCCACCAGAGGTCGCCGATGCCGTCGCTGCCGGCAAGGCGCGCAGCGGCGCGAGCGACGGCACGCCCGCCGGAAACCTCTGACGATGATCGCCGAGCTCGGGCATTTCGCGCTCGTTCTGGCACTGGCCGTCGCGGTGCTGCAAACCGTGGTGCCGCTGCTCGGCGCGGCGCGCGGCGACCTCGTGTGGATGGCACTCGCGCGACCGGCCGCGCGCGTGCAGTGCCTGCTGGTCGCGCTTGCCTTCGGCGCGCTGGTGTGGGCGTTCGTCGCCAACGACTTCAGCGTCGCCTACGTCGCGCAGAACTCCAACTCTGCACTGCCGGTGTTCTATCGTGTCTCCGCGGTGTGGGGCGCACACGAGGGCTCGCTGCTGCTGTGGGTGCTGCTGCTCGGGCTATGGACGAGCGCGGTCAGTTACCGCAGTGCCGGCCTGCCACCGGCCTTCGTCGCGCGCGTGATCGCCGTGATGGGCCTGGTCAGTATCGGCTTCCTGCTGTTCACGCTGCTCCCCTCGAACCCCTTCCTGCGCGAGATCCCGCCGCCGGCGAACGGCGCCGATCTCAACCCGCTGCTGCAGGACCCGGGCCTGATCATCCATCCGCCGATGCTCTATACCGGTTACGTCGGCTTCTCGGTGGCCTTCGCATTCGCCGTCGCCGGCCTCCTTGGCGGTCACCTCGACAGCGCCTGGGCGCGCTGGGCGCGGCCGTGGACGCTGCTGGCGTGGGCCTTCCTCACCGTCGGCATCGCGCTCGGCAGCTGGTGGGCCTACTACGAACTCGGCTGGGGCGGCTGGTGGTTCTGGGACCCGGTCGAGAACGCCTCGTTCATGCCCTGGCTGATCGGCACCGCACTCATCCACTCGCTGGCCGCAAGCGAGAAACGCGACGTCTTCAAGAGCTGGACGGTGCTGCTCGCCATCGCCGCCTTCGGCCTCAGCCTGCTCGGCACCTTCCTGGTCCGCTCGGGCGTGCTGACTTCGGTCCACGCCTTCGCCACCGACCCGGCGCGCGGCGTGTTCATCCTCGCCTTCCTCGGCGTCATCGTCGGCGGCGCCCTCGCTCTCTACGCCTGGCGCGGACCCGGCACGTTGCGCGGTGCGGACTACGCGCTGACCTCGCGCGAGACCTTCCTGCTCGCCAACAGCGTACTGCTTTCGGTCGCCACGGCGACGGTGCTGCTCGGCACCCTCTACCCGCTCGCGCTCGACGCGCTGGGTCTCGGCAAGATTTCCGTCGGCCCGCCCTACTTCAACGCCGTGTTCGTGCCGCTGATGGCGCCGCTGCTGGTGCTGGTGGGGCTCGGCCAGGAAGCACACTGGAAGCGCGACCGCCTGGCGCGCCTCGCGCGTCCGTTGCGCTACCCGCTGATCGGCACGCTGGTCTTCGTCACGGGCGCGGTGATGATGCTCGATCCGGGCCATCGCCTCGAGGCGTGGCTCGGCCTTGCCCTCGCTACCTGGGTGGTCGCGGCCACCGCCGGTGCGATCGTCCAGCGCTGCCGGGCGCGCCGTCAGCCCTGGTTCGCCTTGTTCACGCTGCCGCCCGCCTTCCTCGGCCAGTGCCTCGCCCACGTCGGCTTCGCCGTGACCGTGGTCGGGGTGACGCTGGTCAGCCTGTACGGCATCGACAAGCACGTGCGCATGGCCGTCGGTGACGTCACCGAACTCGCCGGGGTGCAGTTCGAGTTCGTCGGCGCGCACGAGCTGGAGGGCCCCAATTACACCGGCACGGCGGCGCGCTTCGCGGTGCGCCGCGACGGCGCCCTGCTGACCGAGCTGCAGGCCGAGAAGCGGATCTACACGGTGCGCGGCATGCCGATGACGGAGGCGGGCATCGCGCCCGGGCTGACGCGCGATCTCTACGTCGCGCTCGGCGAGTCGCTCGAGGACGGGAGCTGGAGCGTCCGCCTGTCGGCCAAGCCCTTCGTACGCTGGCTGTGGCTGGGCGCGCTGCTGATGGCCGCCGGCGCCTTGCTGGCGAGCCGCGATCCGCGTTTCCGCCGCGCACGCGCGCGGCGCCCGGCGACGCTGCCCGGCGATGACGGCGCGCGCCGCGCGCAGGGCTGAGCATCCACCGATGCGCTATGCACTGCCGCTGGGCCTGTTCGTGCTGGTCGTGATCCTGCTCGCCGTCGGCCTCGAGCTCGATCCGCGCCGCGTGCCGTCGCCGCTGATCGGCAAGCCCTTGCCGGCGTTCGAGATGGAAACGCTGGCCGAACCCGCGAACATGCTTTCCCGCGCCGACCTCGATGGCCGCCCCTACCTGCTCAACGTGTGGGCGTCGTGGTGCGTGGCGTGCCGCCAGGAACACCCTCTACTGGTCGAACTGGCCCGCCGCGGCACGATCACGCTGATCGGCCTGAACTACAAGGACACGCGCGCCGATGCCTTGGCCTGGTTGGCAGACCGCGGCGATCCCTACCGCCTGAGCCTGTTCGATGCCGACGGCCGCCTCGGCCTGGACCTCGGCGTTTACGGTGTGCCCGAGACGTTCTTCATCGATGCCGAGGGCATCATCCGCCACAAGCACATCGGCCCGCTCGATGCCGGCGCGTTCGAGCGCGACATCGCGCCGCTGATCGAACGCTACGGAGATGGTTCGTGAGGCGGCCGAGCGCGCTGCTGCTGGCGGCCTTCCTGGTGCTGACGGCGCTGACGGCGCTGCCCGTGGCAGCCGCCGATACACCGCTGTCGTTCGACGACCCGGTCCGCCAGCAACGCTACGACGACCTGCTCGCCGAGCTGCGCTGCCTGGTCTGCCAGAACCAGTCGCTGGCCGACTCGCACGCGGACCTCGCCCAGGACCTGCGCGACGAGGTCTACCGCATGCTCGACGAAGGTGCGGGCGATGCCGAGATCCTCGACTTCATGGTCGAGCGCTACGGCGATTTCGTGCTCTACCGACCGCCGCTGCGCGCGAGCACCGTGCTGCTGTGGGGAGCACCGCTGCTGCTCGCGCTCGTCGCGATCGGCGTCGTCGTACGCCTGGCACGCCGCCGCGTGCCGCCGCCGGCCGCCTTGAGCGACGAAGAACGCGCACGCCTTGCCGCGCTGGTCGCCGACGAGAAACGCGGGCAACCCTGATGTTCTACGCCCTGCTCGGCCTGTTCGCGACCCTCGCCGCGCTGCTCGTCCTGCTGCCCCTGCGGCGTCCGCCGGCGCCGCCCGAGGACGATCGCGAGCGTGACCACCTGCGCCGCTTCGACGAATTCGAGGCCGACGTCGCCGCCGGTGACATCGATGCCGGCGAGGCCGCTGCGGCGCGCGCCGAACTGGAACGCGCGGTGGTGGATGCCACCGCCCCGCGCCAGCACGAGTGGCGCCGTGGTCATCGTGGCCTGCTCGTGCTCGTGGTGCTCGTGGTGCTCGCCGGCGCGCTGCCGCTCTACCATCATCTCGGCACACCGCGCATCGCCGAGTTCGCGCTCGACAATCCCGGCGCCGACCTCGGCGAACCACGCACCACCGTCGAGTTCCTGCTCGGCGAGGTGCGCCGCCAGACGGTGCGCGAGCCGGACGATCGCGAAGCCTGGGAGGTACTCGCGCGAACCACGCTGTCGATGGGCAGGTATGACGAAGCCGTCGAAGCGGCAAGCCGCGTGGTCGCGCTCGCGCCGGGCGACGACAGCGCCGCGCTGCTGCTCGTCGACGCCCTCGCGATGCGCGACGGCGGACGTTTTGGCGCGCGCGCACGCGAGCTGATCGAGGAAGTGCTCGCACGCGACGCGGACAACGTCACCGCGCTCGTCATCAAGGGCATTGCGCTCGAACAGGAAGGCGCCCGCGACGCCGCCCTCGCGCTGTGGCGACGTGCGCTGGCCGGCCTGCCGGCCGACGCGCCGTTCCGCGGCGAGCTCGAGGGCCTGATCGCGCGCATCGACCCGGGCGCAGCGCCGGCAGCGGCGCCCGCGAGCGAAGCGGTCGAGGTCACGGTGCGCCTCGCGCCCGAGTTGCT
>JAPOKK010000071.1 GCA_029977665.1 Pseudomonadota bacterium | reverse complement strand
CTGCCGCCAATACCCACATCGATCAGATCGTGCAGACCTTGCAAGTCTATCCGCGCGTCAAGGGCATCCAGATCATGAACGACATGGGTGCCTACATGTTCGCCGAGTACCGCGGACGCTGGATTGCGGATTCGCCCGCATGGCGTAATGCCATCGTCGAGCGTCTGCGGACCTGGAACGCGTTCTCCAACTCGAGCCCGGTGGAAGGCATCGAGGCCGCCATCAAGACGTTCTACAGCCCCGATCGCAAGATCAGCCTCTACGTCTATGGCGACGAGTTCACCGGCGCCTCGATCCGCAAGGTCGTCGAGCGCGTGCGCGCGATCAACCGTCCCGGCGCCGACGGCAAGCCGCTCGTGCGCATCCACGCGATCGGCTTTCCGGTGCAGTTCGCCAACGCGCCCGCGCTGCAGGAAACCGGCATCCGCTTCGCCACGCTGATGCGTGCGCTGACGCGCGAGAACGGCGGGACCTTCGTCGGTCTGGATGCTTTCCGCTGAAGATAGTTCGCGCGGCGCGGGTTTGACGGCCGCCGCGGTGCGCGACTATCTTCTAGGAAGACGGCCGCAAGAGCCGTCGCCCAACCGACGCCAAGATCGGTTTTCTCGTGCCTTGCAAAGGGAGTGCATACGCATGCAGAACTACGATCCGCTATCGCCGCCCTACCACGTCTTCATTCTCGACGACCATCGCTTCATCGGTGAGTTGCTCGGGCACCGCCTCGAAAGCGACTCGCACATGCGCGTGCTCGGTGTCGGCAGCCGCCCCGAGACGCTCGATGAGGTACTGACGCGTCATCGCGTCGACATCGCCCTCATCGACATGGATCTCGGTGAGTACGACGGCCTGCACGTCGCCGACGAGATGCTCGCGCGCTACCCGTCGCTGCGCATCATCGGCCTGTCCGGCTACGTCGAATCCCATTATCCGCTCGCCATGCTGGAGTCCGGCGGGCGCGGCTTCATGTCCAAACGAAGTTCGACGAGTGAGCTGGTCAACGGCGTCAAGCGCGTGGCGCGCGGCGATCTCGCCATCAGTCCGGACGTCGCCATGCATCTCGCAACCTGTGTTTCCGACGAGACCTGGCGACGTCGCCTGCAGGGACTCACACTCCGCGAGCGCGAAGTCCTGCGCCTGCTCGCGCGCGGCTACTCCGTCGACGAGGTCGGCTCGCGCCTCGAGCTCGCGGCGAAAACGGTGCAGTCGCACCGCACGAGCATGAAACGCAAGCTCGGTGCGCGCAACGATGTCGAACTGTGCCTGATGGCGCTGCGTGCCGGCGTCGTCAGCGTGCGGGAAGCGCGTGCCGACTACCGCCACGCGACCTGCTGACAGCGCCTCGGTTCACGTCTTGCGCGCGTGCGCGATGCCGAAGCCGCGCATCGCCGTGAGACCATCGTCGCGATCGGCCAGGTAGGTCGCCTCGAGCGCTTCGTCGAGGTGGATGTCGATGACGTCGAAACCGGCGCCGGCTAGCAGTGCCCGCACCTCATCGGGCGTGTGGTAGCTGACGTAGCGCTCGCCCAGCCGCGCAGTGAAACGCTGCGCAAAGGACTGCACACGCCCGCTCCCTTGGGCGAGCGTGTGCTTGGGCAGCAGAAAATCGAACAGCAGCTCGCTGCCCGGCGCGGCCAGCCGGGCGATGTGCCCGAGGGTCTCCCGGATTGCTGCATCGGTGAGGTAATAAATCACGCCCTGCCAGGCAAACAGCGCCGCTTCACCGGGCGCGAAGCGCGAGCGGGCGAGCCCGGCGTCGAGGCTTTCCTTCTCGAAATCGATTGCCACGGTCTCGAAGTCGCGCGCCAGCCGGTCGTCGCCCAGGCCCTTGACACGTTCGAGCTTGACCGCCTGCGTTGCCGGATGATCGACCTCGATGATGTGCACGCCTTCGAGCCACGGCGGTCGCCGCAGCGCGGTCGAGTCGAAGCCGGCGCCGAGCAGCACGAACTGGCGGTTTCCCGCCGCCACGAAGCGCTCCAGGCAGCGCTCGGTGAGATGGTCGCGCACCAGGATCCAGCCGTGCACCGGCCGCAGTCCGCGCAGCAGGACACGCACCAGCAGCCAGTGCAGCAGGCGGCTGTCACACACCCGCCGCCAAACCGGGCTGGTCAGCGCCTGGGCATAGGGATCGGCGAACAGCACCGGGCGATCGTGACGCAGGTGGCAGGCGCGAATCGCCGCGGTCGCTTCGGCCGTGCGGCTATGGGAACGGGTCAACATCGATGGCGAACGTAGACATGCCGGCGGAGAGCGCGAATTTGAACGTGTCGCCGGCGGCTGGCAATTGCCCCGCTGCGCGCGGCACCGCGCCTGCCCCACATCGGGTAGCGCAGGCCGGCGCCATGCCCGCCTCAGCCCGCAAACGCCGGCATCACGTCCTTGACGAAGATCTCCTGCGTTTCCGGCGTGGCCATGAAGAAGATGTAATAGCTCATGCCGGTCTCGTCGATACGCCGGCGCAACTCGCGGCGCACCTCGTCCGCCGTGCCCAGCAGCGTCACCGGGGCGCCCTGCGCGGTGGCGTAATCCGGGAAGCCCAGCTGTGCGGCGAGCTGGCGCAGGTGTTCGTCGTCGGCGCGGCGCGAGAGGCCGAGCAACAGCAAGCCGCCGAGTTCCACCGCGCCCGGGTCACGCCCGGCTTCGCGCATCATTTCGTGCAGCTTCGCGATCCGCTGCTTGAGCGTCGCCATGTCGAACTTGCGCGTCGCGACCGGATCGTTGACGAAATCCTTGCCGTTACCGGTCGGCGGGATGATGTTGAGGATATCCGCCTCGCGCGCGGCGATGCGCAACAAGCCGGTTCCGGAACCGCCGAGCATGATCGGCATGTGGCGCTGTAACGGGCGCGGGTTGTTGTAGGCGTTGCTCACCTCGAAATGACGTCCCTTGAAGGCCGGCACCGCCTCGGTGCACATGGCTTTGAGGATCTGAATGGTCTCGTCGAGCTGCTCGAGGCGCTCGGCGAGCGGGGGGAAGCGGTAGCCGTGTGCTAGGTACTCTTTGTCCTGCCAGCCAGCGCCGAGACCGCAGATGAAACGACCACCGCAGGCGATATCCAGGGTCGAGACGATCTTCGCCAGCAGCGGCGGCGTACGAAACGACGCGGCGGCCACGCAGGGCGCGAGCTTGACCCGTTCGGTTTCCGCGGCAATCGCGGTCAGCGCGGTGAAGCATTCGAGCTGCGGTGACTCGGGTTGTCCGAGTGGCGAGTAGAAGTGATCGTTCAACGATACCGAGTAGAGGCCATCGCGCTCGGCCGCGACGGCCGCGGCCTTGGCTTCGTCGAGATCACCGGTAGGCAGGAAGATTCCGAATTTCGCTTGCGGCATGTCACGCTCCCCTCGTCGTGTGTCGCCATGGGTCCCTGCCGACGCCCCGAGCCCCCTCGACCCGTCACGTCAGCCGCCCCCGTATGTTCCGCACTGCAGCCGCGGGGCGCGTTTACCCTCGCGGCGTTCTCGGGTGAAATGAGCAGTACGCCTGCATTCTATGTTGGAGATCGGACGATGAACACAACACCTGGCCGATGGTGCCATGGCCTGTTTGCCTGCTGCGTCGCACTCGTGGCGTGCGTTGCGCATGCCGAACCGACCGAGGTCACCGTGCGCGTGCTGAGCCGCGATGCGAAGTTCGTCGGCTCGAGCATGGGCGGCGTACAGGTCACGTTGACCGACGTGCTCAGCGGCGCGCAGCTCGCCAGCGGCGTGACGCGTGGCAGCACCGGCGACACCAGGCGCATCATGCACACCGACGGCGGGCGTCGCGCGGTGCTCGCCAACGAGGGCGCGGCCGGGTGGACGGTCACGCTGGACCTCGCGCAGCCGACGCTGATTGAGGTGGCCGCGTTCGGACCGCTCGGCCAGATGCAGGCGGCGCAACGCGTCACCGCGCGCCAGTGGGTGGTGCCGGGCCGTCACCTCTCGGCCGGCAACGGCTGGTTGCTGGAACTGCCCGGTTTCGCCGTCGACGTGCTCGCGCCCCCGGCGCACGTCAAGCTCGAAGGCGCCATCACCGAGGTCGAAGTGCGCGCGAACGTGACCCTGATGTGCGGCTGTCCCGTCGAGCCGGACGGGCTGTGGGATGCCAATGCCTACGAAGTCGCCGCGTTGGTCAGCCACGAAGGCGAGCCGCTCGGCCGCTACCCGTTGCACTATGCGGGCAGCACCAGCCAGTTCGCCGTCAGCGTGCCGACCACCGAGCCCGGTCTCTACGAGGTCGTGGTCTACGCGCACGATCCCGCGAACGGCAACACCGGGCTCGACCGGACGACGTTCTTCGTACCCTGACGCGCGCGGGAATCCTGATCTCGGTCATCCTCCCGCGACACGCACCTGGCCCATACTCACGCGGTCCATGGTGCGACAACCAAACAGGAGGGCAATGCCATGAATCTCGTGCCGAGAAGACGCTTGTTCGATCTCGACGACCTGTTCGACCTATGGGGACCGCTGCGTGCGGCGGAGCCCGCCGCGGATGCTTTCACGCCCCGCGTCGACGTCAAGGACCTCAACGATCATTACGAGATCACCGCCGAGCTGCCTGGCGTGAACAAGGATGACCTGGAGGTCAACCTGCACGACGGCGTGCTGACCATCAGCGCGGAAACGAAGAAGGAAGACGTCGAAAAGAAAGACGGCAAGGTGATCCGCCAGGAGCGCCGCTACGGCAAGTTCGTGCGCAGCTTCGACCTCGGCGGCGACATCAAGGAAGAGGAAATCGAGGCCGCCTTCAAGGACGGTATCCTGACCCTGACCGCGCCCAAGCGGGCGGCGAAAGCGCCGCAGTCAAAGCGTATCAAGGTCGCCTGAGACCGGCCCCTGGCGATGGCGCGACCGCGGGTGGTCGCGCCGTTGCCGACCTTCCCGCCCGCCGCGCGACCCCAAGGGCCGTCAGTCGAGACCGGCCAGCCAGCGCAACAGGTCCAGCGAGGTCACCAGCCCGCGCAGGCGATCGCCCGCGACCACCGGCAGGCGGTGGACGTGCCGTTCGACCATCAGTCGCGCAGCGACCGTGATGTCGGTATCGGGCGCGACGCTGATCACCGCCGGGCTCATAAGGTCAGCCACGGTGAGGTGATCGACGCGCTCGCCGACGCTCGCACCGATGGCCGCTCTCGCGGCGCTCGCCGCGCCCGCGTGGGCAAAGCCCGAGAGGTCCGTGTAATAGTCAGGCACCAGTTCGGCCTCGCTGTGCGCGGCGCCGATCCGGCGCAGCACGTCGCGCGCGCTGACCACGCCGACCAGCCGCCCGTCATCGACGACGGGGACACCGCTGACATCGGCATTCGCCAGCGTGCGCTCGAGCTCGGGAACGCTGCACCGCGGCGTCACGGTGACGACATCGCCGCTCATCAGCTCGTTCACGGTGGTCATGGACTATCTCTCCTGTAATGACTCTGTGAGGGCCCTGCGCTGGCAAACAAGCGCAGCGTAACGATTCCGCGCCCGCTCGGCGAGAGCCTTGGCCCCGCCCGCGGCGTGCCGCGGCCGGTCAGCGCGTCGATCGGGCCAAGTCGACAGATAAGCGCGATCCGTAGAACACGTGCCGTACCCCCGGCCATGCCGGGTCGCCGGTTCAGACCTTGACGCGTCGCCGCTCGCGCTCGCGACGCTGTTCGCACGAGACGAGGTAAGCAAGCCCGGAGACCTGGTCCGAAAGGATCGCGAGCAGGTCGTCGGCCGTGACAATGCCGCTCAGTGTGCCTGCATCATCGACCACGGGCAGTCGGCGGATACCGCGCGCCCGCATGACTTCGAGCGCGTCGGCCATATGCTCCTCGCCCTTGATGGTGTAGAGCTCGGCACCCATGATGTCGCCGAGCGTGACCTCCTCGGGCGCGAGATCGAGCGCCATCACGGCGACGACGATGTCGCGATCGGTCACGAGTCCGACCGGCACCTGGCCGGCGCTGCCGGCATCGACGACGACGACACAGCCGACGTGCTGGTCACGCATCGCCCTGGCTGCGGTGAGCGCGCTGTCGCCGCGCGCCAGCGTGCAGACCTGTCGATGGCAGATTTCCTGGACTTGCATGGGGCATCACCTCGCGCGAACGGCCGGGAGGTGCATACTTGCATGGGAGCGCGGCGCGGCGTGCTGATGCCGATCAATTCACGGCGAGCGCGCCACGCCACAATTCCCCTGTCGCGCACGCAGCGGGCGGCGCCGGCACCCAGCACGGAGAATGAAACCCCATGGCCTACAAGGATCTCCTCGTTCATCTCGACGATGCCGCCAGCAGCAGCACGCGTGCGCGGCTCGCCTGTGAACTCGCGCGCAGCCACGATGCGCACCTCGTCGGCGTCTACGTCGAGCCGCCGCTGCCGTCGATGCTGTTCCCCGGCGACCTGCCGGCGGCCGAGCTGATCGAGAGCGAGCTCGAGGAAGCGGCGCGCCGGCGCGAGGCGGCGCGCACGATGTTCGAGGATGCCGCACAGGCTGCCGGCATACGCCACGAATGGCGCCACCTCGAAGACGGACGGGTGCATGCGCTCGCCGTGTGCGCGCGATACAGCGACCTCGTCATCGCGGGCCGGCGCGAGGATGGCGATCCCGACAGCGTCATCGAAGTCGCGCAGGACATTGCCCTCGGTGGCGGCCGGCCGGTGCTGGTCGTGCCACGTGCCTTCGGCGGCGCGATGGGCCGCTCGGTGGTGATCGCCTGGAACGGCAGCCGCGAGGCCGTGCGCGCGGTGCACGATGCCATGCCGCTGCTCACGCGCGCCGAGCACGTCCGTGTCTTGAGCGTCAACCCCGACACCGGGGAGGACGGCCATGGCGCGCTGCCGGGCGCAGACATCTGCGCGCACCTGTCACGTCATGACGTCAATGCGGAAGGGCTGGAGGCGCAGACGCACGGTGAGCGCGTGCCCGAGCTGCTGGTCGAGCGCGCGCGCGAGTTCGGCGCCGATCTCATCGTGATGGGCGTGTACGGGCATTCGCGCCTGCGCGAGCTGATGCTGGGCGGCGTCAGCCGTCACCTCTTGCGCCACACGCCGGTACCGCTGCTGATTTCTCACTGATGTCCCTTGCCTGCAGAACGCCGTTGCTTGCCGGCGGGCCTTGCCCGCCGCGGCCGGCTCACGGCCACCGGTGCCGCGGCGCGATTTGACGCAGATCAGCGCGAACGCGCATCGTCGGCGCAGAATGAATTCGCCCGCACACCGGAGCGGGCGTGCTGCGTGAGCCAGATGATGCCGCTTCCGATCGTCGACCCCGTTTGCCGTTGCCGCATCTTCGTGTTGCCGGAACCAAGGCGCGCCCGGTGCGCGGAGGTTACGCCTTGATCATCTTCGAGCAACTCGCCGGCACACCGACCGGCACGGTGCAGGAGCAGGGCGTGACGGATCATTTCGCTCAGGCGATGGAGTTCAGCAACGCCGCCCTGATCCCTCCCGAGATCGTCCTCGAGGTCCGCCTCGAATCGCTCGCGGCGCCCGGCAGCGACGACATGCTGGGCCGTGATTGCGCCTTTCGCCTCGATGGCGCCCATGCCGATCGGCACATCGGCGGCTGCGCCTTCTACTTCGGAGGGATGAGCGACGCGGCGGTGCCGACGCGCCTCGGCGCTGCCGAGGCCGTGCTCGATCGCGCCTCCACCCTGGGTGCGCGCGAAGCGCCGCGGCTCGCGGCCCTGAACTGCGACGACGAGGCATGGCGCCATTGCAGCACGCTGGCGCATGCGGATTTTGCCGAGCTGCTGCTGATCGTCGACAGCAGCGGTGATGCCACCGTGCAGCACCGCAATTTCCTCCAGGGGCGTGATGAATGCGCGCGCCTCGTGCAGCGCCCGCCGGGCTGGATCCTGGGTCTGAGCGATCGCCTGCAACTCGCCGCCACAGCCACCGGCCGCGCGCGGGTCGCCGCGTTACTCGAGGGCCTGCTACCGGCCGTCGACGGTGTCTACCTGCTGCCCTTGCTGCTCGCCGGTGAGAACGGAACCGCCGAGCGCGCCAGCGGCTCTGAACTGCTGTTTGACATGCTCGCCGGGCAGCTTGCCGCGGCCGGCCTGCGCCGTGCGGCGCCCGGTCTTTACCTCGCCTCCGACCGCCTGCATCGTACCGCAGGCGCGCCGCTGCTGATGCGCCTGCTGGCCAGCCAACGCAACGGCGATTACATCGGTGTCGGGCCGCTTGCGGTCAGCCGCATCGATCGCATGCGCTTTCGCAACTGGGCGGATACGCGCGCCTATCGCGACGGCGTCGATGCCAGGGGGCATGGTATCGCGCAGAGCTGGACGCCGACCGCACACGAGTCCCTGTGCACGGAGCTACTCGCTGCACTGGCACTCGGCGAAACGGTCGACGTGCGCTCGCTGGCGGCCCGCCACCAGCTGACGCGGCCGGCATATCTCGAGCAGCTGCAGCGCTGCACGGCGACACTCGTCGAACTCGGTGCGGTGCGTCGGCTGAGTGCACTGACCGTCTACGTACCGCCCGCCAGCGATGTCCATTTCGCCCGCCTGGTTACCGCGCTGAACGCGCTGCGCACGCGAATGGATGCGGTCACGCTGCGTCTGGTCTGAGGCGCACGGCGGCGTGCGGGGAGTCTGACCCGCACCGGCAACGGCATCCTCAGACTGAGAAATCCGCCACGAAACCGGCGCGCTCACCGGGCCTAGGCCACGGCGAGCGCGCGGCGCACCTGCTTATACTCCGAGACCAAGACGTCGCCCGCGTGCCGGGCGGCGCGCATCCGTACGAACGACACCGGGCTATGGAGGGTAACCATGGCGCCACGCATTTCTTGGCTCGTCCTCGCCGCCACCCTGGGCACTGCCGACGCTGACGCGGCAACCGTCGGTGACGCGAGTTACCTCGCCTGGACCCGGCTCACCGCCAACGGCCTCGTGCGAGAAGATCGCGAGAGTGGGTCGCGAACGACGTTTATCGACACGCCGCAACTCGTCGGCGACGCGTTCGCCAACAGCGAGCTGCTGCTCCCCGACGATTGGTCGGTCGTCGTCGATGCCCAGACCCGTCCCGGCGTCGCGCCGGTTGCGACCAGCCGCGTGCACGTCGGCCGCGAGAATGCCGTTTCACCCAGCCTCGGTGGCGCCGCCCGGAGCGAGATCCGTTACGACGTCTCGCTGCGCCGGAACGGAGCCTACACGCAGGCGAGTTATACCGTTCCGGTACATTTCGAGGGCGTCATTCGCGGCGCAATCCAAATCCATGACCCGCCGATCAACGATCCGAATGCCAACGGCGTGTTCCGTGCGGGCATGAGCGCATCGACCACCTCGCTGCTCGCGATCCAGGGGACCCAGCAGACGGCGGGCATCTACGAAGAACTGCGCACTGCGCTCAACGACCCCTCGATGACGCTCGACAGCTCGATCGTCAGCAACCGTCGCGTCATCAACTGGACGGCCGATTTCACCTGCACCGCGGCGAATGACTGTGAAACCGTGCGCGTGTTTCTCCAGACCTTCGCCACCGCCGGTCTCCAGTCCGCGGTGGAGAACCGCTCGATCACGGCCTTTGCGCTGGCCGATCCGATCATCACCATCGATGCGGCGTTCGCCGACGCGTTTTCGGTCGTGGTCAGCCCCAACGTGGTGCCGCTACCGGCCAGCGCATGGCTGCTGCTCGGCGCCGGTGGCACGCTTGCCGCTTGTACGCGCCGGCGCCGTTCCGCGCGCGTCGGCTGACCTACCGGAGTAACCCGCGCGGCGAGAGTGCCGCGCGGGCTCGCTTCGTTGCTCAGGCCGCCAGCCCGGCCTCGACCGCGAGCGGCTGGTTGACCGCGCTGAGGATGGCACGCAGCGAGGCCTCGACGATGTCGCTGCTCTTACCGACACCGCAGTAGCGGCGGCCGTCGACGTTGAGCTGGATGTAGGTCACGGCGTCGGCGCCGGCGCCGTCGGCCTGGCTCAGCGTATGCTCGGAATACTCGACGAGCACGATCTGCTTGCCGGTGTGCTGTTCAAGCGCGCTGACGAACGCACCGACCACGCCCGAGGCCGTACCGCGCAAGGTCACGCTGCGGCCGTTCTCGAGCAGTGTCGCGGCGAGACTGTCCTCGTTGTGCTCGCGCGAGAGCTGGTAGGCGGTCAGCTCGAACGGCTGTTGTTCGCCGAAGTACTGCGCGCGGAACAGCTCGACGATCTTGGCCGGAGAAACCTCGCTCGCCGAGTCCTCGGCGTACTTCTGCACCACGGCACTGAAATCGATCTGCAGCCAGCGCGGGATCTGCAGTCCCTCGGCCTGCTCGAGAACATAGGCCACGCCGCCCTTGCCCGATTGGCTGTTGATACGGATGACCTCCTGGTAGGTGCGCCCGAGATCGGCCGGGTCGATGGGCAGGTAGGCGACATCCCAGGCATCGTCCGGCTGGCGCTTGCCGAGACACTTCTTGATCGCGTCCTGGTGGCTGCCGGAAAACGCCGTGAAGACCAGTTCACCGGCGTAGGGGTGACGCGGGTGCAGCGGGATCTGCGTGCATGCCGTGACGCAACGGATGATTTCGTCCATGTTGGAAAAATCGAGCTTCGGATCGACGCCCTGGCTGTAGAGGTTCATCGCCATGGTGACGATGTCCATGTTGCCGGTGCGCTCGCCGTTACCGAGCAGGGTGCCCTCGACACGATCCGCGCCGGCCATGACGGCGAGTTCGGCCGCGGCCACCGCGCAGCCACGGTCGTTGTGGGTGTGCAGCGAGAGAATGACCGCCTCGCGGTTGGCGAAATGACGCGCCATCCACTCGATCTGGTCGGCGTAGATGTTCGGCGTGGCCATTTCCACCGTCGACGGCAGGTTGATGATGCACGGCTTCTCGGCGCTCGCCTCCCATACCTCGAGCACGGCGTCGCAGACCTCGACGGCATAGTCGAGTTCGGTGCCGGTGAAACTCTCGGGCGAGTACTCGAGCACCCATTCGGTCTCGGGATGACGGTCGACCGCTTCCTTGACCATGCGCGCACCGTTCACGGCAATGGTCTTGACACCCTCACGGTCGAGCGAGAAGACGTCGCGGCGCTGCACGGTGGAGGTCGAGTTGTACAGATGCAGGATCGCGCGCTTGACCCCCTTGAGCGCTTCGAAGGACCGCTCGATGAGTTCGGGGCGCGCCTGGGTCAGCACCTGGACCGTGACGTCGTCCGGAATCATGCCCTCGTCGATAAGGCGGCGGCAGAAATCGAAGTCGGGTTGCGAGGCGGCCGGGAAGCCTATCTCGATCTCCTTGAAACCCACCTTGACCAGCAGCTTGAACAGCTCGAGTTTCTGCGCCACGTTCATCGGTTCGATGAGCGCCTGGTTGCCGTCGCGAAGATCGACGCTGCACCAGCGCGGCGCCTGCTCGATGACCCGGTCGGGCCAGGTGCGGTCACGCATGTCGATGGGCGTGAAGGGGCGGTACTTGCGGTGGTCGAAACTGTTCATGGTGGAAACATCCGGTTATGCGTAGGTACGAAACGGATGCCGGCCGCGAGCGGCGCATCCGACGTGGAGAAATGATACGCGCCCGAGCCGAGGGAATGATTGCAAATTCGCCATCAATATTGGCTTTCTGTGCATCAATTCTCCAAATTATGGTCTAATTTTAGGGATTATCACCTTTTCCCAGTACCCCACATGAACAGCTCCTCCACCCGGCCGGCGCCGCTCAAGCTCGACCGCACCGATCGGCGCATCCTCGCGCTCATGCAGGCGAACGCCCGCATCACCAACCTCGAACTCGCCGAGGCGGTCGGACTCTCACCCACACCCTGCTCGCGGCGGGTCAAGCGTCTCGAGGAATCGGGCCTGATCGAGCGCCACGTGACGTTGCTCAACCAGCAGTTGCTCGGTCTCAACATCACCGCGGTGATCGGCATCACCATGGACAGGCACACGCCCGAGCGCTTCGAGAACTTCGAGCGTGAAGTGAGCGCCTATCCCGAAGTCGTCGAATGCTCGATCGTGACCGGACAGAGCGCCGACTACCTGCTCAAGGCGGTCCTGCCCGACATGACCTACTACGAGGAATTCCTGCTCGGCCGCCTGACCCGCATCGAGGGCGTGACCGGCGTGCACTCAAGCTTCGTGCTACGCAAAGTCATCGCGCGCACCGAGTTGCCGCTCGATCACATCGGCGGCGCCTGAGCGCCGCCGTGGGAGGGTCTTCAGGCGGCGATTTCCACCAGCTCGACCTCGAACACCAGGTCCTGGCCGGCCAGCGGATGATTGCCGTCGAGCTTGACCGTGTTCTCGCCGAGCTCGATCACGCGCAGGCGCATGACCTGGCCGTTCTGCCCGGTCGCCTGCAGTTCGACACCGACCTCGAGTTCGATGGTGTCGGGAATCTGCTCGCGCTGCACTTCGTGCACCGCCTCGGCGTGATGCGGACCGTAGGCCTCTCCGGAAGCCACGGTGACGGTCTTGGTATCACCGACGGCCATGCCTTCGACCTCGCGCTCCAGACCGGGAATGATGTGTCCCTCGCCAATGGTGAACTCGAGCGGCTCGCGGCCGGCCGAGCTGTCGAACTGGGTGCCGTCGGTCAGGGTTCCGGTGTAGTGGATGCGAACGGTGTCGCCGGTCTTGGCTTGCGTCATGAATGGCCCTCTCGGATTGAAAAAATGGCTCACAACCGGCCGCCAGCGCGCGCTGGCCGTCGACGGCACAGTTGCAATGGGGTCCAATCAGGCTAGCACAACCTGCCACGGCGTGCCGGCGGCCGGCGCGCCGCAAGGCCCGTCCGGCATCGCCGGAGATGGGCACCGGCACAGGGCAGGGCGCACGATCGCGGCCACGCGGCATGCGGGGCGGCCGACGAGGCAGCCCGTCCAGAAACGGTCTCACAATTGTTCATGGCCATGGAGCTTCGACGACGGTGAAGGACATCGCATCCCTGGTCACGGCCAACGCGCTTGCTCTCGGCATCGCGCTCGCGGCCGGCTGGAGCGCATCGGCGCTGATGCTCGTGTACTGGGCGCAGAGCGTGATCATCGGCCTGGCGTACGTCGTACGGATGCTCTCGCTGCAACGCTTTTCGACCGACGGGCTGACGATGAACGGGCGCCCGGTCCCCGCCACGCCCGCTGCCCGCCTGCGCGTCGTCGTCTTCTTCGCGGCGCACTACGGCATCTTCCACGCCGTCTACCTCGCTTTCCTGCTTGGCGACGGTGGCGCGGTGTTCGACCGCTGGCTCGCCGTCGCAGTCGTCGCCTTCGTCCTCAACCATGTCTACTCCTACCGCTACAACCGCATCCTCGACCGCCGCGGCAAGCCCAATCTGGGCACGCTGATGTTCACCCCCTACCTGCGCATCGTGCCGATGCACCTGACCATCATCCTCGGTGGCGTGCTCGGCGCCGGGACCACCACACTGCTGCTATTCGGTATGCTCAAAACGCTCGCCGACGTCGCCATGCACGTCGTCGAGCACCGGCAACTGCGCCGGACGCCGGTACCCGAGCCCCCGTGAGCCACACGCCGCGCCGGTGCACAGCAGGCCGGCGCCTAGGCTGACGCCGCGGCCAGTCGCCGCGCGCTGCCGGCCGCCGGCGCTGTTCACGCTGACGTTACGGAATTTCCACCATGCTCGCCCGTTACTCCTGCTGGGTCTTCGATCTCGACGGCACCCTGACCGTGCACCAGCACGATTTCGATGCCATCCGTGCCGCACTCGGCATTCCGCCGGGACGACTGATCCTCGAATACCTCGACACCCTGCCCCACGCCCGTGCCGCACAACTGCACGAACGCCTCGCGGCCCTGGAGAGCGAGCTGTGCGCGAGCGCACGGGCCGCGCCGGGTGCCGACGCGCTGCTCGGCCTGCTGCAGGAACACGGTCGCCATCGGGGCATTCTCACGCGCAGTACGCGCGCCAACGCGCTCGCGACGCTGGCCGCGGCGGGGCTTGACGGCTACTTCGCACCGCAGGACGTGATCGGCCGCGACGATGCGCTACCCAAACCGGCCGCGGACGGCATCGAACACCTGCTCGGACAGTGGGGCGGCACACCCGCGCACGGCGTGATGATCGGCGATTTCCGCCTCGATCTCGAGACCGGGCGCCATGCCGGGGTCGCCACGGTGCACGTCAACGCCGATCCGACCCAGCAATGGCCGGAACTGACCGATTATCGATTCACCTCGCTCGATGAACTGCTTGCCGTGCTGAGCGAAGCGTGAGAAACGTCACGAGGCACGCCGGGAGGCGCCTCCAGCAGCGCGTTCGCGGGACTAGGCGCGGCCGGCCGGGCAGCGCCCGCGCCCGCGCGGCGCTCAGTCGATGCGGCAGCGTCTGGTAAAATCCGCGCAATTCCGCCCCGGCAGCGCGTGCGCCGGGCTTACGCGAAAAAGTACGGAGCATTCAGACGCATGGGCAAGCAAGAGCAGTTTCCGCGCAATCCGCGCATCGTCGTCATCGGTGCCGGCATGGCGGGTATCCTGACGGTCATCAAGCTCGAGGAAGCCGGCTACGACGACATCATCGTCTACGAGAAAGCGGCGACCCTCGGCGGCACCTGGCGCGAGAACACCTACCCCGGGATCGCCTGCGATGTCCCCGCACACCTGTACACCTACTCCTTCGAGCCCAACCCGGACTGGAGTCACGTGTTCGCACCCGGCGACGAGATCCAGGCCTACTTCGAGCATGTCGCGAAGAAGTACAACGTCCTGCCACGGGTTCGTTTCAACGCCGAGATCACCGACTGCGTATTCAATGACGGCCGCTGGCAGCTGACGCTCGCGGACGGCAGCCGCGATGTCGCCGATTTCGTCATTGCCGCGACCGGGGTCCTGCACCACCCCAACTACCCCGACATCGAAGGCCTCGACAGCTTCGAGCGCGCCTGTTTCCACACTGCGCGCTGGGATCACTCGGTACCCCTGGACGATCAGCGCGTCGGCGTCATCGGCACCGGCTCCACCGCCATCCAGGTCACCTCGGCGCTGGTCGAGCGCGTCGCCAGTTACTCGCTGTTCCAACGCACTGCGCAGTGGATCATGCCGATCGAGAACCCGGCCTATAGCGAACAGGAACGCGAGCGGTTCCGGCGCGAGCCCGAGTTGATCGCGCACATGCGCAAGGAATTCAACCACATGGCCATCGACACGCTGGCCAATGCGGTGATCGACGCCGACTCGCCGGCGATGCAGAAGATCGAGCAGACCTGCCGCGAGAACCTCGAGAACAGCGTGCAGGACGCCGAGCTGCGCGAGAAGCTTCGGCCGCACTACCGCGCGGCTTGCAAGCGCATCATCTTCTCGGAGGATTTCTACCGCGCCATCCAGCATCCCAACGCCGAGCTGGTCACGGCCGGCATCGAACGCATCGAACCCGCGGGTGTGCGTACGCGCGACGGCCGCCTCCACGAACTCGACGTGCTGGTTCTCGCGACCGGCTTCAAGGCCGATCGCTTCATCCGCCCGGCACGCGTGATCGGTCGCGGCGGCGCCGACCTCGACGCGGTGTGGGCCGATCGCCCGATCGCCTACCTCTCGCTATCGATCCCGGAATTCCCGAACTTCTTCATGCTCAACGGCCCCAACGGCCCGGTCGGCAACTTCTCGCTGATCCAGATCGCGGAGTTCCAGGTCAGCTACATCCTGCAGCTCCTCGAGAAGATCCGCAGCGGCCAGTGCCGCGAGATCAGCGCCAGTGCCTCCGCCACGGCCGAATTCGACCGCGAGCGGGTCGCCGCCGCGAAGAAGAGCATCTGGGCGACCGGCTGCAAGAGCTGGTACCTGGACAAGTTCGGCGTGCCGGCGAGCTGGCCGTGGACCTATGCGAGGTTTGCGGAGGAAATGGAGGCGCCCCGGCTCGAGGCCTTCGAGCTGGTCAGCTAGGGAGATTCCGAACCCGTGGCGGCACCGCGCGCTGGCAAGAACCCCGCGCCCGGCACAGCGCAAGGCGCGCCGCGCCGCCCGCGTTAGCGGGCGTGCGGATGCGCGCGAGCGCGGCCCTCAGGGCCGCAGCGTGGCCATCACGAAGCCGACCAGGCCGAGCGGAAACAGCATCAGGATGGTGCGCAGGGCATCGCCCAGGCGCCGGCATTCCGCGTCGTGGAGCATCTGGAAGCGCCCGCCGGCGATGAATTCGAGCAGGTTGGTCACACGACGCAGCTGCTCGGGACGGTAGCGCGCACGTTCCTCGCCCTCGTCGCTGCGTACCACCACCGGCATGTGCTCGCCATCGCGCGCCTCGGCCGGAATGTTCCAGAACAGGACGCGCAGCACCGGGTGACCCAGGCGCGCGTAGATTTCCGGCTCGCGCGTGGAGAGGCAGACCAGCAACCGCCCCATCACCACGAGCCAGCTGGCGGCAAGCAGCAGCAGCAGGGTGAACGGCAGGACGAGTTCGGTCATCGGCAGATTCATGGAGTCTCTCGGACGTTCTATCGGCGTACGGGCGGCAAGGCTTTAAGCAATCCGCGAATGCGTGGCCGTGAACCCCGCGCACATTCACATGCGCGCTCAGGGAGTGCCCGCTCGTGGCGTTTTGCAGCCTTGTCGACTTTGAGTCCTAGATTGGCATCGAGTTCAGCCGGGCGCAATGGCACGTGCGAGACCCTACCCCGGACACAGGGGCGCCGTCACGGGTAGCACGTGGCCCGATCACGGACCGGAGAAGAAGCGGCTCCGGTGGCTGCGCGACTCGACTACTCCTGCGCCAGAGCGCTGATGATGTAGCCGCCCGAACGTTCGTCGAGTTCGAGTTCCAACGCGCCGCGCGCCTGTGCCTCCTCGAGCAACTTGTTGAACGAACGCACGCCGTAGTAGCTCTCGTTGAACTCCGGCCGGCGGCGCTTGAGCGCCTGCTTGACCATCGACCCCCACAGGTTGTCGTCCTCGCCGCGCTCGTCGAGCAGCGCTTCGGCCGTTTCGACGACGAGATCGATGGCCCCCTGCAGGCGATCTTCCATCTTGTCCT
>JAPOKK010000162.1 GCA_029977665.1 Pseudomonadota bacterium | reverse complement strand
CGGCCAGCGCCTGCCGACGGGCCAGCTCGGTCGCATCGATGCCCCAGTCGCGCGCCTGCGTCCCTGGCGGCGGCACGTGGGGCGAGGTGTAGCGACCGGCACTGTCGACCTGGAAGTAACCGACCAGGCCGGGCAGGCGCGCCTCGTCGGACAAACGCGCGAGCGGCGACAGGGCGAGTCCGCCGCGGGCGGCGGCATCGACGACGAGGAAGCCGTAGTCGTCGAAGCCGCGCGCATCTTCGCGGGCGACGGCGCGCGCCAGCGCCGCGTCGATGCGCGCGGCGAATTCTTCGGCAAGCGTGCGGTACTGGTGGAACACCTGCCACTGCACCTGCCCGTAGGCACGCCAGGCGAGCAGGGCCGCGGGCAGGGCCAACGCGAGAAAGAACAGGCCGAGCGCCCGGCGCAGACGGCGCTCGGCGCGCGGGCCCGCGGCGCGCATCGCGAGCAGCCCTTTCATGCCCCCGGTGCCCCGCGGCCGCGGGCGGCAGGGGCGCCGCCACGGACGTCGGTATTCACGCGGTCACCAGGCGGTAGCCGGCGCCGCGCACGGTGAGCAGCCGCGCCGGTTGTCGCGGTGCGCGCTCGATCTTGCGCCGCAGCTTGGCGATGTGGATGTCGACGGTGCGCGTTTCGAGATCGAGCTCGCGCGCATAGCCCCAAACTTCGGCGAGCAGCTCCTCGCGTGGCACAGGTCGGCTGCTGTGACGGTGCAGGTAGCGCAGGATGTCCATCTCGCGGCGCGTGAACGACACCGTGACACCGTCGATGGTGCCGGCGAGGTTGGCGCAGTCGAGCACCGCCGTGTCGTCGATCGCGAGCAGCGTGCCGGCCGCTTCCTCCGGTCCGTGCACGCGGCGCAGCACCGCATCCACGCGCAGCACCAGTTCCTGCACGCCGAACGGCTTGGCGACGTAGTCGTCGGCGCCGAGCCTGAGGCCGTTGACGATGTCGTCGTCGGCGACGCGCGCGGTGAGCATGATGATGGGCTGCCGCCGGTCGTGCTCGCGGATGGCCTCGCACACCGCGAAGCCGTCCAGCCCGGGCAGCATGACGTCGAGCAGCACGAGATCGAAGCGGCCGCGGCGCGCCTGCGCGAGGCCGGCCTCGCCGTCGGCGACGGCGGTGACGTCGTAGCCGTGGTAGACGAACACGTCGACGAGGCCGTCGCGGATGGCGGCCTCGTCCTCGACGATCAGCAGGCGACGCTTGGCGGCTCGGGTGTCGTCTCGCATGGCAGACAGGGGTGTTGGGGGCGGTGCGGGGCAGCAAGGCTCGTCGCGACATTATCCACGGCCGTGCCGCCCGCGCTTGTAAATGTTTCGTAAATCGCTGCGCGCAGTTTTTACGCTGCCGTGTCTTATCCGCCGCGGCACACGCCGGCAGGCTGTCTCCCGTCGTCACGTCATCGACACGAGGAGAACCGGACATGCCCTTTTTCAACCGCTTCGCGCGCCTCCTGAGCGCCGATCTCAACGCCCTGCTCGACCGTATTGAGGAGCCCGCCCTGCTCGCGCGCCAGGCGCTGCGCGACATGGAACAGGAACTCGTGGCGATGGCCGGACGCGCGCGTGCGCTCGGCGCCGCCGACGATGCCCTCGCCCGCGAGGACGCACATCTCGCCGACGCCCTCGCCCGTCTCGATGGCGAACTCGATAGCTGTTTCGCGGCGAACGAGGACGCGCTCGCACGCGACCTGGTACGGCGTAAACTCGAGCACGCGCGGCGCCGCGAGGACATCGCTCACACGCGCGAGCGTCATGCCGCCGCCCGCGCGGAACTCGCCGAGAGCGAAGCCGCGACCCGCGCCGAACTGACGGCGCTGCGCGCGCGCCTCGCAGCGTTGAGCGAGCCGGCGGCGGCGCCGGCCGCCGGCACGATCGTGGCGGCGACACCGAGCGCTGCCGAAATCGACATCGCCCTGCTGCACGAGAAGCAGCAGCGCCGGGAGCAGCGGACATGAGCCGCGTCGGCTTTGCCGAGAGCGTCGGCGTCGCCGCGCTGCTGGCCGCCGGCACCGCCGCGGCGTACGTCATGTCGCGCCTGCTGCTTCCCGCGGGCACGGCATTCGCGCTTGCCGTCACGCTCGCCGCGGCTGCCTGTGCCTGCTGGCTCATCATGCGCAGCGCGACTTCGACCGGGCGCGTCGTCGTCGCCCTCGCCTGGGGTATTGCCGCGCTCACGCTGTGGGCCGCCGCACCGCATCCGGCCCTGCTCGTCGCCACGCACGCGCTTCTGCTGTGGTTGCTGCGCGTGCTGTTCCATCACCACGGCGTGCTCGCCGGCGTCCTCGATCTCGCCCTGAGCGGTGTCGCCGTCGCCGCCTCGTGCGCGGCCTTCCGCCACACCGGCAGCGTGCTGCTCGCCGCGTGGTGCTTCTTCCTCGTGCAGGCGTCGTTCGCCTGCCTGCCGGGGCGCGCGGCGCCTGGCCGCCGGTCCGGCGACAACCTCGCGCGCGCCCGCGCCACGGCCGCGGCTGCCCTCGCGCGGCTCGAACGCGGCGCCTGATTGCATTCATCGACAGTGGAGACATCGATCATGAAACACACGCTTCCCGCTCTTGCCCTGTTCTGCGCCACCGCGACCGCCGTGGTCCTCTATCCTGGTCTCGCCAGCCGCGCCGGCGCCACACCGGCCACGCCCGTCACACCTGGCGCAGCGACCGTCACGCCACGGCCGGCACCCGCCGTGGCACGGCAGCGACCGCGCATCGAGGTCGTCTTCGCGCTCGACACCACGGGTTCGATGGGCGGCCTGATCCACGCGGCGAAAGACAAGATCTGGTCGATCGCGGCATCCATGGCGCAGGCCGATCCGGCGCCCGAGATCCGCATGGGCCTGGTCGCGTATCGCGATCGCGGTGACGCCTACGTGACCCGCGTGGTCGACCTGTCGAGCGATCTCGATTCGATGTACGCCGCGCTGATGGACTTCCGCGCCAGCGGCGGCGGCGATGGTCCGGAAGCCGTCAACCAGGCGCTGGCAGAGGCCGTCGAACGCATGAGCTGGAGCGATGACGACAACGTCTACCGGGTCGTCTTCCTCGTCGGCGACGCCCCGCCGCACATGGACTACCAGGGCGAACGTCGCTATCCCGAGATCGTCGCGCTCGCCAACGCGCGCGGCATCGTCGTCAACGCCATCCAGTGCGGCAGCCAGCACGACACGGCGCGCGTGTGGCAGCACATTGCCACGCTCGCCCAGGGCGACTACATCGCCGTCGGCCAGAACGGCGGTGCGGTTGCCGTGAGCACGCCGTTCGATGCCGAACTCGGCCGCCTCGCCGCCGAGATGGACGCGACGCGCGTGTTCTTCGGCGCCGGCGCCGCGCGCGAGCGCGCTGCCGCGAAGGAGCGTGCCACGGCCAAGCTGCACGCGGCCGCCGCACCGGAGGCGCTGGCGCGGCGCGCCCTGTTCAACACGAGCGCCGCGGGCGATGCGAGCTTCGCCGGTGAGGACGAACTGGTCGAGGCGGTAACGAGCGGGCGCGTCGCCCTCGACACCGTCGCGGCCGAGGCGTTGCCGGCGCCGCTCGCCGCAATGAGCGCCGAGGAGCGCCGGGCCCACGTCGCCGAGCAGGCCGGCAGACGCGCCGAGCTCAAGGCGTCGATCGCGGATCTCGCTGCGAAGCGCGATGCCTACATCGCCGCCGAACTGGAGAAACGCGGGACCCACGGCGCTTCGCTCGACGACAAGCTCTACGATACCGTGCGTCGCCAGGCCGCCGAGGTCGGCCTGCATTACGAGGCCGAGGCCCGGCACTGAAGCGACACTGAGCGGCGCAGGCGGCCGGGCCGTACCCGGCCGCCTCGAGCCGTCGATTCGCAGTATGCTAGGCGCGCCTTTCACCCGTCGCCGCGCCGTTGCGCCGACGTCCACCGCGGCAATTCCAGCGATGACCCCAGCCCCCGCCAGTACCCGCTACGCCACCGCCTTCGCGCTGGTCTCGGCGACGCTGATGATCGCGCACCAGGTCGGCGGCAAGGCGACCCGCGACGCCGTGTTCCTCTCGCACTACGACGTCACCCAGCTACCCAAGATGGTCATCGTCGCGGCGCTGCTCTCGATGCTCGCGGTAATCGTGATGTCGCGCCTGCTGGCGCGCTTCGGTCCCTCGCACGTCGTGCCGCTGGCGTTTCTCCTCAGCGCGGTCTTATTCGTCGGCAGCTGGCTGCTCTACGCGTCACAGCCGGGCCTCGCCGCGCTCACGCTGTACCTGCAGATGGCGGTGTTCGGTGCGGTGTTGATCTCGGGCTTCTGGTCGGTGGTCAACGAGCGCTTCGACCCGCACACCGCCAAGCGCACCATCGCCCAGGTCGCCGCGGCGGCGACGCTGGGCGGCGTAATCGGCGGCGTGCTCGCCGACCGCGTCGCGGCGATGCTCGATGCGCGCGCGATGATCGTGGTCCTCGGCGGCCTCCACCTGGCCTGTGCGCTGGCCGTGCGCGGTATCGGCCGCGCCGCGGCGCCGGCGCCCGGACAGACGGTCGAAGTGGAAGTGGAATCGGGACTCGGCCTGCTGTTCCGCCACCGTTACCTGACGCTGATGGGCCTGCTCATGACGCTGGTCGCGGTGCTCGCCGCGCTGGTCGACTACGCGTTCAAGGCCGAGGCCGCGCGCATGCTGAGCGACGAGGCCGCCCTGGTCGGGCTGTTCGGCCGCTTCTATGCCATCGCCGGCGTCGTCACGTTCGCGGTGCAGTCGCTGGCCGGCCCGCGCCTGCTCAACCGCTTCGGCATCGGCGCGACGCTCGCGACGCTGCCGGTCGTCGTCATCGCCGCCGGCCTGCTCAACGTCTTCGCGCTGCGGCTGTGGACCGTGGTGTTGCTACGTGGTGGCCAGATGGTCGTGCAGAACTCGTTTTTCCGCTCGGCCTTCGAGCTGCTCTACACGCCGCTGCCGCCGATGCGCAAGCGGCCGACGAAATCCTTCATCGACGTCGCCTCCGACCGTCTCGGCGACGTCATCGGCGGCGGTATCGTGCTGGGCCTGCTCGCACTCCTGCCCGAGCTGCCTTCGCTGATCGTCATCGTCGTCGCGCTGGTGGTCGCCGTGCTCACGCTGGTCGTGGTCGGGCGTCTCTACCGCGGTTACGTCGCCCAGCTCGCCGACAACCTGCGCGACGGCCTGATCTCGATCGCCGACGACGAGATCGTCGACGCGACGACCCGCCAGACGCTCGCCGAAGCCTCGGCGTCGACCGAGCGCAAGCTGCTGCTGGCGCGCATCGAGGCGCAGCGCGAAGCGCGCGGCGACAGCGGCCATACGCTGCCGGCGCATCCCGACACGGTGGCGCCGCCGGGCGGACCGAGCGCGGACCTGGCCCGCGCGGTAGCCGCCCTCAGCTCGGGCGACGGCGCACGCGTACGTGCCTGCCTCGAAGGGGCCTTCATGGATGCGCGCCTGGCGCCGTTCGTCGTGCCGATGCTGGCCGTCGATGCGCTCGCCGACCTCGCGCGCACCGAGCTGCGCTTCATCGTGCCGCAATGCGTCGGTACGCTGACCGACGCGCTGCTCGACCCGGACGTCCCGCTGCTCGCCCGCCAGCGACTGCCGAGCGTGCTCGAAGTCTCGCCGCAACCGCGCGTGGTCGAGGCCTTGCTGCACGGTCTCGACGATACCGAGTTCAACGTACGCTACTCGAGCGCACGGGCACTGTCGCGCATGCTCGGACGCGATCCGGGCCTCGCCATCGACAGCGAACGCGTGTACGCCGCGTGCGCCCGCGAGGTCCGCGTGCCGCCACGCGAATGGGCCGAACGCGACATCCGCGTCGACGATGTCATGCAGGGCGAAGACGCCGTCGCCGCGGACAGCGGCATGCGCGTCGACTACAGTCTCGAACACGTGTTCACGCTGTTGAGCCTGGTGCTCGACCGCGACGCGCTGCGGCTGTCCTTCCGCGCCGTGTTCAGCTCCGACCGCGGCATCCGCGGCACCGCCCTCGAGTACCTGGAGAACGTGCTGCCCGAGCCCATCCGGCACGGCTTGTGGCCGCACCTGGGACAGCCGCTGACGCCGCGGCGCAACACGCGGGCGCACGAGACGCTCGTCGCCGAGCTGCGCCGCGGCGGCCCGCGGCGATGACCTGCCGGCCAGCCCACCCGCCGTCGCTCAAGGCCGGGGCGGTGCGCGCCGCTAAGCTGGGACGTGGCGGGTCCGGCCGGTGCGACGATTGTTGACACTCGACCCAAACCCGGCCCGGCAACGCGCGAAGCGCTTCACAGACCGCGAATGCACTGCTGGATACGGTGCGTTTCCCGTCTAGTCTTGCATTCAGGGCGCTCGCCACGCATCCGGGCGGCGCTCGAAAGGAAGAAGGTTCGAGGACGCCATGCTCAAGAAGGGCAGCAGACAACTCCCGCGCGACGCGCGGCTTGCCGACCAGCGCGGGTTCGTTGCCCCGGTGAAAAGCGCGGCACTTGCCCTGGCCCTCGCCGTCGCGGGCGGCGGATGCGCGACGCTGCCCCCGCCCGCAGCCACCACGGGCGAAGCCAAGGCCTCGCGCGCGGAACAGGTGTTCCGTTACCAGAGCCGCGTCGCCGATGCCTTGCTCGACCGCTATCCCCTGCTCTCGATCTTCGACGATGCCGATCCGGCGCTGCTCGACGCCGAGGCGCACATGACCCGATCCTGCAGCGCGCTGACCCGCGCGGTGCTCGCAGAAGTCGAAGGCGAACGGCCGTCCCTCGGCCTGCGCTTCCGCGTCTTCACCAGCCTCGACGACTGCGAACGCGCCGCACGCCGCATCGAGCGCCTGCTCGAGATACAGTCCGCCGACGGCGGCCACGGCACCCACAGCATCTGATCCGTGACCGCGCCCGGCGCGTGCGCGGGGTCGCTCTCGGACGCCGCGCACGAGCCGCGGTTATGATGCGTGGCGGGTGCGGGTTGGGGCGGAACCGCGTCCGCGCGTCGTCGCGCGTCCCCCGGGGCAGCACCGCCGTCACGAGGGGAAACACATGCGACACCTGGTCCTGGTCCTGAGCGAAGCCGTGCCCGGCCGCGAAGGCGAGTTCGAAGACTGGTATGAAAACACCCACCTCGAGGAAGTGCTGGCCAGCGCCGGCTGGGCCAGCGCCCAGCGCTTCGAGCTGCGCGACCAGCAGGGCCGTCCGTGCCCGCTGGGTCACCTGGCGCTCTACGAGGTCGAGGCCGACGACCCCGCCACGATCCTGCCCCACCTGAACGCGACGCGCGGTGAGCGCGCGCAGAGCACGGCGTTCAACCGCGGCACGGCCGGCGCCTGGGTGTTCAGTCCGCTGGGGCCACGTCACGCGCCGGACGCGGACTGAGCCGCGCCGGGACGAACGCGGATCCGGGTGCGCGTTGCACGACGCGGTGCAACCCTGCCACAGTGCATCGTCAACACGTGGACTGACCGTGTTCGAGGAGTACCCGCATGAACGACAGCGCCCGCCTGCAATGGCTCTACGACATCGAATGCATCAAGCAGCTCAAGGCCCGCTACTGCGCCTTCGCCGATCAGGATTACGATCCGGACGGCATCGCCAGCCTGTTCGTCGCCGACGGCGTCTGGGACGGCGGCCCGTTCGGCCGTCACGAAGGGCGCGCCGCGATTCATGAATTCTTCACCGGCGTGAGCAAGGTCATTTCTTTCGTCGATCACTACGCGACCAACCCGCTGATCGAGATCGACGGCGATCGCGCCACCGGCCGCTGGGACCTGTGGGCACCGATCGTGAAAGAGCCCGAGCCCGTCGCGTGCTGGATTATGGGCAAGTACGTCGATGTCTACGTGCGCACCGGTGAAGGCTGGCTGTTCGAATCCCTGACGCTGGATGTGCGTGCGCTGTCGCCGTACGACGAGGGCTTCGCACGCCGGCGCATGGCGGATCTATAGGGCGCACGCGGACCGGCATGGCGGACCACCCTGACGCGGGTAACGCATGTCACGACAGACGAATTGCTTATCGCGGGTATAAGCAAGCGATCTAGGCGAATCCTTCTCGCGGCACGCCGCGGGTTGATAGTCTCGGGGTCGTATGTGCCGGCCGCGCGGGAGACGCTCTCGCACCGCCCGCGGTATCGCGCCGCCACCGGCTGCCCGCTCCGCAACGCGCCCCGAGGTGCACTTCGTGGGGAATCAAGGTCAATCCGCCGGCCTGGCACGCTCTACCAAACCGGAGGATCCCCTGACCATGTTGAAACCCGTATCGCGGTTGCTGATCGCGGCCTCGGCCGTCGCCCCGCTCGCCGCGGGCGCGTTCTCGCCCGAAGATCATCTCGCCTGGATCAAGGCCAACCAGGCAGCCCAGCCCCAGTTCGTCGACGGCGACGGCATCCCCTTCGACAAGGCCGATCTCATTCGTCCGTTCATTCCTGCCGAGCAGCAATCCGAGCTGATTTTCGAAGGCATGGAGATGACCATCAAGGACGCCGGCGACCTCAGCCCGGCCGACGTCTACAAGACCGCGACCGAACAGTTCGCCGGGCAGCCGACGCTGGCCGGCGACGGCGCGCTCGAGAACTACACCGCGGGTCGTCCGTTCGACCCCGCCACCTTCACCGCCGGCAGCAAGGAAGACGGCTGGCGACTGATCTGGAACTTCATGCGCCGCTGGCAGAACGACGGCCTCAAGAACGAAGAAGTGCACTGGGTGTGGGTGCGTCGCGGCGGCAACCACGATGGCCACGAAGTGATGTCGACCGATGGCGGCAAGTACGCCAAGTACTACACTGGCGGTGGCACCTTCGAGCGCGCGCTCGCCGGTCCCTACCAGCGCGTGATCATGTCCGGCCGCGCCGACCTGCCGGAAAGCAACTACAAGATGAACAACGGCGAAGGCTTCGCCAAGAACACCTTCTTCCGCGAATACACCGGCTTCAACTCGCCGTTCGACATCGCCGGCACCGCCTTCCTCATCCTGCGCTACGACGATCCGCGCAAGGCCGACGATTCCTGGGCCTACATCCCCAGCCTGCGCCGCGTGCGCCGTATCTCGGTCGAAGTGAAATCCGACTCGCTGCTCGGCACCGACCACACGCTGGAAGATTTCTACGGCTTCAACGGCCGCCCGATGGAGCACGAGTGGGAATACATCGGCACCACGCGCATTCTCGCCGTGGCCCGTTCACGTCACACCGACACGATCTACTACGGCCCGAGCGGCTGGGCGCCGCTGGACGACTGGGCGCTGCGTGAGGTTGACGTGCTACGCATGTACCCGCAGCGCGACACCCACCCCT
>JAPOKK010000406.1 GCA_029977665.1 Pseudomonadota bacterium | reverse complement strand
CGTCAAGAACAGCCTGAAGGGCGTCAAGATCGCGAACTACTACGGCTGCATGTACACGCGCCCGCGCCACATCTTCCCCGAGAAGGACAAGGGCCCGGGCAGCGAATCGACCTCCAAGCCGCACTTCATGGACGACCTGCTCGCCGCCGCCGGCGCCGAGAACGTCGACTTCCCGTTGAAGACCGCCTGCTGCGGCGGTGCGCATACCTTGTCCGACTCCGATACCTCGACGCGGCTCGTGCTGAACATCGTGCAGGCCGCCGAGGCGGCCGGTGCCGAAGTCATCGCGACCGAGTGCCCGACCTGCCACTCGGGACTCGAGATGCACCAGATCCGCGCCGAGACCAATTTCGGCGTGAAGACCCAGGTCAAGATTCTCTACTTCACCCAGCTGCTCGGCCTCGCGCTCGGCCTCTCGCCGCGCAAGGTCGGCGTGCACGAGAACGTCTCCGACTCGATGGCCTACGTCAAAGAGAAGATCCTGCGATGAGCGCGCCAACCGGCGAGACGGCACCGCGCGGCAATCCCGGCGCGCGTGCGCTGATGCCGCTGGCCGACGTCGAGCGCGCGCTCGACGCGCCGGACGTCAGCGCCCTCGAGCTGCTGCACCTCGGCGAAGCGATCCTCGCCCACTGGCTGCTCGCGCACGGCGAAATACCGACCGACGCCACGCGCGAAGGCTTCCGCCTGCTCGCGCTGCACCGCCAGGGCGCGGCGAACGACCCGAGCTTCAACGCCTGCCGTGAGACCGCGCGCGAACTGGCCTGGCACTATAATCAGCTCACGCTGACCACGCCCGACGAGCCCGAACGCGTGCGCGAGATGATGCGTTTCACCGCCAAGCACCTGTTCTACTTCGTGACCGGCAAACTCGCCGAACGGCAGCTCGGCGATTTCTGCTGCAGCGCGCGGCCGCTGCGCCAGGACGCGAACTGACGCGCCGCGCTGTGCAGCCAGGTACGACGCGAACACGCATACCAGCACGACCATCCGAACGAACGACCAGAACGAACGACCACACAAAGGGATCACGACCATGCCAAACGTCCGCGGCTGCAACCTTCCCGACGAACTTCTCTACGACGTCGAGAACCACACCTGGTACCAGGAACTCGGCGACGGCACCGTGCGCATGGGCATGACCGCGGTGGCCACGGCGCTGGCCGGCGAGCTGGTCGCGTTCACGCCGAAGAAGGTCGGGCGCAGCGTCAAGGCCGGCAAGTCCTGCGCGACGATCGAGTCCGGCAAGTGGGTCGGCCCGGCGCGCTCGGCGGCGAACGGCGAAGTCGTCGCCGTCAACGACGCCATGGTCGACCAGCCCAACCTCGCCAACCAGGATCCGTACGACGTCGGCTGGATGATCGTGCTCGCGCCCGAGGACTGGGACACGGTCAAGGCCGGGCTTACACCGGGCGCCGAGGTCGCGCCTAAGTACGAGGCCAAGATGGACGCCGACGCCTTCGACGGCTGCGCCGCCGCGGCCGGCTGAGGACGCACCGCGATGGAGGAACTGCGCGCCCAGGTGCTCGAGAACGCGCCGCTGTGGCTGGCCTGGGGCGGCTTCGCCATCGGCGCCGTGTTCGGCTTCGTCGTGCAGCAGACCAACTTTTGCGCGATGGGCTCGATCTCCGACATCATGTCCTTCGAGGACTACCGGCGCTTCCGCGCCTGGCTGCTCGCCGCCGCCACGGCCGTGATCGGCACGCGCATCATCGCGCATGCGGGAGTCGTCGATCTCGGTCTCTCGATGTACCTCGGCAACGCGCTCAACTGGTTCGGCAACATCGTCGGCGGGCTGCTGTTCGGCATCGGCATGGTCTTCGCCGGCGGCTGCACCAGCCGCAACCTCGTGCGCGTCGGCGGCGGCGACCTGCGCGCGCTGCTCGTGCTGGTGGTCGTCGGCATCACCGCCTACATGACCATCGGCGGCATTCTCGGCCCCGCCCGTGCATGGGTCGAAAGCCAGACCTCGATCGATCTCGGCACCACCCAGTCCGCCGCCGCCATCCTCGCCGGCCTGGGGTTAGGCTCCGAGGAGATGCTGAACTGGGCCGTCACCGCCGTCATCGCCGGCGCCATCCTCGTCTACTGCTTCACGGACGCCGACTTCCGCACCTCGCCCAAGCACATCGTGAGCGGCGTGGGCGTCGGCCTGTGCGTCGTCGCCGGCTGGGCCCTGACCGGGCTCGCCTACGACGACTTCGCAGACGTGCCCAAGCTGCCGATCTCGCTGACCTACGTGCGCCCGAGCGGTGATGCGCTCGAATACCTCGGCGGCGAAGGCCATCTGCATGTCATAGCCGTGTTCG
>JAPOKK010000075.1 GCA_029977665.1 Pseudomonadota bacterium | reverse complement strand
CACGCTTCTGAGCCGGCCCCACGCGCAAAGCCAGGCCGCACGGCCGCGGCACCCTCGCCGCGCCGGGCACGCCGCCGCGGACGGCTACCCGGGGGGCGCCACGGCGCGCACCTTTCCGGCGGCCCTCGCGCCGTCCACGCAGCACAAGTTCACGTACCGCCGGCCGCTATGCCGGAGGTGAATTCCAGCCTGCCCCAGACCATCACGCCACCCGGCGGGACCGCCGAAGACGTGCTCGCCACACTCGGCGAGATCACGCTCGTCGTCCGTGCCGACGGCGTCGTCGCCGGCGCGAGCGTCGCCGGCAGCAGTGCAGATGCGCAAACCGGCGCGGCCGCGCTGGTCGGCTTGACGCTCGGCGAGCTGTTGCCGGACGACGCCGCGGCGCTGCTCGGCGAAGCGGTGTTCAAGGCCTGTGGCCAGGGCCATACGCGTAGCCTCGTGCTGGGTCCCGATGCGGCCTTCGCCGGCGACATCTTCGAGACCACCGTGCAGTCGCTCACCCTGGCCGGCAATGCCCACCAGGCCCTGTGCCGCCTGCGCCGGATGCCAGCGGGCGGGCCCACGTTCGCGCGCTTCGGCACGCGCGATTTCGAATCCGCCCTGGCTCATGCGCACATTGCCTGGTTCGAGCGCGACCTCGTCACCAACGAAGCCATCTGTTCACGCTCGCTCGCCGAGCTCTACGGCTTCTCGCGCCGCGACGGCCGCTTCACCTACGACGAGCTGCTCGCGCTGATCGTGCCCGAAGATCGGCCCCGCCACGAACAGCACTGCGACGACGTCACCCAGACCGCACAGACCGATCTCGAAGCGCGCGTGCTGCGCTACCGCGTGCAGCATCCGACCAAGGGCATCCGCCATTTCGAGGTGCGCTATCGCAATATCTTCGACGACGGACGGCCGCGCGCGATCGGGCTCGCCTTCGACATCACCGATATACGGGCCACCGAAGGCCGCCTGCGCGAGAGCGTCGAGTGGCTCGACCTCGCGATCGCCTCGACCAACATGGTGCTGTGGGAACTCGACGTGAAGTCCCGCCACGTACGCACGACCGAAAACGCGAGCGCGTTCCTCGGCCTGGAGGGCGTGCGCACCCAGTGGGGGCTGGAGCAGTTTCTCGAACGGGTGGCGGTGACGGATCTGCCCGCCGTGGAGAAGGCGCTGGACGCGCTCTACGAGCATGGGCGCCCGATGCACGTGCAACACCGCTTCGAGCACCCGGATGGCAGCCACACCTGGGTCGAGACGCGCGCGCAGATCCGGCGCGATGTCGACGGCCGCGACCGCTGTACCGGTGTCACGCTGGACATCACCCAGGCGGTGCGTGCTGCAGACGAACTGCGCCAGTCCGAGGAGCGCCTGACCCGTGCGATGCAGCAGGCCCAGCTCGCACCGTTCGAATGGGACGTCGATGCGAACCAGCTCAACGGTCCGCCAGGCGTCGCGTTGCTGTTCGGGCTACCTGCAACACCGGGACCGTGGCATGCCAGCGATTTTCTTGCCGCGCTTCACCCGGAGGACCGTGACGCGATTGCCGAGACCGTGCAATCACCACCCATCGACGCCGGACGCTTTACGATCGAATACCGGGTCGTCCTGCCCGACGGCGCGATCCGGCATATCGAATCGCGCCAGACGCTGGCGCGCTGCGATGATAGCGCGAAGATCGTGTTCAACGGTGTCTTCATCGACGTCACCGATCGCGTCGCGCTCGAACAGAGCCGGCGCGAAATGGAACAACGTCTGCGCATGCTCGCGCGCATGGTTCCGGGCATGGTCTACCAGTTCCGCATCGACGCCGACGGCGAGTGGAGCATTCCCTACGCCAGCGAGGGCGCATACAGCGTTCTCAAGGTGACTCCCCGTTACGTCGAGGGTCACGCCGACGCCATCCTCGGCCTGCTGCATCCCGACGAGCGCGAGCGCATCCTGTGCTCGATAGAACACTCGGCGCGTACGCTCGAGCTGTGGCGCGAGGAGTACCGCGTAGTCGATGCCGACGGCAGCGTGCGCTGGCTGCTGGGCCAGGCATCGCCGCTGCGCGAGCCCGACGGCGCAGTAATGTGGTACGGCCACATGATGGACGTGACCGCACGCAAGGATGCCGAACTCGCGCTGCGCGAGAACGAAGAGCACCTCAAGCTGGCGCTCGCTTCGGCCAACCTGATCTCGTGGTTCTGGGACGTGCGTGACGACACCTTCACCACGCCCCAGGACGTCGACCCGGTGTTCCGCGACGAGCACGGACAACTCACCATGCAACGCTTTGTCGCGCGCCTGCACGACGACGATCGCGAGCACGTCACAGCCGCGTTCGAACAGAAGATCCGCGACCGGGACGGCAGTCTGCTCGACATCGAGTACCGCGCCGTGAACGCCGCCGCGCAGCAATGCTGGTGGCAGACCAAGGCGCGTGCCTGGTTCGGCGACGACGGTGAAGTCGTCGGCTTCTACGGTATCACCGCCGACATCACCGCCCAGCGCAGCGTCCAGGTGGAGCAGGAGCAATTGCGCAACCAGCTGCAACGCGCACAGAAGATGGAGTCGATAGGTCTGCTCACCGGAGGCATCGCGCATGACTTCAACAACATCGTCTCCAGCATCCTCGGCTATTCCAGCCTCGCGCTGCGCCGCTTCGGCAGCGCGTCGCAGCCGAAGCTCGTCGATTACCTGAACGAAATCCAGACCGCCGGCAAGCGTGCGCGCGACATGGTGCAGCAGCTGCTCACGTTCTCGCGCACGCAGCCGACCAATGCCTGTGTGACCGATCTCGCCGAGGTCGCCGACGACGCCATGCGTCTGCTGCGACCGATGATGCCCTCGAGCGTGAGCTTTCGCGTCGACATCGAATCCGGCCTGGCCCCTGTCGTCGCCGACGCCGGGCAACTGCAGCAGGTCATCGTCAACCTGTGCATCAACGCGCGTGATGCGGTGGACAGCACGGGTACCGTCGTCATCCGCCTGGCCAACGGCCGCAACCGACATGTCCAGTGCGACTCCTGTCATGGCGCCGTCGACGGCGACTTCGTCGTGCTGAGCGTCAGCGACAACGGTCCGGGTATTCCCATGGCCGACCGCGCCCGCGTCTTCGAGCCGTTCTTCACCACCAACAGCAGCGGACGCGGCACCGGTATGGGGCTGGCGATGGTGCACGGTATCGTGCATGCGCATCACGGCCACATCATGCTCGACAGTCGCCCGGGTGGCGGCACCCGCTTCGAAGTGCTGCTCCCGCGCACCGCGACTGCCGATGCCGCGCAATGGACGACGCCGAAGGCCGAGACCGTGCCGACGGCGACGCTGCCGCAGCGCGCGCCGTGCGTGTTCGTCGTCGACGACGAACCCTCGGTGGCCGCCTTCCTGGGCGAATTGCTCGAGCTGCACGGCTACCACACGCGAGTTTTCACGGTACCTGAAGACGCGCTGGCCGCGGTCCGAGCTGCCCCGGACGAGGTCGAGCTGATCATCACCGATCAGACCATGCCGGGGCTTACCGGCATCAACATGGCGCGTGAACTCCTCGCACTGCGCCCGGAGCTGCCGGTCGTGCTGGTTTCGGGCTACAGCGCGACGGTCCGCGAAGCCGATGCCCTGGCAGCCGGACTGCGCGCGTTCCTGCCCAAACCGGTCGACGAGGAGCAGCTGCTCGAGGTGGTCGCCGGATTGTGCGGCTGACAGTTCGGCGAGGTGTCGCCCGGATCTCGCATTTCGACGCGCTTTGCCTTAGGATTCCGCTCCGTTTGCACCATGATGATGCCTCCGATGCTGCGCTTGTTGCTCGTCGCCGTGCTGCTTGCCATCGCCGTCCCGGCCGCCGCCGAGGCGGACCATGCCGCCGCGCCCGCGACGGTCGCCGCACAGCCGCACTACGATGCCGCCCTGCGCGCCTACGAGTCCGGTCAGTACACGGCGGCCGCGACGCTGCTCGAGCAGCTGCTCGGCCGGCAACCGGGATGCGCGCGCTGCGCGCACCTGCTCGGCAAGAGCTACGGCCGGCTCGCCGAGCGTGCCGGCTGGCTGGAAGCCATGTCGCTGGCACGCAAGACCTGCAGCGCGCTGGAACAGGCGGTGGAACTCGCGCCGCACGATCGCGAGGCGCTCTCGGACCTGATCAAGTACTACCGGGCGGCCCCGGCGTTTCTCGGCGGCAACCGCGACAAGGCCGACGCCCTCGAGCGGCGGCTGCGCGAAGCATCGGAGCAGACCGGCTGAGGAGGCCGCCGCCGCGCCCGGCGGCGACGCCCGCGGGCGCGTGATGTCCCCGCTCAATTCGCCCTTCCTGTTTACGATTGCCGGACTCGTCGCCAGCAATGTCTTCATGACGTTCGCGTGGTACGCCCACCTGAAGACGCTGAATCACAAGCCGTGGGTGGTCGCCGCGCTGCTGAGTTGGGGCATCGCGCTGTTCGAGTATCTGTTGCAGGTCCCGGCCAACCGCGTCGGCCACGCGGTGATGAGCGTCGGTGAACTGAAGATCCTGCAGGAAGTCATCAGCCTGTCGGTGTTCGTGCCTTTTGCGCTGCTCTACCTGCGCGAGCCGGTCAAACTCGACTACCTCTGGGCCGCGCTGTGCCTGCTCGGCGCGGTATTCTTCATGTTTCGCGAGCGCCTGCTGGGCGCATGAGCCAAGCTGCGTGCTGATTGTCACGACACCACGCGCACCCGCACCCGCCAGCCTCACCGCAAGCCGTCAGGGGGTACGCGCGTGAGCAGCGCCCTCGTCACATCCGGGCAGGCCCTGCTCGGCCTCGTGCTGCTGTACTACGGCGGCGAATGGCTGGTGCGCGGGGCCGGCGCGCTCGCCGCGCGGCTGGGTGTCTCGCCGCTCGCGATCGGGCTTACCGTCGTCGCCTTCGGCACCAGCGCCCCCGAACTCGTGGTATCCCTGGCCGCGGCGCTGGGCGGCGCGAGCGATATCGCCGTGGGTAACGTGGTCGGCTCCAATATTGCCAACATCGGCCTGATTCTCGGCATCGGGGCGCTCATTCGCAGCCTCGAAGTACACGCCAACATCCTGCGCATCGACACGCCACTGATGGTCGCGGTGTCGGCCGTGCTGCTGGTGTTGCTGGCCGATGGCACCATCTCGCGTCCCGAGGGCCTGGCGCTGGCCCTGGGCCTGGTCGCCTACATCGTCTTCACGTTGTGGCAGTCGCGCCGCGAAACAGCTGCGACGCAGGCCGAATTCGCCGCCGGCACCGAACTTGACCACGGCCCGGTCTGGCACCACCTGATGCTCGTGATCGGCGGCCTGGCCGCGCTCGTCGGCGGCGGCAAGTCGCTGGTGCTCGCGGCGGTCACCATCGCCAGCGCGCTCGGCGTCAGCGAGGCGGTGATCGGACTCACCGTGGTCGCCGTCGGCACCAGCCTGCCGGAACTCGCCGCCTCGGTCATCGCCGCCCTGCGCGGCCAGGGCGACATCGCGCTCGGCAACGTCATCGGCAGCAACATCTTCAACACCCTCGGCATCATCGGCATCACCGCCGGCATCACGCCGCTGCCACGCGGCGAAGTCAGCTGGACGGTACTCGCCTGCATGCTCGGCTTCGCGCTGCTGCTGTGGCCGCTGGCCATGACCGGGCGCCGCCTGGTGCGTAGCGAGGGCGCCCTGCTGCTCGCCGGCTACGGCGCCTACATCGGCTATCTCGTGGCCACTGCCTGACCGCGATGCCGCCGGCGTCGCAGCCCGATTCTCCCGGACTTGCGGCAGATCAAGACGCTATCCGCCATCAACGGCGAGCATCTGCTTTCGAATTCCGCTTCCCAGCGACCGACGAGAGGGCAACATGCTGCATCCCGTTTCCGGCGACATTCTCCTCACCCGGGCCCAGGTCATCGCCCACGGCGTGGCCGCCAACGATCCGATGAACCAGGGCCTCGCACTCGCACTGCACGAGCGCTACCCCGCCATGCACAAGGACTTCCACCACTGGTGCAACCAGCATCACCCGCAGCCCGGCAGCGCGTGGCTGTGGGGCGGCGCGGACGGCGTGCGCATCGTCAACCTGATCACGCAGGAGGGTGGCTACGGCCACGGCGGCAAGCCCGGCAAGGCTACGACCAAGCACGTGCGCGAAACGCTGCGCGCGCTGGCGAAGATGATCGCCGAGGAGGGCTTCAAGTCGCTTGCCCTGCCGCGCCTCGCCACCGGCGTCGGTGGCCTGCAATGGAGCGACGTGTGGCCGATCGTCGAAGAGCGCCTCGGCAACCTGTCGCTGCCGATCTACGTCTACACCGAGTACCACCCCGACGTGCAGGCGAAAGAGCCGGTCGGCTGACGCGCTACGAAGACAATCGACGAGGACGCGTCCACGGCGCCGGCATCCGCCAAGTGGAGCGTGGGCCGCGAGCCTGCTCGTGCACGGCGTCGATGCCGCGTACATCGGGAGATGTTGCCTTCGGTAAACCCACCGCGAGCGGCCCGGGGCGCATGAGCACCGCGTCGCCGCAAGCGGCTTCGGGCTATACTCCCGCCCCATGAAAGAAGCCAGCAAACACCGCATTCTCATCACCAACGACGATGGCATTCACGCGCCGGGGCTCGAACTCCTGGAGTCGCTCGCGCGCGAGATCAGCGATGACGTCTGGGTGATCGCACCCGACAACGAACGCAGCGGCGCCGGGCACTCGGTGTCATTGACGATTCCCATCCGCATGCGCCAGCTCGGCGACAAGCGTTACCAGATCGGAGGCACACCGACCGACTGCGTCTTGATGGCGCTGTGGGAGTTCATGACCGACGGACCGCCGACGGTGGTGCTCTCCGGCGTCAACGCCGGCGCCAACCTCGCCGAGGACGTGACCTACTCCGGAACCTGCGCGGCGGCGATGGAAGGCACGCTGATGGGCATACGCTCGATCGCGCTGTCGCAGGTCCGCCCGCCCGGTGGCGTCGCCGACTTCGCGCCGGCGGCACGCCACGCGCCCGGCCTCATTCGCCAGCTCATCGAGCTCGACGAGTGGCCGGCCGGTTCGTTCGTCAACGTCAACTTTCCCCAGTGCGCGCCCGACGAAGTCACCGGCATACACATGACGACGCAGGGCCAGCGCCCGCCCGGCGCATTCAGCATCGATGCGCGTCACGATGCACGCAATCACCCCTACTACTGGGTCAAGATCCAATATCCGGAAGCCGAGCACGCGACCGGGACGGACCTCGCGGCCATCGCCGCGAACAGCATCTCGGTGACGCCGATCAAGATGGACTTCACCGATCACGCCTGGGCCAACAAGCTCGCCACGGTGCTGTCGTGACCACCGGGGTCTTCTTCGATCTCGGCGGCACGCTGTTCAGCTACCGCCACGTACCGCGCACCACGCTACCGCTGTTGCTCGAAGCGGTAGAACGGCTCGGCGCCGCGGTCGAGGTAGCGCGTATCAAGGCTGCCTACACGCAGGCCCAGCGCGAAATCACCCACGCCTACGCCGAGCGTGCCTACTACCTTCATCGCGATTTCTTCCACGACACCTTCATGCGCTTTGCCGACCTCATCGAGGCGCCGCACGACGAGGCGGTGCACGACTGGTACCGCGAGGCGCATCGCAGCGCCATCGTCGACTGCCTGGTGCTCAAGGAGGACTGCGTGGACACGCTCTCGCACCTGCGCGACGCTGGCCTGTACCTGTCGGTCGTCTCGAACATCGACGACGACATGCTCGTACCGCTGATCGAACGCGAAGGACTCGCGCGTTACTTTCATCACTGGACAAGCTCTGAGGCAGCGCAGTCGTGCAAACCCGACCGGCGCTTCTTCGAGCATGCCCTCGAACTGTCGGGGCTCGCGCCGCAAGAGGTGCTGTTCGTCGGGGATTCGCCCGAACACGACATCGCCGGCGCCAACGAGGTCGGCATGCGCACGGCACTGATCGTCGACGGCGGCATGGAACCGCCCCTGCAGACCGGGCGCGAAACCGCGCGCCCCGACCACGTCATTCACAACCTGGCCGAGCTGCGCGCGCTGCTCGGGAGCTGACGCGCCGTGCTCGCGCACGGTATCGCTGACCAGGACCACCCTGCTACCAACAACCGGCACAGCCGAGGGAGACGAGAAGCATGGCAACGACGAGAGGCAAGCGCGACATCACGGAAGAGATCAAGGCCGCCAACAAGAATCTCGGCAGCCTGTTCGCGGCAGGCGACGCCAAGGGTATGGCCGGGTGCTACACGAAGGACGGCGTGCTGATGCCCCCGAACATGAAAGCATGCAAGAGCCACCGTGCCATTGCGCGCTTCTGGCAGGGCGCCATGGACATGGGGGTGAAGGGCGTCAACCTGCGTACCGAAACCGTCGAGCAGCACGGCAAGACGGCGATCGAAACGGGGCTGGCAACGCTCAAGGGAGCGCGTGGCGCGGTGCTCGACAAAGCCAAGTACGTCGTTGTGTGGAAGCGCGAAGGCCGCGAGTGGAAGCTGCATCTCGACATCTTCAACAGCAACAACCCGGCCTGAGGCCGTCTGCCCGGTCACAGCCCGCTGTGACCGGACGCCCCGGATTCCCGCGTGCGGACGCGGTCGGGGCGTGTCAGTCCTGCTGGCCGGGCGGCGTCGGACCGCCCGGCAACGCGTGGCTCGCGACCAGCTCGACGCTGCGTGACGCGGGCTCGTAGAAGATCCTCGCCTCGCCGCGCTCGAGCTGGCGCATGACGGCGGCAACCTTGCTCGCGAAGCTCGTCTCGACCGCCCCGTAATCGGTTCCTTCACGCAGCACGAAGGCTTCGACCACGCCGCGCAGGGCGGCCGGAGAGAGTTCGCGCCACGGCACTTCGACCGGCGGCGCCGCCGCGGGACGATCGTCGTCGCCGTTGCCGGGCGCGGTCATGCCGCGCCCGGTGCGCGCCGGGCCGCGAGGCGCTGGCGCGGCGAACACGCGCGGCGAATCCACGCGTCGAGCCGGTACGGAATCCACCCCTGCTTGACACGGCCCGGCGTCGCGCGGCAGGCGTGGCCGGCACTTTGACGCCCGCACACGCCACGGCTATTGGCCAGCAGCGGGCAGCAGCGAGATTCCATGGCGAGGCTTCCTGGTGCGGACGGCCGGCCGGCGGCGCGCGTTGCGCGGGAGCCGACCCGAGGTGCGTCATTGTAACGGCAAGCGCCCGGGGTGCGGTGCACTCATGGCCACCCCGGCGTGCGCCGCACACGCCGTTCATGCGGCCTGCGTCCACGCGGCCGCCAACATGGGCGCGGTATCGGTGAGCGCTGGAATCGAGCAGGCATCGCCGAGTGCGGGCGACGCATCGAAACCTGCCATGGCATCGATCAACTGCTGCAAGCCCTGGGGGTCATGCTGCGCATTGCTGCCCCTGGCGGCATCATCAGCCGTGACGGCATCCATGACGGCATCGGTGTGCGCCATCGCCGCAGGCCAGGGTGCCTCCAGTGCCAGCTGCATCGGCAACGTGGGCACCAGCGGCGTGAGGATCACCGGCAGCTCGGCCGTCGCGTGACCGTCCCAGGCGCGCAGCACGAGTTCGATGTCCGCATCCGCCTGCTCCGGTACCCGCCCTTGGAACAGGTGCGAGCGACGTTCGAAGCGCAACCAGTCGGGCAAAGCATCGCCGTCCGCCTGCGCCGCGGTGACGTACAGCGGATCGCCGTCGTCATCGCGGAACAACGCGGACGGCAGGCTGAAGATAAACGACTCGCCGGCGAGGTAAGGCACGCGAAACCCGCCATGAGCGGGACGGGGCGGCGTGTTCGCGTACGCCGGCAGGTCCCATGCGCCGCCGTCGTCGAACGTCACCGTCTCGATGCGGCCGGAACGTCGCTGGTACCACTCCTCGATGCGTACCCCGCCGCCCCCCGCGTAGTCCACGCGCAGGTCGGCACCGCTGCGTGCGAGCGTGAGGTCGGACAGCGCGATGCCACCGCCGAAGTGCAGGACATCGTCGCCGAGTCTGTCGACGATGAGGTCCGTGCCGTCGCCGGGGTGCCACAGGTAGGTATCGTCACCGCGGCCGCCGTAGAGCGTATCGTCGCCCGCCCGGCCGTGCAGCCGATCGTTACCGTCTCCCGCCCGGATACGATCGACGACGTTCGTGCCGAGAACGATGTCGTTTCCGTCGCCGGCATCGATGTCGAAACCACGCGCGACGAGCTGCTCGTAGCTGAGCACCGTGCCGTCGGCGAAATGCACGCTGCCTATCGAGCGCGGCCCACCGAGGATATCCAGGGGATCGAAGTCCTGGAGATGGATTGCGCCGTGCTCGGGACCGAATTCGAGCTTGATCGAACCCGGCACGAGGCGCAGCTTGCTCGACTCGTAGCCGCGCCCGATACTGAGGTCATTACCGCTACCGCTTGCGCCGGTACCCGCGAGGATGTGCAGCGAGAGGGTCGTGCCGTTGACGCGGATGTGATCATTACCCTCACCGGTAACGACGACGACCGGTCGCTGCCTGGCCCAGGCGAGCGGGGTCACGCCGAGCGGCACGTCGCCGGGGAGTGGTTCGGCATCGATCAGAATGATGTCATCGCCGCGGCCGGCGTCGACCGTGACACCAAACGACTTGTGCACGCGGATCTCGTCGTCACCGCCGTAGGCATAGACGACGCTGTCGACCGCTTCCGCTTCGATGACATCGGCAGCCGCCGTGCCGGCGACCAGCGTCGCGGTCATCGCCGCGCCGCCGCGGGCCACGTAGCCGAAGCCCTCGTCGCCCACGACCAACAGGTCTTCGTGGCCGTCGCCGTCGATGTCCCCGGCCGCCACGGGACGGCTGAAATGCTGCCCGGGGCCGTTCAAGGGCAGCATGGCATTGAAGCCGAAAGCGCCGTCCAGCGCGGCAAGATCGAGACGCGCCGGGTACGGCCCTGCACGACCACGCAGGATTGGCACGAACGCGTGGCCGGCGGCGCTCAACATCGACGCATGGGTGAGGGCGAGCTCGTCACGGCCGTCGCCGTCGAGATCACCTAGCGTCACCGCCTCGCGGCCCAGCCCGACGCGGCCGAGGCCTTCGAGATCCCAGGCGCCGCTGACGACGAATCCGCTGCGGCCGTCCAGCTGGTCAGTATCGATCGAGGTGAGCGCCGTGTCTGACGTGCCGAAGATGATGCGCTGCTCGTTCCTGTCACCGACACGGGTGGCCCCCACCACGACCACGTCAGCGAGGCCGTCGCCATTGAAATCACCGTGGGCCACGCTGCCGCCACGCGCGAGGTCGCCACGCAACGTGATGCGCGCGGCCGTGTCGATATCGAACCCCGGCGTGAGCCCCTCGGCCGGGCCGCGCACGATGTGGAACGCGGGGTCGAGCCCGTTCGTCGGCGCGGCGACCATGAGGAAGTCGTCGCGCCCGTCGCCGTCGAAATCGCCGATACCGTGAATGTCGCGGATCGCGAAGTCCGCAAGTCCGGCATCCGCGGCAAAGACGAAGCCGCCGGCACCCGCGGCATGCGGATCGACGATGCCGTGACGTTGGCGGGAGGGATCGCCGTAGAGCACGGCCCGGCCGGTGTGGATATCGAGCACACCGTCGCGGTTGGCGTCGACCAGGTCGAACATGTGCGAACTCGCGAAGGCATACCCTTCATCGACGCCGAGGTTCGCGACGTTGACGCTCCCGGTATTACTGGTGGCCCCATAGACGACGACATGCACCAGCTCGTCGCCGTCCGGGGTCAGTAGCAGGTCGCTCAGGCCATCACCGTCGACATCGCCGGCCGCGACACTCATCAAGGGATCGTCGAGCAGGATTTCGAAAGCGCGCCCGTGCTGCGCTTCGCTGAGGGTGTCGATGTCACGGGCAACCCCGCCGGCACGTCCGAGTACGACGTGGTGGCGATCGACGCCCGCATAACCGGCCGGGCCGAAACGCTCGCTGAACAGGACGTCGTCGAAGCCGTCGCCGTTGACGTCACCGATGCCCTGCGCGCGTTCCAGATGGCGCGGTGCGGCCGGCGCGGGCGGCAGCGGAAAGCCGACCGCGGCGCCACGCGTGGTGCGCAGCGCGGGCACGGTGGCGAGCGATGGCGGTGCGCTGCCCAACCAACTGCCTCGCGCCACGTCGAGCAGGCGCGGATCGAGCACGGGCGCCGCACCCTGCGGCATGCCCTCCACACGCAGCGTGAAGGTGTCCGTAAGCTCGTAGCCCGCGGCACTGCGCGCGGTGACCGCGATCGCGAGCCGGCCGCCATCGCCCGCCGCGGGACGTCCGCTGAACGTTCCCTCGGACGGATTGAATGCGAGCCAGGCCGGCAACGCGGAACCGTCGTTGCGCGCCGCGCTCAGCATCAGCGGGCCGAAGTCACCGGCGCTGAAGGTATCGGCCGGCACGCGGTAGTGGTAGTCGAAACCACCGATCGCAACCTGGTCTGGTAGTGGCGTGCCGGCACGTGGTGCGTACCGCGCGGCCTGCTCGAGCGCGGCGTGGGTGAGCTCCTCGCCACCGGCGAGCACGACGCGCGACAAGGCGCTCTCCGCCCAGTCGGCGATCTCCAGCACGGCGTTGTCGATGGTCGCGCGCCAGTGGCCGTCGGCACCGACGATGCCCGCGAGATCGGCAACGCCGATGCCGTCATCGAGTACGAGCACGTCGCTGCCATCGGCATCATCGATGCGCAACGAACCGGACTGCGGGATGAAGGTGTAGACGTCGTCCGGATCCGCGGGGTCGTCGCGGCGCGCGAAGCGTTCACTGCGGTCGCTGCGGTCGCTGGCCAGGCGCAGCTCGCTTGCGCCGGCGACAACCCGGTCGATACCGCCGTCGAGCCAGCCAACGAGCGTCAGCCGCGATGTCGGCGAGAAATCGAAGACCAGGTCGCGCCCGTCCAGCGTGCGCGTCGCGCCGTCGAGCATGGCCGGGTCGGCGAGCAACACGGTATCCCAGCCGCCGGTATCACTGATACGCACGTGCCCGGGACCGCCGTGATACAGGTAGGTGTCGTGCCCGCGGCCGCCGGCGATACGATCATCGCCAGGGCCGGCATTGAGCACGTCGTTGCCGGCGCCGCCGCTGAGCTCGTCGTCGCCGGGGCCGCCTTCGAGCACGTCCGCACCCGCGCCACCACGGATCACGTCGGCGCCGGCGCCGCCGACGAGATGCCCGCCGCCATCACCGCCGTCCAGGAAGTCGTTGCCGTCACCGCCGTCGAGGCGATCGTACCCGGCACCACCAAACAGCCGATCGTTCCCGGCACCGCCGGACAGGCGATCGGCGCCACCATCGCCATGCAGCTCGTCGTCGCCGGCGCCGCCGTCGAGTTCGTCATCACCATCGCCGTGCGGCGGCGCGAGGCCGAACGTATCGCCATAGAGGATGTCATCACCGTCGCCGCCCGCCAGCACGTCGGCACCGTACCAACCGAACAGCACGTCGCGGCCGGCTTCACCATGGAGCACGTCCGCGCCGTCGCCGCCATCGAGATAGTCGTCGCCGGCACCGCCGTAGAGCACGTCCGCGTCCGCCGACGACGGGCTGCCGACGAAAATGTCGCGCAGCGCGAGGTCGATGATGCGGCCTTCCGTGTCGCGTGTCGGGGCCGCCGCCCAGGCGCGCTCCGCGCTGGCCCAGACATCGAGCGCACCGAGCAGGAAGTCGTCGCCTTCGCCACCGAACAGGCGATCCGCGCCACCACCACCGGCCAGCACGTCGTCGCCGGGGCCGCCGTCCTGCACGTCGTCGCCACCGCGACCGCTCAAGAAATCGGCACCGGGACCGCCGAGCAGGACGTCCGCGCCGGCATTGCCGATGGCAACGTCGCGTCCATCGCCGCCAACGAGGAAATCGCCTGCATCATCGTACTGCGCCGTCTCATTGGCCTCGAACAGCGTTGCGCTGTTGAGGTAATCATCGCCGGCGCCGCCGAGCAGCCAGTCACGCCCCCAGGCCCGACCGCTGTTGCCGCCGAACAGGGCGTCGTCACCGTCGAGACCGTCGATGCGCTCATCCGCGGCGCTTCCGACGAGCGCCGCGACACGGCTGTCGCGGTCGTCGCCCGGCGTGCCCGCGACGTGCCGCAGGCCATCGCGCGGCCGCGCGTCATCGCCGAGCACAATGCCGAAGTCACCGCTGACGAAACCGCGCGCCGAGCCGATCGCCGGGACCAGCTCGATGCGCACCGTGTCGCCGTCTGCTCGTGCGACCAGCGTCGCCGCTGACGGTCGCAGGTAGAGCGTCGCCGCCAGCGCCTCATTGCGATACACCTGCGCTCCGACGCGGCGGTACACGCCGTCGAGTGCGCGCATCTCCGCGCCCACACGGATCTCGCCACGACCGTCGCTATCGGCGATGCGGTCACCGTCACCGACGTGGTAACGATCGAAACCGCGACCGCCGGCGAGATGATCGGGGACCTGGTCATCGACGTTCATCGCCGCTGCGTGGAACAGCCAGTCGTCGCCGTCACCGCCGTAGAGTCGATCGTGGCCGGCCAGACCGAGCAGACGATTTGCGGCGCCGTTACCGTAGAGACGATCGTCTCCCGCTGAGCCGAGGAACGCGGTCTCGCGCGCCGCGAAGCCGATGATCGCGGGCGGCCCGGAGAGGCCGCGCATCGCGTCGAGCGCGTTGCTGCGCAGGCCCGCGGCAAGGCCATCGAGAGCGACTTCGGCGAAGCGCTTGCCGGCGATCTCGTCGACCCAGTCGACGTTGCCGGAGCTGAGCTCGTAGGCAATGCCATGCGCCGTGGCCGTATCGGCGTGATGGGCCGCGAGCAACTTGGCGAGCATGCGCGCGCGCTCCTGCCAGAATGGCAGCGCATCCGCGGCCGGCTGCGCTTGCGCGGCATGTCCGGCGAACAGCGCCGGCGAACCGCCGAGAACGAACGGGTCGAGTTCGAGCAGCGCGTAACGCCAGGCAGGATTGACGAAAGCGCCAGCGACCATGGTCGTGGTATCGATGCCGCCGAGCGGGATCAGGGTGCCGAGGCCGCCGGCGCCGACGGCTTCCTCGAGCGCGATCAGCCGGGCGTGCAGCAAGCCGCGCGCGGCATACGGCGCCGGCGCGGCGAACCAGGCTTCGATGCCGCGCGCCACGGCCTCGGGCAGCGCCGGTAGCGGCGTATCGACGAGCAGGCGCCCGAGCGCGGTCACCAGGGCTTCCTCGCTCGCCGCGGCGCGCGGCGACGCGAGCGCCAGCAGGCGGCCCGCGCGCGCGAGATCGATCCCCGGATCGATGTGCGCCAGCAAGGCCTGAACACCGAACGCATCGACCAGCTGGCCCATGGCATGACTGTTCGACTCGGTAGCGACCGCCAGGTGATCGCTGGCCGGTCGACCGGTGATGAACGGTGCGGCGACGACGGAGATGTCATCGTAGGCACCGGACTGCTCGGCGACCAGGCTGAACAAGCGCCCATCGAGCGCGAGCGATCCGAAGCTGGGCGCCGGCGCGGACGGCAGGATCGGGGCGAAGAGCCGATCGATGAAACTGCCGCTGAGTTGCTGCCCTTTCTCCACCACCGCGGTCAGGATCTGCAGCGCCGCGGCCACGCCGCTGGCGCCGACCGCGCCGGCGAGACCGGCCAGCAGGCCGTCGATGTCATTGACCCCGATCCTGGGGTCGAAACCGGGCGCGTTGAACGTCACCGCGTCGTCGAAGCGGGCGGGGAAAAGGCGCAGCGCGAGCGCCGCGAGATGCCCGCCGAGACTGTGGCCTGTGACGCTGAGCGTCTCGCCGGGTGCGAGCAGGCCGAGGCCGCTCGCCGGTCGCGTCGCCTCGAGCCAGTAGGCGCGTTCCGCCCCCTGCAGGACCGGCGTCCCGTCGCGTGGCGGCTCCGCCCCCTGGGCGAGGCGCCATTGCGAGACCCTGTGCCCGGTCGGGGCACCCAGACGGTGCACGTAGTTGATCAGCGCCACCGCCTGGCTCGCCGCCAGCCCGATACCCCCGATCTCCTGCAGCCCTGCTTGCAGCAGATCGCGCCCGACCTCGAAGCTGAGGCCGACCTCGGTACCGCGAATGGCAAGTACCTTCTGTGCGGCGGGGCCACTGCCGCGTGCGAACAAAGTCGCCGCGAAACCACTGGCCGGATCGTTGCGGTGGAAATCGGCAACATGCCACCCTTCGTTGGCGGGCAGGAATATCCTCGATGCGAGCGCCGGACCGATCGCCTGATCGTCATCGTCGACAATCTCAGGCGCGCGTTTCGCAGCGTTCGCATCACGGATCAATGAAGCCGCATTCGCCGCCTCGCCTAACGCGTCGCCACCCCAATCGACGTATGCCAGGTCCGCGAACCAGGCGTGCCGGAAATAGTCATGAAGATTCATGAGTCGTCCTTGTACTCATCGTTGTGTGTGAATCCCGCGATACGCGTCAACGACGTGTCACTGATGTGACACACTGTCGTTTCACGTGCTCAGGAAGAATTCGCTCGCGACTTCGGCTGGAGCACGACGTCGAGCAGATAGAATGGCGGATACTTCCATTCCCCGGTTTCCGGCTCGAACGTTCCGACCCCCT
>JAPOKK010000200.1 GCA_029977665.1 Pseudomonadota bacterium | reverse complement strand
GGCGTCGCCTGCCTGCGCCGCGCGCGCGACAGCGGCGCCGCGCTGCGCGCCTTCGGGTGCTGCAGCCGGGGACGCAGGTGCGGCGAGCGCCGCTGCAGCGCCGCCCAGGAGCAGCATCCCAAGCCAGCGGCGCGCGCGCTCAGCGCGGCGTCGGCAGCGGTTCGATGCAGTCGGGCGCATCATGGCGTGGCGAGTTGACCCGCGTGCTCACCTGGTAGAGCGCGAAGGCGTCGTCCGCCGCCGGACGCAGCAGTTCGAGCGGTGCCGGCCCGGCGTGCTCCGGGGCGAGCCAGCGCGCGTAGTCCGACGGCGCGATGACCACCGGCATGCGGTCGTGGACCGCGGCGAGGCGTGCGTTGGCCGCGCAGGTGATGATCGCACAGCTCTCGATTACCGCGCCGTCGTGCTCCCAGTGCTCCCAGATGCCGGCCAGGGCGAGACAGTTGCCGTCGGCGGCGTGCACGTACCAGGGCTGCTTGCCGTGCGGGCCGGCGGCCCATTCGTAGTAACCGCTTGCCGGCACCAGGCAGCGGCGCCGGCGTAGCGCCGCGCGGAACGCCGGCTTCTCCGCGACGGTCTCGGCGCGCGCATTGATCAGGCGGTTGCCGATCTTCGCGTCCTTGGCCCAGGACGGTATCAGGCCCCAGCGGACGAGGTGCGCGACGCGGCGGTCGTCGGCGTGTTGCACGATCAGCACCGGCTGCGTCGGCGCGATGTTGTAGCGCGGCGCGAAGCGCGCGGGCGGTTCGACCTCGAACTGGTCGGCTATCGCCTGGGGATCGGCGGCGAGCGTGTAGCGTCCGCACATGCGAACCGGTGGCGGAGCTCAGCGCGCCGCCAGCATTTCCTTCGCCAGCGCGAAGATTTCCGGTGCGTCGAGCACGACGTCGTTCGATTCGAACAGCTTGGCGATGCAGGCGCGGTGCACCTCGAGCTTGAACGAGCCGAAACCGATGGCGCCGTAGCACAGCTTGCCGTGACGCTCGGTGGCGCGGTCCATCAGGTCGATCCCTTCGATACCGAGAGGCGGTGTCGCGTTGGCATCGAGCAGGATCTCGAGGTCGGGCAGATCGCGCCAGCTGCTCTCGTGCAGCAGCTGCACCCCGGCGGCGCCCGTCGCGATCAGCACGTTGGCTCCTTCGAGTACCTTGCGCAGGGCGGCCGGGTCGCCGGCCGCAGCCGGGATCAGGTCGACCTTGAAGCGGCGGTGCATGGCCTCGCAGGCCGTCTCGGCACGGTCGACGCGGCGCGAGCTGAGCACCACCTCGGCGCCTTCCTGCGCCAGCATGACACCGGCGCGCTGACCGACCGGGCCGGTGCCGGCGAGCACCACCGCGCGCTTTCCGCGCAGGTCGATGTGCCGGCCGACATAGGCGACGGCCGCGGCGGCAGTGGTGTTGGAGCCGTTGCTGTCGAGCATCACGGAGACGCGGAAGTCGCCGAAGAAATGGTTGCGGATCGAGGCCAGCACCGCCTCGCCTTCGCCCATGTTGCTGCCGGTGACGAACAGCGCCGTGTTCTTCTTCTGCTTCGGCGGGCGCGTGAACACCGCGCCATCGACCATGGTACCCACCGTGCTCGGCTTGACGTTACCTCGACAGGAGACGTGGTCGGCGCCGCCGTCGTAGGCGACTACCGTATCGAAGGTATTGGGAATCGGGTCGGTATCGAGCTGGAAGAGAATCTGTTTCATGCTGCTGGCACTCCGCGCTGGGGGCGCACACTAGCGCGCGGGCGAGGGTCGCGCAAGGCAGCCGCGGCGTACGTCGGCGTATGTGTGCGCGCGCCTACTCAGCCCACGATGCGCATCGAAAAGTCGGTCGCGCGGACGTGCTTGGTCAAGGCACCGACGGAGATGAAGTCGGCACCGACGCTGCCGAGCACGGCGAGTTCCTCGAGCGCGATGCCGCCGGAAATCTCGACCAGTGCGCGGCCTGAAGCCAGCGTGCAGGCGCGGCGCATGGTCTCGAGTTCGAAATTGTCGAGCAGCACCATGTCGACGCCGGCCGCGAGCGCCTGCTCGAGTTCGGACAGCGATTCGACCTCGACCTCGATGCGCACGTCCGCATGCGCCGCGCGTACCGCGTTCACCGCGGCGATGATGGAGCCTGCCGCGGCGATGTGGTTCTCCTTGATGAGGACCGCGTCATAGAGCCCCATGCGGTGATTGTGTCCGCCGCCGCAGCGTACGGCGTACTTCTGCGCCGCGCGCAGTCCCGGCACGGTCTTGCGCGTATCGAGAATGCGCGTACGGCTCGCGCCGAGCGCCTCGACGTGGGCGCGCGTGATCGTCGCGGTGCCCGAAAGCGTCTGCAGGAAGTTGAGCGCGGTACGTTCCCCGGTGACGATGGCGCGCGCCGGGCCGTGCAGTGTGCACACGACCGTGCCGGGCGCGACGCGCTCGCCGTCATGGTGCGACCAGTCGACGATGACGGCCGGGTCGATACGCGCGAAGACCTCGTCGAACCACGGCGTGCCGGCGAGCACGGCATCCTCGCGACACACCACTTCGGCGCGCGCGCGCGCCTTCTCCGGGATCAGCGCAGCGGTCAGGTCGCCGGTACCGACATCTTCGTCGAGCGCGCGTTGCACGACCGCCTCCAGATCGGCGGGGACCGGCGGCAGCGGTGGGGCTTCGTTCATGATTCGCTCCGTGAGGATGACGCGGGGCGCCGTTGCGCGGCGCGGCTTTCGCGCGTGAGGCGGAACACGACCGGGCTCAGCAGCACCAGCGCGACGAGGTTGGGCAGGGCCATCAGGCCGTTGGTGATGTCGGCGAGCGCCCACACGATCTCGAGTTTGACCGTCGCGCCAATCGCGATCGCCGCAACCCAGGCGACGCGGTAGGCGTTGATGATGCGGGCGCCGAACAGGTACTCGGCGCAGCGCTCGCCGTAATAGCTCCAGCCGACGATCGTGGTGAAGGCGAACAGGGCCAGCGCGATGCCGACGAAGGGCGCGCCGAGGTCGCCGATGCCGAGCGAGAACGCTGCTGCCGACAAGGCCGCACCCTGTTCGGGGCCATGCCAGGCGCCCGTGATCAGGATGACGAGCGCGGTCATCGTGCACACCACGAGGGTATCGATGAAGGTGCCGAGCATCGCGATCATCCCCTGCTCGACGGCATTGTGCGTACGCGCCGCGGCGTGCGCGATGGCCGCGCTGCCGAGACCGGCTTCGTTGGAGAAGCAGCCGCGCGCGAAGCCCCAGCGCATTGCCACCCACAGCCCGGCACCGAGACCGGCCTGCGGTTCGAAAGCGGCTTGCAGGATGGTGCCGAAGGCTGCCGGTACGGCGGGCGCGTTGAGCGCGATGATGCTCAGCGCGAGACCGATGTAGAGCAGGGCCATCAGCGGCACGACGGTCGCTGCGACCTGCGCGATGCGATGCACGCCGCCGATGACGACGATGCCGGCGAGCGTCGCGGCGACCAGCCCGGTAGCCAGCGCAGGCACCGCGAAATGTGTCTCGAGCACGTCGGCGACCGAGTTCGCCTGCACCATGTTGCCGATGCCGAAGGCGGCCGTCATGCCGAACAGGGCGAACAGCGCGGCGAGCCAGCGCCAGTTGCGGCCGAGGCCATTGCGGATGTAGTACATCGGCCCGCCGACGTAGTTACCGAGTTCGTCGACTTCGCGGTAGCGCACGGCGAGCACGGCTTCGCTGAACTTGGTCGCCATGCCGAACAACGCGATCACCCACATCCAGAACACCGCGCCCGGGCCGCCGAAGTGGATGGCGGTGGCGACACCGGCGATGTTGCCGGTACCGACGGTCGCCGCGAGTGCCGTCATGAGGGCCTGGAACGGCGAGATCTCGCCGCTCTCGTGCCGGTTCAGGCGGCGTCCGCGCCACAGTAGGCGGAAGGCCCGTGGGATGCCGAGCCACGGAAAGCCGCGCAGGCCCAGGGTGAGGTACAGGCCGGTACCGGCGAGCAGCGGCACCAGGCACCACTCGCTCCACACCAGGCCGCTCAGGCGGCCGAGGAACGCGGCGATGTCGGCGCTCTGCGGCATCAGCGTGACGCCCCGGGCCTGCGCTGTTCGATCAGCAACTCGTCGCCGCGTTGCTGGAAATCCAGGCGGCGCAGGAAACTCATCCCGAGGAGCACGTCGATGCCGTTCATGTCGGGCACGATGGTCGCACGCAGATCGCGCTCGACGATAGCGCCGAGCGTGATGCTGTCGATGCGCGTGACGTAGGCGGTGGCCTGGCCGTTGGCGGTGACGACGGATACCGCGGCGCCGCGCTCGAGACCGGCGGCGCGGGCGACGGCCGTCGAGACCGCGACGTCGGTCGCGCCGGTGTCGACGATGAACTCGGCCGCGACGCCGTTGATACGGCCGCTTGCGACGTAGTGGCCGGCGGGGTTGCGCGCGAGCACCACGCCGACGCGGCCCTCGCCCGCGGCGATGCTGGTGACTTCCTGGTTGGGATTGCGCCGCTCGTCGAGCTCGCCCGAGAAGAGCCAGGCCATCAGGGCGATAAAGCCCGCAATGGCCGAGACGTACATGGCGGTGCCGGTGCGGTGGATGGAAGCCATGGGGAGATCGGGCGTGCGGCGCGGGCACGCCCTGCCGTGTAAGTTGCTGTCGCGAATGCTAACCTAGAAGCGTTCCCGACTTTCCCCGGGACCGCGCGCTGCGTGCGCCAAGCCGCTCCGCAGTGTCCGGAATTCGCACAGCGCCGCGCCGCGGTCGAGCCGGAGCAGCGCCGCACGGGTCGCCGGAACCGGCCGCCAGGCCCAATCCGTGCGCAAGCGAGCGGCGCGCGAGTATCGCATAAGGACCGCAACGTGAATACAGCCCTCTCTACGCCCATTGCCTGCGAACCGATCAGGCCCACCCGCGTCGTGCCGAGCCTGTCGGAAGACGTCGCGCGCGGCCTGTTCGGCGCGCCGCGGACGCTGCCGCCGAAGTATTTCTACGACGAGCGCGGCTCGCTGTTGTTCGACCGGATCTGCGACGTCCCCGAGTACTACCCGACGCGTACCGAGAGCGCGCTGCTGCAGCGCATCGCGCGCGAGGTCATCGAGACCGCACGGCCCGAGCGTATCGTCGAACTGGGCAGCGGCACGTCGCGCAAGACGCGCCACCTGTTCGATGCCTGCGCCGAACTCGAGTGCCACCCGACCTATGCCCCGGTCGACGTCTGCGACGAGGTCCTCGTGGCCAGCGGCGAGGCGCTGTCCGGCGATTACCCGTGGCTGGACGTGCGTCCGCTGGTCGGCGATTACACGGCGGGGCTCGGCAACCTGCCGCGGCGCGCGACGCGCAATCTCGTGGTGTTCCTCGGCGGCACCATCGGCAACTTCACGCGCGAGCAGGCGACCGATTTCCTGCGCGAGCTGCGCGCGATGCTCGCGCCGGGCGACACGCTGCTGCTCGGCGCCGATCGCGTCAAGCAGCCGGACGTCCTGCATGCCGCCTACAACGACGACGCCGGCCTCACCGCCGAGTTCAATCTCAACCTGCTGCGCGTGCTCAACCGCGAACTGGGTGCGGATTTCGATCTCGATGCCTTCGAGCACTACGCACTGTTCAACCCGCTCGAATCGCGCATCGAGATGCACCTGATCGCGATGCGCGACCAGACCGTGACCTTCGAGGGGCTGCACGATTCGCTGCACCTGCGCGAAGGCGAGAACATCCTCACCGAGATCAGCCGCAAGTTCACGCGGGCCCAGCTGGAAAGCATGCTGGAGGACGCCGGACTGCGCGTGGTGCGCCACTACGAGGCGGACGCGCACAAATTCTCGCTGGTGCTGGCGGAGCCGGATTGAGGGCAGGGCCGGATCGCGGGGTCGGCGAGCGTCGCACGCGCGCCGGCAGACGGCCGCGGCAGCGTGGCATGAGTGTGCGTTTCGCCGACGGCTGGCTACGCGGCGCGCGTCACGTGCCGTCGCCGAACTGCGACGCCTGGCCGGCGGACGCGGCAATCGATCTGGTCGTGATCCATGCCATCAGCCTGCCGCCCGGCGAGTTCGCGACCGGCTGCGTCGAAGCCCTGTTCACCAATACACTCGACTGCACCGCGCACCCCTATTTCGCCGCGCTCGACGGCTTGCACGTCTCGGCCCATTTCTTCATCGCGCGCGACGGCGCGCTGACCCAGTTCGTGCCGCTCGATCGGCGTGCCTGGCATGCCGGCCAGTCGTGCTGGGCGGGGCGCACGGCGTGCAACGATTTCTCGCTCGGTATCGAACTCGAAGGCTGTGACGAGCAGCCGTTCACCGAGGCACAGTACGCCGCGCTCGCCGCGCTGCTGGCCGATCTGCGCAGCGTGATACCCGCGCTGGGTGCGGATCGTCTCGTCGGCCACAGCGACATCGCGCCGGGGCGCAAGACCGATCCGGGGCCGCACTTCGACTGGGCGCGCGTGCGCGACGGACTCGGTGAGGTCTGACCTGCCCGCCGCCGCCGTACGGGACAGGCTCGCGCCGTTCGGCAAGCGCGGCCGATGGGGTATAAATGCAATCGACCGGCGGCGCTGCGGGCTGCCGGCGCATCGTCCGAGCGCATCATCGAGAGCCTGCTGGAAGCCGTGCATCTGCTGAGTCATTACCTGCTGATTCTGCTCGCGCTGCTGATCGAGTTCGTCGTCGCCAGTGCGGCACCGCTGCGTACGCGCCGCTGGAGCAGCGATTGGCTCGTGTTCACCCGCCGCACCTGTGGACGCCTGCGCTGGTGGCGCGGCTGGCCGGCACTGATCGTCGTCGCCGGCGTGCCCGTCGCGGGTGTCGCGCTGGTCGGTGGCCTGTTAGGCGACGTCGCCGCGCCGCTGGCGCACGGCTTCGCACTGGCCGTCCTGCTGCTGACCCTGGGCCCCGAGGATCTCGCCGAGGAGGTCGCGGCACACCAGCGCATGATCGCTGCGCCGCACGCGAGCGAGGCGGCTGCCACGATGCCGGGTTACCTGCGGCACGCGTTGCCGGTCGAACTCGGCCCGCTGCGCGGCGATCCGGAGTTCGATGCGACACGCGCGGAGATCGCGCAGATCGCGCTCGCCGCCGAGTACGCCTGGTTACAGCCGCTGTTCTGGTTCCTGCTCCTGGGCGCGCCGGGCGCCGTGCTCTACCGCCTGTGCGCCAACCTGCGCCGCAGCCACCGTCAGGACGATGGCCTCGCCGGCCCGCTGATGACGCTGCTCGAAGCGCTCGAGTACCTGCCGGCACGGCTCAGCGTGCTGACCTTCGGC
>JAPOKK010000338.1 GCA_029977665.1 Pseudomonadota bacterium | reverse complement strand
GCTCGCCGCCGACGTCGCCGAACCCGGCGCGACGCTGGTCGAGGCGGCCCCGCCGGCAGCGCCCGACATCGCCACCGATCACCTCAGCATGGCCGAGCCCGGCGTGACCCTGGTCGAGCCGGAATCCGTACCCGAGCCGGCCTACGATCTCAGCGCGATGTCGCTCGATCCGCCGGGCGTGACCCTGGTCGAGCCGCGCAAGGTCGCAGCGCCCGAGTACGACCTCAGCGGCATGTCGCTCGACGAGCCGTCCTGAGCCGCAGCGGCGCCGGCGGCCGGCGCCGTGGGCAGCACGCGGGCGCTGTGGTTCAATACCGCGCGCCGCGAGCGCGCACCGTATTCCATTCGAGTCAACCGTCCCAGATTTCTGCCCATGAGCCTGCTGCTGAACCCCCGCGACATCGATTTCATCCTCTACGAGCTCCTCGACACCGAGGGTCTCATCGCGACCGATTTCTATGGCCAGCACGACCGCGAGACCTTCAACGCCGTCATCGACAGCGCGCGGCGCCTCGCTGAGGAGCAATTCGCGCCGCACGCCGCGCGTCTCGATGCCAACGAACCGACCTTCGACGGCGAGCGCGTGCACATCATCGAGGAGACCCGCGCGGCCATCGATGCCTTCGTCGAGAGCGGCTTCATGGGGATCGCGGCGAACGCCGAGCACGGCGGCATGCAGCTGCCGTGGGTGGTCAGTCAGGCCGCCTGCGCGTGGTTCATGGCGGCCGACGTCTCGGCCAACGCCTATGCCTTCCTGACTCACGCCGCCATCAACCTGATGACGCAATTCGCCTCCGACGCGCAGAAGCAGCGTTACCTCGAGCCGATGGTCGAGGGGCGTTTCTTCGGCACCATGTGCCTGTCCGAACCGCAGGCCGGCTCGTCGCTGTCGGACATCCAGCTGCGCGCCGAGCCGACGCCCGACGGGCATTACCTGATCAAGGGCACGAAGATGTGGATCTCGGCCGGCGAGCACGAGCTGTCGGAGAACATCGTGCACCTCGTGCTGGCCAAGATCCCCGGCGGTCCGCCGGGCGTGAAGGGCATCTCGCTGTTCGTCGTGCCGAAGTACCGCGTCAACGACGACGGCACGCTGGGCGCGCGCAACAACATCGCGCTCGCCGGCCTCAACCACAAGATGGGCTTCCGCGGCACGACCAACACCGTGCTCAACTTCGGCGAGACCGGCGAGTGCCACGGCTGGCTGATCGGCGAGGCGCATCGTGGCCTCACCTACATGTTCCACATGATGAACGAGGCGCGGGTCGGCGTTGGCATGACGGCGACGATGAGCGGCTATACCGGCTACCTGCACTCGCTGCAGTATGCGCGCGAGCGTCCGCAGGGCCGCCTGCCGCAGCAGAAGGACCCGACCTCGCCGCAGGTGCCGATCATCCAGCACGCCGACATCAAGCGCCTGCTGCTGGCGCAGAAGGCGGCGGCGGAAGGCGCGTTCGCGCTGGTCCTCTACTGCGCCTGGCTGCTCGATCGCCAGCGCACCGTGAGCGACGCCGCAGAGCGTGCGAGGGTCGGCCTGCTGCTCGACATCCTCACCCCGATCGCGAAGTCCTGGCCGTCCGAGTTCTGTCTCGAAGGCAACAAGCACGGAATCCAGATCCTCGGTGGCTACGGCTACACGCGCGAGTTTCCGCTCGAGCGCTTCTACCGCGACAATCGCCTCAACGCCATCCACGAAGGCACCCACGGCATCCAGGGCATCGACCTGCTCAACCGCAAGGTCTGCATGCAGGACGGCGCCGCGTTCGATGCGCTGCTCGCGGCCTACCGCGAAACGCTCGCCGAGGCGCAGGGCGTGAGCGAGCTCGCCGAGTACCGCGACGCGCTGGCTGCAGCGATCACGACGCTCGAGCAGACCACCGCGACGCTGCTCGCGGTGCGCGATGGCGGTGACGTCAACCGCGCGCTCGCCAACGCGACCCTCTACCTCGACGCCTTCGGCCATGTCGTGATGGCGTGGATGTGGCTGCGCCAGGCGCTCGTCGCGGTGCGTGCACTGCCCGCCGCGCAGGGCGACGACGTCGATTTCTACCGCGCCAAGCTGCAGGCCTGCCGCTACTTCTTCCGCTACGAGCTGCCGCGCGTGGCCGAGCGCTGCGCCTTGCTCGCGGCTGCCGACGCGACCTGCCTCGAGACGGAAGAGAACTGGTTCTGACGAACGAAGGGGAGCATTTTCGACCATGAACGACGCCGCCATCACGAACTACGAGCAGGCCCGCGCCGACTTTTCCTGGGATCCGCCGGCGCGCTTCAATTTCGCGCGCGACGTCATCGACAAGTGGGGCGAGGATGCCGCGCGGCTCGCGATCCGCTGGGTCGATGACGACGGCAACGAGAAGGAACTCAGCTACGCCGGCCTCGCCGAGCGTTCGCGCCGCTTCGCCAACGCGCTGGCCGCGGCCGGCGTGCAGCGCGGCGACACCGTGGTGCTGATGCTCGGACGCAACCTCGAATGGTGGGAGATCCTGACCGCCTGCCTGCGCATGGGCGCGGTGGCCTCGCCCGGCACGACGCAGCTCTCGCCCAAGGACATCGCCTACCGCATGAACGCGGCCAAGGCGACCTGCTTTATCACCGACCCGGCCAATGCGGCCAAGCTCGACCAGGTCGCCGCCGAGTGCCCGACGCTCAAGGCGCGCATCCTGGTCGGCGGCACGCGCGAGGGCTGGCTGTCCTACGACGCCATCACCGCCGCCGCCGACGATCGCTTCGAGGCTGCCGACACCGCGTTCGAGGAGGACGCGTTGTGCTATTTCACCTCGGGCACGACCGGCTACCCGAAGATGACCATCCACTGCCACGGCTACGGCCTCGCGCACCGCATCACCGGCAAGTACTGGCTCGATCTGAAACCCGGTGACCTGCACTGGAACATCTCCGATACCGGCTGGGCGAAGGCTGCTTACTCGAGCTTCTTCGGACCGTTCAACCAGGGCGCGACGCTGTTCGTGCATCACTCGCCGGTGTTCGATGCGAAGAAGTCGCTCGATCTGCTCGCGCACTACCCGGTGACGACGCTGTGCGGCGCGCCGACCGTCTACCGCATGCTGGTGCTGGAGGACTTGTCGAGCTACCAGTTCCCGACACTGCGCCACTGCGTCGGCGCCGGTGAGCCGCTCAACCCGGAAGTCATCGAGACCTGGAAACGTGCCACCGGCATCACCATCCGTGACGGCTACGGCCAGACCGAAACGGTGCTCGTGTGCGGCAATTTCCCGTTCCTCGAGCCGCGCTTCGGTTCGATGGGCAAGCCCATGCCGGGCATCGAGATGGCGATCATCGATCACGACGGCAAGCCGCTCGCTCCGAATGAGGAGGGCGACATCGCGATCAAGGTCAAGCCGACGCGCGCGCCCGGCCTGTTCATGGACTACCGCGGCGATCCGGAGCGCTACGCGGCCTGCTTCGTCGGCGACTGGTACATCACCGGCGATCGCGGCTACGTCGACACCGACGGTTACTTCTGGTTCGTCAGCCGCGCCGACGACGTGATCCTCTCGGCCGGCTACCGCATCGGCCCGTTCGAAGTCGAGAGCGCGCTCATCGAGCACCCGGCGGTGGCCGAGTCGGCGGTCGTCGAGAGCCCCGACGAGACGCGCGGTGCGGTGGTCAAGGCGTTCGTCGTGCTCGCGCGCGGCTTCGAACCGTCCGACGCGCTGGTCAAGGAGCTGCAGGAACACGTCAAGAACGTGACCGCGCCGTACAAGTACCCGCGCAAGATCGAGTTCGTCGAAGGACTGCCGAAGACCGTCAGCGGCAAGATCCGCCGCGTCGAGCTGCGTGCCCGGGAGAAGGGGCAGGGTTGAT
>JAPOKK010000160.1 GCA_029977665.1 Pseudomonadota bacterium | reverse complement strand
TGACGCGCGCGCAGGCCTGGGTACTGTCCTACCTCTGGACCCAGGACGAGCTGACCCAGTCCGAGCTCGCGCAACGCCTCGATCTCGGCAAGGTCGCCCTGGGCTCGCTGGTCGACAAGCTCGAGGCCGCCGGCATGGTGGAGCGTCGCGCCGACCCGGACGATCGGCGCGCCAAGCGTATCGCGCTGACTGCGCGCGGCCGCGAGACGCTGGTGCGCCTGCGCGAACTCGGCGCGGCGGCCAACGAGGACGTGCTCGCCGGCATCAGCGCGCGGGACATCGAGATCACCGCGCGCACCTTGAAGCGCATGAAAGCCAACCTGATCGCGACGCTGGGCGGCGTCGACCGTACGCGTGGCGAGGGCGACTGAGCGGCGGCGCCGTGCTCAAGCCGCTGCCGCGCGCTCCTTCGCCCAGCCGCGCAGCACCGGGATACATTCCTCGTTGAACAGGCGCATCGAACGCTCCGCGACGTCGAACGGCGTGCCGCCGAAGCGGAACACGCACAGGATGCCGTAATCGCCCATCTGCGCGAAGCGCTCCTCGAAGCGGCGCAGGATCTGGTCTGGCGTGCCCCAGATCTGCTGCTCGACGTAACCCTTGATGACGTTCTCCTTGCCGACCTCGCGCATCGCCGCGGCGGCTTCGGCATAGGTCGGGTAGCACTTGGCCGCGGAGAACTGTTCGCCCAGCATCTCGTAGTGGTCCAGGACCGAGATGCCATAGTTGGCGACATAGCGCTCGGCATGTTCGCGCGCACGCGCCGCGTCCGCGTCGCACACCATCATCTCCGTCATCAGCATCGGACGCGGCTCGCGCCCCTGGTATTTACGGAAGTGTGCTTTGTACTCCTCGTACTCCTGGTTCATCTGCTCGATCGGCTTGTAGTTGAACGCCATCACCTGTGCGCCGAGGCGGGCTGCCTGTTCGGCCGAATCGGGGCTCATGGCGACCTGGGTGAAGCGATGGTCGCGCCACTCGTTGGAATAGGGGGCCGGTCGCAGCGGCACGCGCGGCGTCTTGAAATACTTGCCCTCGTGCTCGGGCCAGAAGCCGGTCTCGAGCGCTTCGATGATGAGCGGTGCGGCCTCGTCGTAGCGTTCGCGCGATTCGTCCATGGCGATGCCGAACTGGTCGAACTCGCGGCGCGCCAGGCCGCGCCCCAGGCCCAGCATGAAGCGTCCGTTGGTGAGTTGATCGAGCATCGCGGCGCGCTCGGCGATGCGCATCGGCTGCAGGTGCCAGGGCACGATGACGGCCCCGGTGGCGAGCTTGATGCGCTTCGTACGCGCGGCGAGGTGCGAGAGGTAGACGAAGTTGTCCGGGCAGAACGAGTAGTCCTCGAAGTGATGTTCGACTGCCCAGATGTGGTCGTAGTCCATGGTGTCGGCGAGCGCGGCGAGCTCGACTTCCTCGTGGTAGACCTGGTTGTCCGTGACCGAGCTGTCGCAGCCGAAGCTCGGCAGGAGTTGGGCGATACCGATTTCCATCTGTTCTGACCTCCCACGCACTGCGCGAAACTAGTGATAAAGCGTACTATTTGATAGCGTACTATGGCGCGGGTGGGGCGGCAAGGCGGCCGCACCGTGGCGTTCGCGACGCGTCGCCGCGGCCGGGCGCGCAGGCTCGCAGGCCACGACGCCACCAATGACAGGTCCGTTCCGGGGAGGGCAGTGATGAAATTCGGCATCGTCAGCTACAACACGGAGTACGGCATCCGGCCGGACGACGCCGCGCGCGCCGCCGAGGCGCGCGGCTTCGAATCGATCTGGCTGCCCGAGCACACCCACATCCCGGTCAGCCGCGAAACGCCGTTTCCGCTCGGTGGCGAGCTGCCCGAGCAGTACAAACACTTCATGGACCCGTTCGTGTCGCTGACCGCGGCGGCGATGGCGACCCGCACGATCAAGGTGGCGACCGGCATCTGCCTGCTCATCGAGCACGACCCGATCGTCGTCGCCAAGGCGCTCGCCACGCTCGACTATCTTTGCGGCGGGCGCGTGCTGTTCGGCATCGGGGGCGGCTGGAACCGCGAGGAGATGGCCAACCACGGCACGGCTTTCGAACATCGCTGGAAGATCCTGCGCGAACGTACCGAGGCCATCAAGGCGATCTGGACGGAGACCGAGGCCAGCTACCACGGCGAGTTCGTCGATTTCGATCCGATCTGGTGCTGGCCGAAGCCCTTGCAGACGCCGCACCCGCCGATCTATCTCGGCGCAGTGAGCAAGGCCGGACTCAAGCGCGTGGTCGACTACTGCGATGGTTGGCTGTTGGTCGACCCGAAGGACGATTCGCTCGAGCGTGCCGCACGCGAACTCGACGAACTCTGTGCGCAGCGCGGACGCGATCCGGGGGGGATCTCGATCACCGTGTTCGCCACGCAGGCGGTCGACGAAGCGCTGGTCGAGCGTTATGCCGCCGCCGGCGTCGACCGCGTGATCGTGTGGTTGCCGCCCGAGTCGGCCGATGTCGCCATGCAGGTAATGGACGCCGCGGCGCCGCTGATCCCACGTTACGCCTGAGCGCGCGGGCCCCGGGCGTGCGCCGTTCCGGTGCCGGCGGCTGCCGACGCGCTCTCCGTGCCGTCAGAAGACGCCGTCGGCCTTCATCGCCGCGCGCGCCTCGGCGTCGTAGCCGAGGCCCTCGAGCACTGTTTCGGTGTGTTCGCCGAGCGTGGCGAACTCGAAGCGCAACTGGCCGGGCTCCTCGCGGAACTTGAGCGGCGTGCCGATGTGTTCCCAGCCGCGCGCATCCTCGATGATCATCTCGCGATGGCGCAACTGCGGATCGTCGGCGGCCTCGCGCAGCGTGTTGACCGGCGCGAAGGAGGCGTTGACGCCCTCGAAGAAAGCGACCCACTCGTCGCGCGTGCGGGTGAGGAAGGTCTCGCGCAAGAAGTCCTTGACCGGGTTCTGATGCGGGCCCGGCGGCGGCTTGCAGAGCTCGAGCAGGTCGGGGCGGCCGAGCTTGCCGAGTATGGCCTCGGCGAAGTGGATTTCCGAACCGCCGATGACGACGTGGCGGTCGTCGCGCGTCGGATAGATGCCGTACATCGCGTAACCGCCGAGCGCGCGTTCGTGCGCGATGTCGGGAGGACGCTTCTCAGCGAAGGTCGTGCCCATGTTGTTGGCCAGCGCGGCCATCAGCGAATCCGCCATGGCGACGTCGATGTAATCGCCGCGGCCGGTGTCCTTGCGCCGCAACAGGGCCATCAGCAGCGCCGACAGCGTCATCATCGACGACAGCATATCGGCACCCGCGATGCCGGGAATGGCTGGCCGCCCGTCCGGGCCGAGGTTGATGCTGAGCACGCCGGCGACGGCTTCGGTGGCGAGATCGTGTGCTGGTTTCTGGGCGTAGGGTCCGTCCTGTCCCCAGGCTGACATGGAGCAGTAGACGATGCCCGGGTTGCGCGCACTGACCGCCTCGTAACCGACCCCGAGCCGCGCCGCGACGCCCGGGCGGAACGCTTCGATCATGACGTCACAGGTGTCGGCTAGCCGGAGCGCGGCTTCCAGCCCGGCCGGGCTCTTGAGATTCAGGCTGATGCTCTTCTTGTTGCGATGGGTATTGGCGAAGTAGACCGTGGTGCCATCGCGCTTCGGACCGATCTCACGGTTCGGCTCGCCGGCCAGGGGCTCGAGCTTGATCACTTCGGCACCGTGGTCGGCCATCATCTGGGTCAACACGGGACCGGGCAGGAAGAGCGAGAGATCGAGCACGCGGATGCCTTCGAGCTTCATCGATGTCTCCGGACGGGGTGGTGAATGACAGCGCGCGGCATGTTATCACCGTGGCACGGCGTATCGGCACGGCCACCGGCACGGCCCGCGGACGGCGTGCTGCCCCGAGTCTGGCGGCGAGGGCGTTCTCATCGGCACGGGGGCGGCGACGGTCGGGCAGCTGGGCAAGCACGGCCAAGTGCTGGACAATGCGCGGGGCGGCGTCGTGACGGTGGATGTGGCGCAGCCATGAATCATGTTGAGACCGGTTTTGACCACGCGCCGACCGTGATGCCGTTTGCCTTCGACGCCTTTGCCCGATCCGCGTGGCGTCTCGCACGATGCCGGTCGGGGCCGCTGCTGGTCGCGCTGATGACGCTGCTCGTCGCGGGCGTCGTGCGTGCCGAACCGCCACTGGCGCGCACCATCATCGCGCTCTACGACGGCGATGCCGGACCGCCCGAGCAGACCGCGATCCATGAGCACGCGGAAATGGTGCTCAACCATCTCGGCCTCGTGGTGGAGTTCCACGATCTCAACGCGCCCCTGCCGGCGATCGCGGCGCGCGCCGATGTCCGCGGCATCCTCGTCTGGATGCGCTACCGGCGCACGGTCGACAGCGAGGACTACCTCGCCTGGCTCGACGCCGCGCTGGCCGCGGGCAAGCGCTTCGTCAGCCTCGGGCACCTCCTCGGCACGCGCGATGCGTCCGGCCAGTACCTGCCCCTGGAACGACTCAACGCGGTGTTTGCGCGGGCCGGCTTCAGCGTCCTCGATGGCAACGAAGTGATCGATGCCGATCTTGCCGTCGACGCGGCGCATGGCGAGATGATCGACTTCGAACGTCCCCTGCGCGCGCCCTTGCCGTTCTACGTGCCGACGCGCGCGAATGCCCCGGCGACGCCGTGGCTGACGGTCGTGGCCGGCGCCGACGCGCAGACGCGGGCCGACGTCGTCATCAGCGGTCCCGGCGGCGGTTACGTGGCGCACGACTACGCGTTGTACGTCGGCTCGCTGCCGGAGCAGCGGCAATGGCTGATCGACCCGTTCGCCTTCTTTCGTCATGCCTTCGCGACTGATGCACTGCCCAAGCCCGACGTCACCACCGTCAGCGGGCGGCGCATTTACTACAGCCACATCGACGGTGACGGCTGGCGCAACGTGTCGCTGGTCGACGAGTACGCGGCCTCGCGCGTGCTCTCGGCCCGGGTGGTGCTGGAGGAAGCGCTGCGGCCGTTTCCCGATCTGCCGGTGACCGTGGCGCCGATCTCGGCGGAACTCGACGACGCCTGGTATGGCGACGAGGAGACGCGGCAACTCGCGCGCGAGATCTTCGCGCTGCCGCAGGTGGAACTCGGCACTCACACGCACACCCATCCGTTCGCCTGGAGCTTCTTTCGCGATTACTCGGCGGCAAAGGAGCAGCGCTTCCTGCCGCGCTATCGCCAGATGCATGGTCACGTGCAGGGCGAGCCTTCGCGCGACTGGGTGGCGCTGGGTGATACCACCGTGCAGAGTGCGGGCAGCGACAGCGAAGTCGAGTTCACGGCCGACTTCGTGCCACGCGCCTATGCCGTCGAGCCGTTCGATCTCGCGCTCGAAGTGAGTGGCTCGAAACGCATCATCGAAGCGCTCGCACCACCCGGCAATCGGGTGCGGGTCATGCAATGGTCGGGCGACACGACGCCGTTCGAGGCGGCCGTCGGCGCGACGGTCGCCGCGGGCATGCAGAACATCAACGGCGGCGACTCGCGTTTCGACAGCGATTTCCCGAGCTATGCCTTCGTCGCCCCGGTCGGCCGGCAGGTCGGGCAGTACCGCCAGGTCTATGCGACCAACAGCAACGAGAACACTTACACCGATCTGTGGCGCGGACGTTACTACGCGTTCCGCTTCTTGCGTGAGACGCTGGAACGGACCGAGTCGCCGCGCCGCGTGCGCGCCGCGAACGTCTACTACCACATGTATTCGGGCGAGCGGCTGGCGGCGTTGCGCGCGCTGGTCATGAATCTGAAGTGGGCGCGGGCGCATGAGCTGGCACCGATCGAGACCAGCCGCTATGCCGCGATCGCGGAGGGTTTCTACGCGACGGAATTGATTCCGGCAGGGGATCGTCGCTGGCGCGTCGCCAACCGCGGCGCGCTGAACACGCTGCGTTTCGACGCCGCCGCCGATGTCACCGTCGACTGGGCGCGCAGCGTCGGCGTGCTCGGCGCGCGCCACCACCAGGGTAGTCTCTACATCGCGCTCGACGCCGATGTCGCCGAGCCGCTCGTCGCGCTCGGGACGCCTGCGGGCGCGACCGCGCCGCTGCATCTCGTCGATTCGCGCTGGCTGCTTTCCGGCTACCGCGCGGACACGCGAAGCGCGACGGCGCGCGCGCGCGGTTACGGTCCCGGCGAGATGCGCTGGCAGGGGCGGCCGGGGCGTGGCTATCGCGTCCGTGCGACGAACGCTGCCGGTCAAAAGGAGAATCACGAGGTGCTGGCCGACGCCGCTGGCCGGTTCGAAATCAGCCTGGCCCTCGATGGCCTGCTGCAGGCGCCGGTCGTGATCGAAATCGAGGAGCTCGCCGCCGATGCCGGCATCTGAGCCGGGACCGCGCGCCGGGGTGCCGCGCTGATGTGGCGCCACGTCCTGTTTCTGGCAGTGCTGGTCGGCGGCGCGTTGGCGCTCAGCTGGCTGTTGATTCCGCGCGGCCAGGAACTCGCGTTGATGCATTACAAGGCGCGCAGCTACGGCGAGGCGCTGAGCGGCTTCGAGAAGGCGTTCTATGCGCCCGGTGGCAGCAGTGCGCTGATCGTGCCGCTGCGCGATCTCTACCTGCGCCGCGGCGAAATCGACGCCGCGGTCACCGCCGTCGAGCGTGCTCTGGCCGCTCGTCCGAACGATATCGAGGCCCTCGATCTCGCGCTCGAGGTCTACGCCGGCACCATGCATACGGCGCGTTATCTCGCGACCCTCGAGCGGCGCGTAGAGCTCGCGGCGAGCGTGGCGCGGGTGCGCGAACTCGCGTCGCGTCACGCCTTCGCGGCCGACGTTGCGGGCGAACGCGATGCGCTCGCGTTGCTGCGCTCGACGGGCCGGGCGAGCGCCGCGGAGCTGTTGCGCCTGGCCCGCCTGCAGGTCGCGAGCGGGGCGCGTGACGACGCGGTGGAAACGCTCGACACATGGCGCGGGCTGGCGCTGCGAGAGGCCGACCATGGCGCGGTCGCGCTGGCGGTCGACATCTATCTCGGTGCCGGCCGCAGCGAGACGGTCACCGCGCTGCTGCCAGCCTGGGTCGAGCAGCGCTTCGATGCCGAAAGCCTGCTGCTCGCCGTCGAGCTCGGCATCGTGCACGGGCTGGACGCGGACTTGTTCGCCACGCTCGCCGGCGCGCTTGACGCGCACCCGGCCGAGGCCACACTGGTGTTGCCGGCCTTCGTGCTCAGCACGCTCGCGCGCGAGCCGGCCCTGCTCACGGACTACGTTGCACGTCTCGATGCCCAGGTGGGGTTGCGCAGCCTGCGTCGCGGCGGTGTCCTCGGCCGGCCCCTGTCACCGCGTACCGCGGCCCGGCTGGAAGCGCTGCTCGGTGGGGACGCGCTGGCGACGCTGCCGCAGGCGACGCTGGCGGCGCTGGCGCGCGCCGTCGCGGCTGCCGGCCAGTCGCGCGTGGCGACGTTGTTGTTGCCGCACCTGCCGCCAGCGCTCGCCGTCGCGGAGCCGCTGACGATGGCCGAGCTTGCCCTGCTCGCGGACACTCACGAGGCGGCGCGGGAGCGCTGGGCGGCGATCGACACGGCAAGCCTGTCGTCGTCACGCGAGCGTCTGCGTCATGCCAACCTTGCGCTGGCACTCGGCCTGGGAGCGGGGCTGCGCGACAGCCTGCGCGATCTGCCGGCCGACGACGCGGCCGATCGTACCGCGCTGGCCTGGATCTACCACGAACTCGGTTGGCACCGCGCCGGTCTCGAGCGCTTCGGCAGCGGCTTGCGCGCAGACGGCTCGCTCGCGGCGATGCAGGCGTGGGGCTTGCTGGCGACGGGGGCCGGGGCCGCCGCCGAGGTCGCCGCCTGGCTCGATGCCGGTGTGCGCGCCGGGGCACCGCCACCGGCCGCCGATTTCCTGCTCGATCTTGCCCTGCTCGCGCTGCGCGAAAACTGGCCGGGTGTCCTCGAACGCGCCGCCGACCTCGCCGCACGCCATGCCGGGCCCGGTCTGGCACGTCACGAGGCGGCGCGCGCATTAGCCGACAGCGGGCAAATCGAAGCGGCCGCCACGCTCGCCGCCCGCGAACTCGATACGAGCGCGACGGCGCGGCGCACGTTCATGCATACGCTCGTGCGTCTCGCGCACCTGCGCGAGCATGCGCCGGCGGCACGCGACGTACTGGAACCCGGCTTCACGGCGCTGGCCGCGAGCGTTCTCGCGCACGATGGCGCCGAGGCGCCGCTGACCCGGACGCTGGTCTACGACCTGCTCGCGGTCGGGGCCGCGGCGCCGGCCTACGCGCTGCTCGACGAGCTGGTGCGGCGGGCACCGGAAACCTGGTACGCCCCGTACCGCGAGGCGGCGCTCGCGAGCGATGCGCGCGAAGCGCTGCGTGCGCATCTCGAGGAACGCATGGCCGCGCTGGGACCGAGCGATCCGCGTTACGAGAACTACCTCTACGATCTCGCGACCCTGTTCGGCGACGCGCGGGTGCTGCCGCACCTGGAGGCGACAGTGGCGCGCGCCGAGCTTGCCGATACGGTACGCGAGAACGCGTTCTATACGCTGCGCGACGTGGCCTTGCGCACGGGACAGCGCGCCTGGCTGGCCGATCGCCTGGTCGAGTGGCTCGACCTGTTCGGCCTGCAGGATGCCCTCGGCGCGACCTGGCTCTACGAACTCGGCGCGCTCGGCCATCAACGGCGCGCGCTGCCCTTCCTCGAGGCCGCTGCCCGCGCCGGCGGTGACACGGCAGCGCGCACCGAGGCGTTCTACGCTTTCCAGGCGGCTGCCACGGCTGCCGGTGAGCACGCCCGCGTCGTCGCGTTCGTCGCCAGCGCGTTGCGCGCCGGCGGCGCCGCCGACCCATTGCACGCCCTGTACGTCGACACGCTGTTCGCGAGTCCCGCACGGGACGCCGCTCGCAACGCCCTGGCAGCGCTGGCGAGCGCCGAGCCGGGCCGCTGGGGCAGTGCCTACCTGGACTGGCTGGGCGCGGGTGGTGAGCAGGCCGCCGCGCTCGCCTGGGCGCGGCGCATGGCAGGCGCCGAGAACCTGCCGCCCGCGCTGCGGCGCGCACTCGCCGAACGACTGCTCGCCGGCGGTGACAAGCAGGCCACCAGCGGCATCTACCGGGAGCTTGCCGCGAACGCCGCCCTTGGCAGCGACGAAGTCGCGACGTTGCTATGGCTGTGGGGGCCGCGTCCCGACGATAGCGCGCTCGACTGGCTGGAAGCGCGCGCACGGGCGGCCGGCGGGCGCCTGCGCGCCGGTTGGAGCGAACTGCTGGCGGCGCGCGGAAGGGCACAGCGCGCGGCGACGCTGCTCGCGCCCGGGCCCGACCCGGCGGCGGCCGACCCG
>JAPOKK010000005.1 GCA_029977665.1 Pseudomonadota bacterium | reverse complement strand
GAGTTCGCCGTAGTAATTCTTCGACCGTGAGCGCATGACCGGCATGAGCCCGATCTTGTAGGACGCCATCATCAGCCCCATGCCGTCCTTGAGGCCGTCTCCGAACATGAGGTCCATGCGGATGTTGGCGTTCAGCACCTGGTCGTAGGCGCCCCACAGCCGCGGCGCGGAGAACGGACCACCGCCGGCCAGCACGTCGAGCACCACGTGCCCTTTTCCGGAATGGTAGCCGAGCGCGGCGAAGCCATCGCCTTCGTAGTAGCTGAACTGCTGACCGCCGCAGTCCTTCGGCATGGTGTAGTCATAGCGGTCGATGAAGCTCGCGGTGTACTCGCTCGGCATCGACAGGCCGCGCGTGCGCACGCGATGGTGCTCGCCGCTGGCACGCACGGTCGCGGCGACGTCCATGATCTGTTCGACTTCGCCCATCGGTTCGGAGATGAAGCGCTTGCCGCCGACGCTGAGGTACTCGCGGCCGTCGTCGGTGCGGGTACGGGTGCCGATGATCTCGATCGTCGGCACCACGGCCTGCGTGCCGTCGTTGAGCGTGCCGTCCTCGGCCATGGCGACGTCACCGAGCAAGGTAGCCGCGAACATCAGCAGCGGGGCGAGCCGGCGACGCTCGTCGCGGCAGGTCAGTTCCCGCTTGCGCCGGTCTTCGAGCAGTTCGAAGCCGTTGCTGAACGCATACGCCTTGAGGCGCTGGAATACGCCGGGCTCACTGCGGTCCAGGCCACGGCGGTGTACCAGCGTACGTACGCCGTTGATGAAGCACGGGTGGACCGTGGTCAGCTGGCTCAGGGGTCCCGTGTTACGGGCGCGCGCGATGGCGGCGGCGAAACGGCCGAGCAGCGGGCCGCGCGCGGCCTCCGTGGCAGGGACGACGGGGCGTCCGGTCGACGGGCGTGGCGCGGTGCTGGTCGGCATGAGAACTCCTTCGGCCCGGGCGGGCAGGTCGAATGCGGGCGAAAACGGCTGTGCTTTGTGTCGGCCGTGCGCCCGCCGACTTTATGACGGGGTTCACAGTTTGACGGAATCTCGCGCTTCCCGGCCGAGCGCCGCGCGGCTCAGTCGTGGATATCGACCGGCGTACCGACGCAGACCGCGTCGAACAGCTCGATGACGTCGGCGTTACGCATGCGGATGCAGCCGCGCGAGCCCGGCTCGCCGAGCAGCGTCGTGTCGGGGGTGCCATGGATGTAGATGTAGCGCGCGCGCGTGTCGCAGCGTCCGCCCGCGTTGCGCCCCGGCTCGCAGCCGGCCAGCCACAGGATGCGGGTCAGGATCCAGTCGCGTCCGGGCGTGGCGGCAGCAAGGGCCGGGGTCCATACCTCGCCGGTCGGGCGGCGGCCGACGAAGACCGTATCGGGCGCGCTGCCCGCACCGATCTTCTCGGCGATCTCGTGGCGCCCGCGCGGTGTGCACTCGCTGTCCATGACCTCGCCCGGACCGTTGCGGGCCGTGGACACGGGATAGACACGCGCCGCGCCGGCGGCCGGGATGGCACGCAGCTGCTGGCGCGCGAGATCGATTTCGATGTGCTCAATCTTCGCCACGAGGCGGCTTCCTGGAGGTCTCGGCGAGCGCGTCGAAGCTGCCCGCGCCGTCGGTACGGTAGCCCGCGATGTCGCTGCGGGTGACGAGGAGCTGGTCTTCGAACCACAGCGGTACGTAAGGCAGATCGTACAGCAGATGCTCCTCCAGCGCGTGGTAGGCCGCGACACGCGCGGCGCGCTCACCGGCCTGCTCGGCCTGCTCGATGAGGCGGTCGGCGCGCTCGCTCGCGTAGCGCCCGCGATTGGCGCCGGCGGGCGGCACCGAGGTGCTGTGGAAGGCGTGACGGAAGATGTCCGGCAGGCGCAGGCCGACCCAGGACAGGCCGTAGACCTGGAAGCGGCCGTGGGTGACATCACCGTAGAACGTCCCCCAGTCATAGCTCTGGATGTCCAGCGAGATGCCGACCGCCGCGAGCTGGCTCTGCACGATGGTGGCGAGCCGCAGGCGAAACGGGTCGCTCGACGTCTTGTAGCTGAGGCGTACGCCGTCACCGAGTCCGGCCGTGGCGAGCAGGCGGCGCGCGGCGTCGGGGTCGTGGGCAGGCGCGGCGAGCCCGGCAGCGCCGGCCCAGTGCTCGGGCGGGAAGACCGCCTGTGCGAGGCGTGCGGTACCGCCGAACACGTGGCGCACGATGGCCTCGCGATCGAGTGCGTGAGCGATGGCCTGGCGCAGCGCGCGCCGGCCCGTGAGGGGATCGGCGAGGTTGAAGCCGAGGTAGCTGAACGTGGACCCCGCAACCTGCTGCCCGACGAGGCCGGGGCGCGCGGCCAGCCAGCGGTAGAGCTCGGGCGAGAGGTTGCCCTGCACGATGTCGAGTTCGCCGCTGATCAGCTTCATTGCGCGGACGCTCGGATCGCGCACCGTCACGAATACCACGTGCTGGCCGTCGCGCCGCCGCCGCAGCGTGACACTGCCGTCGTCACGCCAGGCAACGCGAGTGAAAGCGCCCGTACCCCGCCGCCACGCGTCGCGGCCACCGTCGGCAACCAGGTCGGCCGCGGCGAGTACACCCACCACGAGCGTGCCCGGGAACAAGGGGTCCGGCGCGGCGAGCACGAAATCCACCGTGCGTGCGTCGACGACCTCGATGCGCACGATGTTCGCGAGCGAGCCACGGTGGGGAGATGCACGCGTTGGATCGAGCACCGAGCGATAGGTCGCGGCAACGTCGCCGGCCGTGACCGGGCTGCCGTCGTCGAAGCGCGCCCCGGCGACGATCGAGAAGCGGTAGCGACGCGGTGCGACACGCTGCCAGGTGGTGAGGTCGGCGACCGGGTTGGCGGTGTCATCGAAATCGACCGGCGCGCGGTGCAGCAGGCGCACGAGGCGGTAGGACACCGCGTCGCTCGCGTAACGCGGATCGAGCGTGACCGGCGCCGTTGGCAGGCCGAAGCGCAACACGGGGCGTGCCGGCTCCGCGCCGCACGCGGCGAACGTGAGCACCATCAGCAGGCCGGCGAGCACCGCCGGGACCAGGCGCCCGAGCGCGTTGCGCCGACCGCCGGCGCCGCGGCACCCCGCTGCGCCGCGGCCGTTCACCCGCGCGTGAACAGCGACAGTGACTCGACGTGCGCGGTGTGCGGAAACATGTCGAGGATCCCCGTCTCGGCCAGTCGGTAGCCATGACGCGCGACCAGCACGCCGGCGTCGCGCGCGAACGTCACCGGGTTGCACGAAACGTAGACGATGCGCTCGATGCCGGAGAAATCGAGCCCCTCGACCACCGCCGCGGCGCCGGCCCGCGGCGGGTCAAGCAGCAGGTGCGACGGGTTGCCCAGCGCAAGGCTCGCAACCGCCTCGACCGACGACAGGTCGCAGACCGCGAACTCGCAGTTCTCCAGCCCGTTGCCGAGTGCATTCTCGCGCGCCCGCGCAACCAGTGCGGCCGCGCCCTCGACGCCGACGACCTGCCCGGCGCGCCGCGCGAGCGGCAGGGTGAAGTTGCCGATACCGCAGAAGAGATCGGCCACGCGAGCGTCGGCGCCCGGCGCCAGGTGCGCGAGCGCCCGCGCGACCATTTGTTCGTTGATCGCGGCATTGACCTGGGTAAAGTCGGCCGGTTCGAAATGCAGTGTGAGACCGTCGACGCGGTAGCACAGCGGCGTCGACGGCGCTGACAGCGGTGTGATCGTCTCGAGCCCACCGCTCTGCAGGTGGATATCGATCCCGCTGCGGCGCGCGAAGGCGGCCAGCGCGTCGCGGTCGTTCTCGTCCAGCGGTGCGAGGTGGCGCACGACGATCGCGGCGACGTCGTCGCTGCAGGCGACCTCGAGCTGTGGCACGCGATCGCGTATCGACAGGCCGTCCAGCAATGCGCGCAGGGCCGGCAGCTCGCGCGCGACGCGCGCGTCGAGCACGTCGCACGCCTGGCAATCGGTGACGTAGGGCGAGGCACGCTCGCGGAAGCCGACGATCACGCCGCCCTTCTTGGCGACGTGCTTTGCGCCCAGCCGCGCTTTGCGCCGGTAACCCCATTGCGGGCCGCGAATGGGCGCGGCGAGGCGCGCCGGCTCGACCTGGCCGTGGTGGGCAAGCAGTTCCAGCAGCACGGCCTGCTTGTGCTCGAGCTGGTAGTCCTCGTCGACGTGCTGCAGGCTGCAACCGCCGCACACGCCGAAGTGCGCGCAGCGCGGCGTGATGCGGCGCGGCGAGGCGCGCAGGACCTCGAGCGTCTCGGCTTCGTCATAACGGCCATGCCGACGCGTGACGCGTGCAACGACCTGCTCACCCGGCAAGGCGCCGTGCACGAAGACCGTCTTGCCATCGACACGCCCGACACCGCGTCCTTCGTGGGAGAGGCTGTCGATCTCGAGCGTGACCGGCTCGCGCCGGCGCGGGCGGCTCACCGCGTGCGCCTCATGCCGCGCCCGCGGTATCCCAGGCAGCGAGGAAGGCCTGCAGGTGCGCCGCGTCCGATGTCTGCAGGAACTCGCGCACCCGCGCGAACTCGGCGGCGAGCGCCGTCTCGCCGAGGATGCCGCGCAGGTGCTCGAAGCGCAGGTAGACAAGCCAGGTGTTGAGCACATCGGTCTCGCAGTAGTCGCGGATGCCCTTGAGATTGCCGGCGCAGTACTCGTCCCAAACCGCCGCGCCGCTCATGCCCATCTTGCCGGGGAAGCCGAGCAGGCTCGCCATCTGGTCGAGCGGCGCGAACGCGCGCGGCTGGTAGGCGGCAAGCACGTCCATAAGGTCGATGTGGCGCCAGTGGAAGCGGCCGAGGTAGTTGTTGTACCGGAAGCTGCGGTCGTCGTCGCCGGTATCCCAGTAACGCGGCGCACTGATGCCGTGCAACAACGCACGATAGTGCAGTACCGGCAGGTCGAAACCACTGCCGTTCCACGACACGATCGTCGGCGTGTAACGCTCGATACCTTCGAAGAAGCGCCGCAGCAGCTCGGCCTCGTCGGCCGACTCCTCGCCCAGCGACCAGACGTTGAAGCGCTCGCCTTCGCGGAACACTGCCGAGATGGCGACCACCCGCTGCAGGTGGTGACGCAGGAAGTCGCTGCTGCCGCCGGTCTCCTGCAGGCGCTTGGAGAACATCACCTCGGCGACGCCGGCGTCGTCGAGATCGCCGAGATCCCACAGCCGGCGCGCCCCGGCGACGTCGGGCACGGTCTCGATATCGAAAACGAATACGTTCATGGCAGGCGTTGCAACTTCATTCGGGAAAAACACCGGTCGAGAGATAGCGATCGCCGCGATCGCAGACGATGGTGACGATGACCGCGTTCTCGACCGCGGCCGAGACCCGCAGCGCCGCGACCAGTGCACCGCCCGAGGAGACGCCGGCGAAGATGCCCTCCTCGGCGCCGAGCCGGCGCGTCATCGCTTCGGCTTCGTCCTGGCTCACGTCGATGATGCGGTCGACCGCCGACGCGTCGTAGATCTTCGGCAGGTAGGCTTCGGGCCAGCGGCGGATCCCGGGGATGCGGGCGCCGTCGGCCGGTTGCACGCCGACGATCTCGATGGCCGGGTTGCGGCTCTTGAGGTAGCGCGAGGTGCCCATGATGGTGCCCGTGGTGCCCATGGAGGCGACGAAATGCGTGACCAGGCCATGCGTGTCGCGCCAGATCTCGGGACCGGTATCGCCGTAGTGCGCGAGCGGGTTGTCGGGGTTGGCGAACTGGTCGAGCACCACGCCCTCACCGCGCGCAGCCATGGCCTGGGCGAGGTCGCGCGCACCCTCCATGCCCTGCTCCGCCGTGACCAGTAGCAGCTCGGCGCCGTAGGCTTTCATCGTCGCGCGCCGTTCGCTCGACATGTTCTCCGGCATGATCAGGACCATGCGGTAACCCTTCATGGCGGCGACCATGGCGAGCGCGATACCGGTGTTGCCACTGGTCGCCTCGATGAGGGTGTCGCCGGGCCGGATGTCGCCACGCGCCTCGGCCTGGCGGATCATGCTGAGCGCGGGGCGATCCTTGACCGAGCCGGCCGGGTTGTTGCCTTCGAGCTTGGCGAGAATGACGTTGCTCGTCTCGCCCGGAATGCGTTGCAGGCGCACCAGCGGCGTGTTGCCGACGAAGTCTTCGAGCGTCGGCCAGCTCGTGGTGCTGCGCTCCTCGTCCATGGCCGGTGTCCTGTGTTGTCGCGGATCAGCCGGCGCCGCGCGGCCGGCGGCGGGGCGCCGCGGTCGCGCCGCAGGGCCGCTCAGAAATGATAGCCGAGCTGCAGAACGTGGAAGTTGATGCCAGGGTTGTCGTCGCCGAGCCCTGCGTTGGAGAGGTGCTGGAAGCGGTAAACCAGCTCGTAACGGCCACCGGCACCGAAACGCGCGCCGGCGCCGATGTGACTGCCGAACGCGAACGGGATGTCGAAGTCCTTGTTACCGATGCCATCCTCGGTGTGGCCGTGCACGCCGAGACCGAGTTCGAGAAACGGCGCGAGCCCGACCTTGCTCGGATCGCGCTGCCAGCGCAGCACCGGTGTGAGGCCGAAGTCGACCAGGTCGTCCTCGCCGGTGCGCCCCTGCTCGCCGTCCCAGTAGGTGACGGACAGCTCGAGATAGCTCGCCACGCTCCAGTCACCGGTACGCCACCAGGCGCCGCCGAGATTCCAACGCACGGCACCGCCGTAGCGCTCGGCGTCCTCGTCGCTCTCCGTCATACCGCCTTCGAGGAGCACGGTATCGACGGCGCCGGCAGGCGCGAAGAATAACAGCGCGCCGAGCGCGGCCACGGCACGCAGTGCGGCGAGAACGTTCGCAGTCATGAGCGGGTACTACCGGGTGGTTGCACAGGGCGGCTAGGCTAGCCGGTAACGCGCGTGCGTTCAACTTCGCCAGGCGCGCAACGTCACGCGCCCGTGCCGCGCCACGCGGCGGCGTCGTGCTCACCTCATTCGCAGCGTTCCGTACGCGGCTCGAGCGGCATGCTGAGCACGTAGGCGTCCTCGCGGCCGTCGACCGCCGGGTAGTAGTCGTGGCGCGTGCCGACGTGCTTGAAACCGAGCGTAGCGTAGAGCCCGCGTGCCACGTCGTTCGATGGACGCACTTCGAGAAATGCGACGCGTGCGCCATGGCTGCAGGCGGTTTCCAGCAAGTGCTGCATGAGCGCTCGCGCATACCCCTGGCCGCGCGCTGCCGGGTCGATGCAGATGTTCAGAATGTGACTCTCACCCGCCGCCACCGACATGATGCCGTAACCGGCCAGGCGCTCGCCGGTGTCGAGCACCCAGCAGCAATAACCGACGCGCAGGCAGTCGGAGAATATCGTCGCCGACCACGGGAAATCGTAGGAGCGGTTCTCGATTTCGAGTACCCCGGCGATATCGTCGTCGCCCATCGGACGGATGTTGAGCGCGTCCGGACGCAGCACGGCGCTCATGCGTCCCCCGCCGCGTCGAGCAGGCGTTTCGCGCGCTGCAGATCCGTCCACGCCTTGCGCTTCTCGCCGGGGGATCGCAGCAGGTAGGCCGGGTGATAGGTGACGACGACCGGAATGTCGGTCCCGGCATAGACGTAGTCCTGGCCGCGCATGCGTCCGATCGGCGTCTCCACGCCGAGCAGGTTCTGCGCCGCGATACGCCCGACGGCCAGGATCACGCGCGGCGCGACGAGCGCGATCTGGCGACGCAGGAAGCCGCTGCAGGCGGCGACTTCCGCCGGCTGCGGGTCGCGGTTGTTGGGCGGCCGGCACTTGAGGATGTTGGCGATGTAGACGCTCTCGCGGGCCAGCCCGATGGCCGCCAGCATGGCGTTGAGCAGCTGCCCGGCACGGCCGACGAAGGGTTCACCGCGGCGATCCTCCTCGGCGCCCGGCGCCTCGCCGATGACCAGGCAGCGCGCCGTGGCGGCACCTACGCCGAAGACTGTCTGCGTGCGCGTTTCGGCCAGCGGGCAGGCGGTACAGGCAGCAACCTCCTGCGCCAGCGCGGCGAGTTCAGCCACGGCGTCGCCGCCCGAAGCCGGCATGCCCCGCGGCACCGGGCCCACCACCGGGGCGATGGCGCCATCCCCGGCATCGACGGCATCGCGGCGTACCCACACGTCGATGCCCATCGCTTCGAGCATGGCGTGACGGCGCGCATCGAGGACCGGCTCCATCGCTTTGCTCACGATGCCCTGCGCTCAGCCTTCGTCGCTGGTCGCCGCCCGCGCCTCGCGCCGCTCGGCCTTGCGCCGGCGGCGCTGCCACCAGGTCTGGACGATGCCCGAGACGGCGTAGGAGCCGAACATCACGAGCAGCACGCTGGCCGGTTCCAGCGAGATGAGCACGAAGACCAGCACCACGGCGAGCACCGTGACGAACGGCACGCGCCCGCGCAGGTCGAGATCCTTGAAGCTGTAATAGCGCACGTTGCTGACCATCAGCAGCGCCGCGGCAACCGTGACCAGCAGGTTCGCCGTGAGCAGCAACAGGCCGTCTTCGAGTTCGAAATGATGCCCGACCCAGACCATCGCCGCGACCAGGGCGGCGGCGGACGGGCTCGGCAAGCCCTGGAAATAGCGCTTGTCGGCATTACCGACCTGGGTATTGAAACGCGCCAGGCGCAGCGCGGCCCCGGCGGTGTAGACGAACGCCGCCAGCCAGCCCAGCTTGCCCAGCCCCTGCAGCGACCACTCGTAGACGACCAGCGCCGGCGCCAGACCGAAGGAGACCATGTCGGCGAGACTGTCGTACTGGGCGCCGAAATCGCTCTGCGTGTTGGTCATGCGCGCAATGCGGCCGTCCATGCCGTCGAGCACCATGGCGACGAAGATCGCCACGGCGGCAGCCTCGAAGCGATCGTTGATCGCCGCGACGATGCCGTAGAAGCCGGCGAACAGTGCGCCCGTCGTGAACAGGTTGGGCAGCAGGTAGATACCGGCGCGGCGGCGTGGCGTGCCCACGGCAGCGGTCTTGCGCGGTTCGCCCCGCGTTTCGGAATGCACGACTCGCATGAACGCCTCCTCGCGCTTGAACGTGGTCACTGCGACGGATGGCGGTGCAAAGTGCGCAGTCGATGCCGGGCCGACGCGCGCTGCCGCGTCGCGTGCAGGGCCTGACTATGGTACTGCGCGCAGCATGGCGTGCAAGCCGCGCGCGGGCCTCAACCCGCCTCGTTCGCCTCGTCCGCCTGGTTGACCGCGCTCACCGGCTGCTCGTGGATGAGCGTCATCAGCACGCTGCAGGCACCGACGACGCGGCTGCCGCTCTGTGTCTCGATACTCGTCGGCTGGCCGCAGTAGACGGTCAGCGTGGCTCCGAAGGGAATGAAACCGATGCGCCGGCCGTGCCCGATGCGCTCGCCCGGCTGATAGGCGACGTGCAGCGGACCGCGCAGCGTGCCGCGTGCGATCTCGAGCACGACCTCGTCGCCCTCGTCGGTACGCACCAGGTAGGCGATGCGCGGTTCCGGCTGGGTCGGCCACGGCGACGGGTGCCGTGGCTGCGACCACTGCTCGACGATCTTGCCTTCGATGGGACTGAACAGGCTGTGTACGTCGAACAGCCCCATGCGCACCGTGACGCACTCGGCATCGCGGCCGCACCAGGGATCGAAGGTGGCGCCGGCCGCGATCACCTGGCCGTCGGCAGGCGCGACGAGCGCCAGCGGCAGCGACGGCGAGTCGCGGTGCGGATCGCGATAGAACCACGCGACGCCGGCGACCACCGGCACGCCGACGAGCAGCGCCGGCGTACCGTACAGGCCGACGGCCAGCGCGGCGAGCGCGAGCGCGACGACGAACACCGTGCGGCCCTCGGCCGCGATCGGCGGATGCTTGGTCGACGGAACCCGCGGCATCCTGCCGCTACCCGGCCGCGGGCGCCCGCCACTCGCGGTGCGCAGCCGACGCGCACCCAGGGGTCTCGCTGCGCGGTGCCTCCGTGCGCCAGGCAATGACGGACATTCGGATTCGGTCTCCCGGCCGGCGCAGTCCCCCCGGCCACGGGCCGAAGGGCCGGCTCCCGATCAGTTCTTGCTCTTGTCGACCAGCTTGTTGGCGCCGATCCACGGCATCATGCCGCGCAGTCGTTCGCCGACTTCTTCGATCTGGTGCGTCTGCGCGATACGGCGCTTGGCCTTGAGCACGGCGACACCGGTACGGTTCTCGCCGATCCACTCGCGCGCGAACTCGCCGTTCTGGATCTCCGCGAGGACGCGCTTCATCTCGGCCTTGGTCTCGTCGTTGACGATGCGCGGCCCGCGCGTGAAGTCACCGTACTCGGCGGTGTTGGAGATCGAGTAGCGCATGTTCGCGATGCCGCCCTCGTAGATCAGGTCGACGATCAGCTTGACCTCGTGCAGGCATTCGAAATAGGCCATCTCGGGCGCATACCCCGCTTCGACCAGGGTCTCGAAGCCGGCCTGGATGAGCGCCGTCATGCCGCCGCAGAGCACGGTCTGCTCGCCGAAGAGGTCGGTCTCGGTCTCTTCCTGGAAGGAGGTCTCGATGACGCCGGCACGGGCGCCGCCGTTGGCCGAGGCATACGACAGCGCGATGTCCTTGGCCTGGCCGGAGGCGTCCTGGTAGATGGCGATCAGGCTCGGCACGCCACCGCCCTGCTGGTAGGTCGAGCGCACCAGGTGGCCCGGCCCCTTGGGCGCGATCATGATGACGTCGAGGTCGGCCCGCGGAACGATCTGGCCGAAGTGGATGTTGAAGCCGTGGGCGAAGGCGAGCGTCGCGCCCTGCTTGATATTGGGCTCGATCTCGTTCGCGTAGAGGTCGGCCTGGTGCTCGTCCGGCGCCAGGATCATGACGAGGTCGGCGCCGGCGGTGGCATCGGCGATGGCAGCGACCGCAAGCCCCGCACCCTCGGCCTTCTGCCAGGAACCCGAGCCGGGGCGCAGCCCGACGACGACTTCGACCCCGGAGTCCTTGAGGTTGTTGGCATGCGCATGTCCCTGCGAGCCGTAGCCGATGATCGCGACCTTGCGCGCCTGGATCAAGGAAAGGTCGGCGTCTTTGTCGTAGTAGATGTTCAGTGCCATCGTCGTCAGTCCTGTGAGTTTCTGTCTGTTGCGGGGTATCGGTGATCGACGGCACGCGCCGTCATGCGCGGGCGCGGCGACGCTTCGCCGACGGTCAAGCCTTCAGCGCCTTGCTGCCCTTGAGCAGGCCGAGCACGCCGGAGCGCGCGAGTTCCATGACGTGACGCACGCCGGCCGCTTCGATGAAGTCGTCGAGGCGCTGGCGCGAGCCGGTCAGCTCGATCGTGTAGCTGACCTCGGTGATATCGACGATGGTGCCGCCGAAGATGTCCACGAGGCGCTTGAACTCGGCGCGCTGCTCGGCATTGGCCGTGCGCAGCTTGACGAGCATCAGCTCGCGCTCGATGTGCGGCCCTTCATTGAGGTCGACGAGCTTGATCACGTCGACGAGCTTATTGAGCTGCTTGGTAATCTGCTCGACGATCTCCGGCGAACCGTTGGTCACGAGCGTCATGCGCGAGACGGTCGGATCCTCGGTCGGCGCGACGGCGAGCGATTCGATGTTGTAGGCACGGGCAGAGAACAGGCCCGACACGCGCGACAGCGCACCGGAAGCGTTCTCCATCAGGATCGAGATGGTATGACGCTCGTTCATGCGAGCTCGCGATCGTTGGGCGCGAGATGCATCTCGTGCTGCCCCTTACCGGCGGCGATCATGGGATAGACGTTCTCCGACTGGTCGGTGATGAAATCCATCAGCACGAGGCGGTCCTTGAGTGCGAAGGCCTCGGCGAACGCGGCGTCGACGTCGCCCGGCTTCTCGATGCGCATGCCGACGTGACCGAAGGCCTCGGCCATCTTGACGAAATCCGGCAACGCGTCCATGTAGGAGTGCGAGTAGCGGCGGTCGTAGAAGAACTCCTGCCACTGGCGCACCATGCCCATGTAGCGGTTGTTCAACGACACGATCTTGATCGGCAGCCCGTACTGCAGCGCGGTGGAGAGCTCCTGTACGCACATCACGAAACTCGCCTCGCCGGTGACGCAGGCGACCTGCGCATCGGGGAACGCGAGCTGCACACCGATCGCGGCCGGCAGGCCGAAGCCCATCGTGCCGAGACCGCCGGAGTTGATCCAGCGGCGCGGCTGGTCGAACGGGTAGAACTGCGCCGCCCACATCTGGTGCTGGCCGACGTCGGAGGTGACGTAGGCATCGCCGTTGGTGGCGCGATAGAGCGACTGGATCACGGCCTGCGGCTTGATGCGATCGCTCTCGCGGTCGTAGCGCAGGCAGTCGAGCTTGCGCCACTCGACGATCTGCTGCCACCAGGGGTCGCTCGCACGGTCGGTCGGCCGATGGTCGCTGGCCTCGATGATCTCGATGAGATCGTCGAGCACGTTGGACACGCTGCCGACGATCGGCACGTCGACCGGCACGTTCTTCGAGATCGACGCCGGGTCGATGTCGATGTGGACGATCTTGGCCTCGGGACAGAACTTCTCGAGGTCGCCGGTGACGCGATCGTCGAAGCGCGCGCCGATGGCGACGAGCACGTCGCAATGGTGCATCGCCATGTTGGCTTCGTAGGTGCCGTGCATACCGAGCATGCCGACGAACTGGGGATCGGTGCCGGGGAAGGCGCCGAGCCCCATCAGCGTGTTCGTGACCGGGTAGCCGAGCAGGTGCGCGAAGCGGGTCAGCTGCGGCGCGGCGTTGTCGAGCACGACGCCGCCGCCGGTGTAGATCATCGGCTTGCGCGCGGAGAGGATCAGCTGGGCGGCGCGCTTGATCTGTCCCGGGTGCCCCTTCACCGTCGGCCGGTAGGAGCGCATGTCGACGCTCTCCGGGTAATGGTAGTCGGCCACCTCGGCGGTAACGTCCTTGGGGATGTCGACCACGACCGGACCGGGACGGCCGGTCGAAGCGACGTAGAACGCCTTCTTCACGGTCTCGGCGAGATCTTCCACGCGCTCGACGAGGAAATTGTGCTTCACGCACGGCCGCGTGATACCGATGCAGTCGACTTCCTGGAAGGCGTCGTTGCCGATCAGCGCGGTCGCGACCTGGCCGGTGAACACTACCAGCGGAATCGAGTCCATGTAGGCGGTGGCGATGCCGGTGACGCAGTTGGTCGCGCCCGGTCCCGAGGTGACGAGGACCACGCCCGGCTTGCCGGTCGCGCGCGCGTAGCCGTCGGCCGCGTGCGTCGCGCCCTGCTCGTGGCGTACGAGAATGTGCTTGACCTTGTCCTGCTTGAAGATCTCGTCGTAGATATGCAGCACGGCACCGCCGGGATAGCCGAAGACGTACTCGACGCCTTCGTCCGCCAGTGCCCGAACGAAGATTTCTGCACCACGCAGCCGTTCAGTCACGTCACTCACCACTAAGCATTTTGATAAGGGTTTCCGCCCCGGCGGGCACGCCCCGAGCGCAGCCGCCTGAGAGCCTGCCTGGCCGGAAGCCGGGTGCGAGCGGACGCCTGTCGCGTGCCTTTGAGGTGTGTGCGAATCGGACGGCCCGTCGCGGGTGGCCGCCTGCGCGCATCCACCGCGCGGGGGACCGGGCACGTTACTGTCAATCCCCGAACCGGTCAAGGGAGCACGCACGTCCAGGCCGGCCGTGCCGGCGCGGCGCCGCGCGAACCGCCAGCGACCGTTGCCGGCTTGCAGCTCCCGGCCGATGTGACCAGAATGCTCGCGCCGCGCGCGCGGCCGCGGCACGCCGACGGGCCAGGCCGCGCCGCGCACGCTTCCCGCCCCATTCCGGATCGCACGTCAGACCATGAGAATCTCCAACCTGCTCGTTCCCACCCTCCGCGAAGCGCCGGCCGACGCCGAGGTCGTCAGTCACCGGCTGATGCTGCGTGCCGGCATGGTCCGCCAGCTCGCCTCGGGCATCTACACCTGGCTACCGCTCGGGCTGCGCGTGCTGCGCAAGGTCGAGGCCATCGTGCGCGAGGAGATGAACCGGGCCGGCGCGCAGGAATTGTTGATGTCGGGTGTGCAACCGGCCGAGCTGTGGGTCGAGTCGGGCCGCTGGGACGCCTACGGGCCCGAACTGCTGCGCTTCGAGGATCGCCACCAGCGCGGCTTCTGCCTCGGACCCACGCACGAGGAGATCATTACCGACCTGATCCGCGGCGAGCTGCGCAGCTACAAGCAGCTGCCGGCCAACTTCTACCAGATCCAGACCAAGTTCCGTGACGAGATCCGCCCGCGCTTCGGCATCATGCGCGCGCGCGAATTCCTCATGAAGGACGCCTACTCCTTCCATCTCGACCAGGACTCCCTGGAAGCGACCTACCAGGACATGTACCGCGCCTATTCGCGCATGTTCGATCGCATCGGCCTGAGCTACCGCGCGGTGCTCGCCGACACCGGCAACATCGGCGGCTCGACCTCGCACGAGTTTCACGTGCTGGCCGACTCCGGCGAGGACCTCATCGCGTTCAGTTCGAGCGGCGACTACGCCGCCAACGTCGAAATGGTGCCCTGCCCGCCGCCGGCCGGCGTACGGCCGGCGCCGGCCGCCGAACTCGAGCGGGTCGCGACGCCGAAGCAGCACAGCATCGAGGAAGTCTCGGGGTTCCTCGGCGTGACCCCGGCGCAGTGCGTCAAGACGCTCGTCGTCGCGGGCGCGGACGGTGGCCTGGTCGCGCTCGTGCTGCGCGGCGACCACGAACTCAACGCCGTCAAGGCCGCCGCGCACGCCCTCGTCGCCACGCCGCTGCGCTTCGCCAAGGCGGAGGAAATCGCTGCCGCGGTCGGCTGCGGGCCGGGTTCGCTGGGACCGCTCGAGCTGCCGTTCCCGGTCGTCGTCGACCATGCCGCCGCCCAGCTCGCCGATTTCGTCTGCGGCGCGAACGAGGCCGGCTTCCACCTGCGCGGCGTCAACTGGGGCCGCGACGGCGCCGAGCCGCTCGCCGCGGACCTGCGCAACGCGACGGTCGGCGAAGCGAGTCCCGCCGGCGAGGGTACGCTGGACATCAAGCGCGGCATCGAGGTCGGCCACATCTTCCAGCTCGGCACCAAGTACAGCGAGGCGATGAAGGCGCGCGTGCTCGACCAGCTCGGCAACTCGGTGACCATGCTGATGGGCTGCTACGGCATCGGCGTATCGCGCATCGTCGCGGCGGCGATCGAGCAGAATCACGACGAGCGCGGCATCATCTGGCCGGCTTCGATAGCGCCCTTCGAATGTGCCATCGCGCCGATCAACATGCACAAGTCCGAGCGCCTGCGCGAGGCCGCGGAAGCGCTCTACGCCGAGCTCGCGGATGCCGGCATCGACGTGCTGCTGCACGACGGCCGCGAGCGGCCCGGGGTGATGTTTGCCGATCTCGACCTGGTCGGCATACCGCACCGTTTCGTGCTCAGCGATCGCGGTCTCGATGCCGGGACCCTCGAGTACAAGGCGCGCACCGCGAGCGAGAGCGAGGAGATTCCGCGCGGCGAGGCGATCGCCTTCCTGCGCGCACAGCTCGGGCGGGCCTGAGCCGCGTCACGGCGCGCACACGGCGGCGCTCAGCGAACCTCGAAGCCGGGCCCGGTCTGCTCGCTGCAGACCTCGCTGGTCACCGCGCTGACCCGCGCGCGCGGCGGCCCTTCGGCGAGCCAGCTCGCGAATGCCGCGAGCGCCTCGGCGCTGCCGCTCGCGACCGCCTCGACGCTGCCGTCGGCGCGGTTCGCGACCCAGCCGCTGAGCCCGAGGGCACGCGCCTGCTCGCGCGCCGAGGCGCGGAAGAACACGCCCTGCACGCGACCACTGACGCGGTAGCGCCGGCAGGCGGTCGTCGCCGTTTCGTTCATGCGGCCCCGTCCCGTGCCGTGGCCGGCACCGCTTGCGGCGGGCCTGCCTGCGTGGCGTCGAGATAGAGGTCGGCGAGCGCCACCTCGAGACGCCGCTCGGCGAAAGCGTCGAGCTCGGCCAGCGCCGTGCGCAGCCCCGCATCGGCCGGATCGGCGTTCAGCACCGACACGCTTCGCGCCGCGGCGAAGCTCGGCGCGATCCTCAGCAGGTCGCGCAGCGTGAGGCGATGCAGGTCACCCATCACCATCCACAGGAAGTTGTCGTTGCGACAGATCCAGCCGGCCTCGTCGAGCTTGGCAAGCGCGCGGTTGATGGCCGCGTAACCGAAATCGGGTTCGGCGCGCAGCAGGTCCTTCTCCGACATGGACTGCCCGGCCTGCTGCGCCTCGAACAGGCGGTAGAGCACGCGGTAGGCGCAGAACATCGGGTCGTCGCCGAGCGCGTGCGCGTGGCGTCGCCGGCTGACGCGGAAGGTGGTCAGGCACTGGGTGATCTCGGCGCCGAGCAGCACCACCACCCAGGACAGGTAAATCCACAGCAGGAAGATTGGCAACGTCGCGAACGTCCCGTAGATCGCCTGCTGGGCCGGAAAGTGGGTCACGTAGAGCGCGAAGCCGCGCTTGGCCAGCTCGAACAGCACGCTCGCGACGATGCCGCCGACGACGGCGTGCCGCATCGGTACGGGCCGATACGGAATCAGTTTGAAGAACAGCACGAAGGCGAGCGTCGTCGCGAACAATGGCGACCAGGCGATGAGCGTCGTGCGCAGGCTGCCGGCGACCCCGCCGCCGCCGAGCAACGGCAGCGAGACGACGTAGGACGTCGCTACCATGCCGGCGCCGATCAGCACCGGGCCGAGGGTCAGCACCGCCCAGTAGACGAGAAAGCGGGTCATCATCGGGCGGCGGCGCTGCACGCCCCAGATGACGTTGAACGTCGATTCGATGGTCGACATCATCGCGAGCACCGTCGCCAGCAGCACGATGATGCCGGCCGCGCGCAGGCCGCGCGCCTTGTCGGCAAAATCGAGCAGGTAGGCGCGGACCTGGTCGCCGAGCGCCGGCACGAAATTCTGGAACACGAACTGCTCGATGCCTTCGCGCCACTCCTGGAAAGCCGGAAAGGCCGACAGCGTGATGAAGACCACCGTGAGCAGCGGCACGAGCGCCAGCAGCGAGGTGTAGGCGAGCGACGCGGCGGCGCGCAGGCAGCGATCCTGCTCGAAGCGCGCGGCCAGGTAACGCGCGAACTCGAATGCCCGGCGCGCGCGCTCGAAGACATCGGCGACCGCGGTGTCGCCGTCGCGCCCGCGGCTCATCCCAGCGGCCCGCCGCCGCGCGGATGCTCTGCCATGACAAGCGGCGCGCTACCATAGCGCCCGCTGCACCATCCCCGATCGACTCGTGGAGCCCTGTTCATGGATATCACTATCTACCACAACCCGCGCTGTTCCAAGTCGCGCGCGACGCTCGAGCGCATCCGCGCGCGCGGCATCGAACCGACCATCGTCGAGTATCTCGTCACGCCGCCCGACGCGACGACGCTCGAACGCCTGCTCGGACAGCTCGGCCTGAGCGCGGGCGAGTTCGCACGTACCGGCGAGGCCGCGTGGGCCGAGGCCGGGCTCGACGAAGCCAGCGACGATGCCGCGATCATCGCCGCGATGACGACGCACCCCATCCTCATCGAGCGGCCGATCGTGGTCGCCGGCACCCGCGCGGTGCTCGGCCGTCCGCCCGAGAACGTGGACGCGCTGCTCGATGCCTGAAATCCTCGTGCTCTACTACAGCCGCGGCGGCCGCACCGCCGCGCTCGCCGCCGAGATCCGCCAGGGCATCACCGCCGAACCCGGCGTCGGCGCGCGCATGCGCACCGTGCCGCCGCTCGGCGCGCGTGACGACGACATCCCTGCCGAAGGACCGCCCTACGTCGACAAGGACGACCTGCGCGAATGCGCCGGGCTCGCGCTCGGCTCGCCGACGCGCTTCGGCAACATGGCCGCGCCCATGAAGGCCTTCATCGACAGCACGTCCGACCTGTGGCTGTCGGGGTCGCTGATCGGCAAGCCGGCGGCCGTGTTCACTTCGACCAGCAGCCTGCACGGCGGGCAGGAGACCACGCTGCTCAGCATGATGCTGCCGCTGTTGCACCACGGCATGCTGGTGCTCGGCGTGCCCTACAGCGAAGCCGCGCTGCTCGCCACCACCAGCGGCGGCACGCCCTACGGCGCGAGCCATCTCGCCGGTGCCGACAACGAGCGCGACATCAGCGAACACGAACGGCGCATCGCGCGCACGCTCGGCCGGCGTCTCGCGCAGACCGTCCTGCGCCTGCGCTGAACTCAGCCGCGCCGCTCGAGGACTTCGCGCACGAACGGCACGGTGAGCGCGCGGCGCTGCTGCAGTGACGCGCTGTCCAGCCGGTCGAGCAGCGCGACCAGCGCCGCCATGTCGCGGCGTTCGCGGCGCAGGATGAATTCGAGCACGGTATCGCCCAGCTCGAGGCCGCGCTGGCGCGCAAGCGCGACGAGCGCCGCCGCCTTGTCGGCATCGTCGAGTTCGCGCAGCTGGAACACCAGGCTCGCGGCGAGACGCGAAGCGAGGTCGCCGAGCGCGATCGGGCAGCCGGCCGGCGCGCGCGCGCCGCTCCACAGCAGACGCCCCCCCGCCGCCTGCAGCGCGTTGTAGAGGTGGAACAGGCGCTGCTCCCAGGACGCGTCACCCGCGCAGGCGTCGAGATCGTCGAGCGCGATCGCCTCGAGGGTATCGAGACCGTCGAGGATCGCGGGCCCGGCCTCGCGCAGCTCCGCCAACGGCAGGTACATCGCGCGGGCACCCTGCTCGGACGCGGCGCGGATCGCCGCCTGCAGCAGGTGTGACTTGCCGCTCGCCGGCGCACCCCACAGGTAGATCACCGGCGGCCCGGCGCCGGCACTCCAGCTTTGCAGTGCGGCGAGCGCCGCCGCCTGCGGGCCGGCAACGTAGTCGGCGAACTCGTGGCGCGTGGCGCTGAAAAGATCCAGCGTGAGCTGGGCGTCGGCCGGGAACGGCCGGCCCTCGGGATGCTTCATGCGCGCCGCGCCCCGCTTCAGCCGTAGAGGTTGCTGGCCAGGTACTCGTCGCGCGAATGGCGCAGCAGCACCACGATCACCGCAGCGACCGGCAGGGCCAGCAGGATGCCGAAAAAGCCGAACAGCTGCCCCCCCGCCATGACCGCGAAGATCACCGCGACCGGGTGCAGGCCGATGCGATCGCCGACCAGCAGGGGCGAGAGCACCATGCCCTCGAGCACCTGGCCGACGCCGAACACCACGGCGACGAACACGAGATGGATGACATCGTGGAACTGCAGGAACGCGGCGATGCCGGCGACGACGATACCCACGATCACGCCGAGGTAAGGGACGAAGCTGACGAGGCCCGCGAGCATACCGATGAAGAAGGCGAGATCCAGCCCGACCAGCCACAGCCCGGCGGTATAGATCAGCGCCAGTGCGGCCATCACCGTGAGCTGGCCACGCAGGAACTCGGCCAGCACCTGGTCGATCTCGTGGGCGAGCTTGGACACCGTCGGCTCGACGCGCTTGGGCAGCAGCGCGCGCACCGCGGCGACCAGGTGGTCCCAGTCGCGCAGCAGGTAGAACGTCACCACCGGTATCAGCAGCAGGTAGGTGATCCAGCCGAGCACGAGCGCGCCCGAGCGGCTGATCTGGTCGATCACGCGACCGGCCAGCGAACCGACCTGGCGCCAGTGATCGACAATCGCTTTGCGCACGCCCTCGATGTCGAATTCCAGCAGCTCCACGCCGAGCAGGTCCGACAGCGCCGGCGCCAGGCTCTGCTGCATCCATTCGAGCAGCTGCGGCACGGCGTTCAGCAGGGCCACTGCCTGGCGCTGCAGCAACGGCACCAGCACCAGTACGCCGACGATGCCGGCGAGCATCATGGCGACGAAGACGACCATGACACCGGGCGTGCGGCCGAGGCCGGCGGCCTCCAGGCGGTCGACCAGCGGATCGCCGAGGTAGGCGAGCAGCGCGCTGACCAGGAAGGGCGTCAGTACCGGCGCCAGCAGCCAGGTCAGCCAGCCCGTCAGCAGCAGGCACGACAAGACCAGCCACTTCTGCGAATCGGTCAGGGCGGGCGCGCTCACGCCGGCCGCTCCGCGGCCGAGCGGCAGCGCGGCCCCGGCCGGCCGCGCTTGAGGCCGGCAGCATCCGCGTCCCACGACGGCGTCGAGCGGGCCGTCATCACGGCAACAACCGGTAGGCGTCCGGCAGCGGCAGGGGGGTCAGCACGCGGCCGAAGGCAATCGTCTGGGCGAAGCCGGCGCGGCCGCCGCGGGCGCTGACCTCGATGCGCACGCGATCGGCCTCGACCCCGCGCACGAACAGGCTGGTGACCGCGTCCAGCCCGTCGAGGTAGGTCACCACGCGCGCGTAGTCGGCGGCACTGCCGAGCCCTTCGATGTCGATGGCGAACGATTCCGCGGTACCCAGCAGGCCCGGGTCGGCGTAACGGCTCGCGAGCGTATCGGCGAGCCGGTCGGCGGCGCCTTCGAGCATCAGCGCCGCGATGTCGCCTTCGTCGTGCCAGCTCGTCGCCTCGGCGCCGACCTGCATGCGCCAGTTCGACTCCCACAGCCCCGGCGCACTCTCGCGCAGGTAGCCGACCAGTACGCCCGTGGTGCCGTAGCGTGACGCGAGCGCCAGCGCGGTCGTCGCGATGCCGTTCCAGTCGGCCGCGTGGGCGAGGTGCTGGGTCTCCTCGATGTCCATCAACGGCAGCAGCAGCGGGATGCCGCGCTGCGCGGCGCGCGTGAGCAGCGCCTCCCCGCGCAAGCCCGGCTCGTCGCCGCCGAGCACGCTGCGGCGCCCGGCCTCGTCGATGACGATGAAGGCGACGGTATCGGGACGCTGCCTGCCCCACAGGGGAACACCAAGCGCGTTCAGCTCCGCGCTCACCGCCGGCTCGTCGAACTCGGCGTCGAGCAACAGGCCGGGACCCTCCGGCAGCGGTGCGTAGGCATACTTGAACATCAGCTTGGACGCCTTGCCGAGCAGCGCACCGATGCCTTCGCGGGCTGCCGCGCGACGGTCGCCGGTGAGCTTGACCAGCACCGCGGCGAGGGCGGCGCGGGCACCGCGCGCGAGCTCGCCCGGCGAGCGATCGGCCACCTCGACCTGGGCGCTGTAGAGGTTGCTCATGTCGCGCGCGGGCACGCCCGGCGCGGCCAGAGCCAGCGCGAGCAGCATCAAGAGGCAGATGCCGTGCCGAGAGATAGGGCCCTGGCTGCGGGAAGTCACGGCTGCGGCGCCCTCGGATTTTTCCATGCCCACGTTGCGTCCTGAACCCGTCGATGGCGATAGAGTACCTGCCACGGCGCAGTATGCACGCAAGCGTGGCTCGTTTGTCACGCCCGTCCTGCGGCGCGCCGGCACGCTATGCCAATCGTCGAAATCAAGTCAAGGACGGCCGCGACCGCCACGCCACGTGGCCCGCGCGCCCGGGCCGAGCGCATGCGACCACGCCCTTCGGTGTAAACTGCGCGCCCCGCGGCGCACGCCTGGTGTGCCCGATGCGCCCACCACGGAGAGCCCTGCCATGAGCAATGACCAAGCCAAAGGCCTGTCCTACCGCGACGCCGGGGTCGACATCGAACGCGGCGAGGAACTCGTGCGGCGCATCAAGCCGGGTGCGGCCGCGACCTCGCGGGCCGGCGTGATGGGCGGGCTGGGTGGCTTCGGCGGCCTGTTCGACCTCGCCGCCTGCGGCTACCGCGACCCGGTGCTGGTCTCTTCCACCGACGGCGTCGGCACCAAGCTGCTGCTCGCCATCGAGAGCGGGCAGCACGACACCATCGGCATCGATCTCGTCGCGATGTGCGTGAACGACGTCGTTGTGCAGGGCGCCGAGCCGCTGTTCTTCCTCGACTACTTCGCCACCGGCGCGCTCGCGCTCGACACCGCCGAGGCGGTCGTCAACGGGGTCGCCGCCGGCTGCCGCGAGGCCGGCGCCGCGCTGCTCGGCGGCGAGACGGCGGAGATGCCCGGCATGTACCCGGCCGGGCATTACGATCTCGCCGGCTTCTGCGTTGGCGTCGTCGAACGCGCACGCGTCGTCGACGGCAGCGCGGTAGCGAGCGGCGACGTCATCCTCGGCCTCGCCTCGAGCGGCGTGCACTCGAACGGCTACTCGCTGGTCCGGCGTGTGCTCGAAGCGAGCGGCGCCGGTCTCGACGACGTCCTCGACACGGATCCCGATGGGCGCACCCTGGGCGAAGTCCTGCTCGCGCCGACACGCATCTACGTCAAGCCGCTGCTCGCCGCGCTGGCCGCCCACGACATCCACGCCATGGCCCACATCACCGGCGGCGGGCTGACCGAGAACCTGCCGCGCGTGCTTCCGGAGGGTCTTGCCGCGCACATCGATCTCGGCACCTGGGCGCTGCCGCCGGCATTCGCCTGGCTGCGCGAGGCGGGCGGTATCGCCGAGGCCGAGATGCTGCGCACCTTCAACTGCGGCATCGGCATGGCCGTAGTGGTGCCCGCGGCCGCGGCCGACGGTGTCAGCGAGACCCTGGCCGCGGCCGGCGAGACGGTGCACCGCATCGGCACCATCGGCGCGGGCCACGGCGTGGTCTATCGCGGCACGCTCTAGGGATGTCCTGAACCAGCGGGCGGCCGCGCCATCCGCTGGCGGTGCTGCGGCTCGTCCTGCGATCCGCGTTTGCAACGACCCCCGCCAGGCCCCGGGCACGGGCGCCCGCGCTGTTGTTTACCGCGCCCCTGGCGCGCCGCGCGCGCGCTGCCTGCCTGGCCGCCGGGCGCGGGGCGACGCGCACGTCGCGCTCAATCGCCGCGCGACACGCGCTGCGCGATGGCGGCGAGAAAGCCGCGCAGGATCTGGCTCTCGGAATGCAGCAGGCCGGCACGGTTGAACAGGCGCTGCAAGCGCCGCTCGAGCAGCTTGGGCTGCGCCGGGTCGTAGTAGCCGACCGCTTCCATCACTGCCAGCGTGTGCGCGCGCAAGCCCTCGAGCTCGGCAGCCGCGGCCGGCGGATCGCGGCCCTCGCGGGGCGCGGGCGTGGCCGGCGCCGCGGCAACATGGGCGAGGCGCAGTTCGTAGGCGCAGATTTGCACGGCCTGGGCGAGATTGAGCGAGCGAAACGTCGCGCTGGTCGGAATGTGAATCGCGCGCTGGCAGCGGTCGAGCTCCTGGTTGGTCAGCCCGGAGCGCTCACGGCCGAACACGATGGCGACTTCCTCGCCGTCGGCCGCGATCGCCGCGGCAGCCTCGCGCGGACTCTGCGCGGGCCAATCGATGTGGCGTTCGCGCGCCGTCGTGCCGTAGACCGTGCGCACGCCGACCAGGGCGTCCTCGAGGTCGGCGTGCACGCGTGCACGCGCGAGGATGTCGTCGGCACCCGCGGCGCGCGCGGTCGCCTCGGCACTGGGGAAGCGCGCCGGTGCCACCAGGTGCAGCGCGGACAGGCCCATCACCTTCATCGCCCGCGCGGTGGCACCGATGTTGCCCGGGTGCGTGGTGCCGACCAGCACGATGCGCACGTGGTCCAGCGGTGCCGCTCCGGACTCGGTGTTGCTGCTCACGATGGCCGTGTTCCTCCGCTGTTCGAGCCCGCCCGGCGCGGGAGTGTACACCGTGGCGCATGCCCTGCCCCGTTCGCCGCCGCCAGCCTGCTAGAATCGCGCGCATCGCACCACTCCATCGGGCCCTTCATGCATCCCATGCTCAACATCGCCGTGCGCGCCGCGCGGCGGGCCGGCACCATCATCTCGCGCGGACAGAACCGGCTGCATGAACTCAAGATCGATCGCAAGGGGCACCAGGACTACGTCTCGCAGATCGATCGCGAGGCCGAGGCGACCATCATCGAGACCCTGCTCGGCGCCTACCCCGGTCACGCGGTGCTTGCCGAGGAATCGGGCGGACAAGGCGAATCGGAGTTCGAATGGGTCGTCGACCCGCTCGACGGGACGCTCAATTACCTGCACGGCTACCCGCAGTTCGCCGTCTCCATCGCGCTCAGGGTGCGCGGCCGTCTCGACCAGGCGGTGATCTACGACCCGGTGCGCGACGAGATGTTCACTGCCTCGCGCGGCGCCGGCGCGCAGCTCAACGGCCACCGCATCCGCGTCGGGCGCTGCCAGCACCTCGACAATGCCCTGCTCGCGACCGGCTTCCCGGTGCGCCGCGCCGAACAGCTCAAGGACTACATCCCGTCGTTCGCCGCGATGCTCGCGCAATGCGCCGACGTGCGCCGCGCCGGCGCCGCCGCGCTCGATCTCGCGCACGTCGCCTGCGGCCGTCTCGACGGCTTCTGGGAGTTCGGCCTCAAGCCCTGGGACATCGCCGCCGGCGCCCTCATCGTGCTCGAATCGGGCGGCCTCGTCGGCGATCCGCAGGGCGGCGAGACCCATCTCGCCTGCGGCCACGTGGTCGCGGCCAATCCCAAGCTCTACCGCCAGCTGCTCGGCGTGCTGTCCCAGCACCGTACGCCCATGAAGCGGCCCGGCGCGGACACCGGCTGAGGCCCGGCGGCGCCGCGGCAGCACGATGAGCCAGGTCTCCATCATCCTCCCGGCCCGCAACGAGGCGCGCAACCTCGAGAAGCTGCTGCCCGAGATCCGGCACCACCACCCGGATGCCGAGATCATCGTCGTCAACGACGGCAGCACCGACGACACGGCGGCGGTCTGCGCGCGCTTCGAGGTGCGCTGCATCCACCATCCCTACAGCATGGGCAACGGTGCGGCAGTGAAAACCGGCGCACGCCAGGCGAGCCACGACGTGCTGGTATTCCTCGACGCCGACGGCCAGCACGACCCCGCGGTCATCGCGAGCCTCGTCGCCAAGCTCGACGAAGGTTACGAGATGGCGGTCGGCGCGCGCACCTGGGGCAGCCATGCCTCGCCGCAGCGCCTCGCCGCGAACTGGATCTACAACCACCTCGCGAGCTACATGGCCGGCCACCGCATCGCCGACCTGACCTCGGGTTTCCGCGCCGTGCGTGCGCGGCATTTCCGCCGCTTCCTGTATCTCTACCCGAACGGCTTCTCCTACCCGACGACCTGCACCATGGCGTTCTTCCGCTCGGGCCTGCCGGTCGCCTACGTGCCGATCGCGGCGCGCAGCCGCAGCGGCAAGAGTCACATCCGCCTGCTCGAAGACGGCGTGCGCTTCTTCATGATCATCCTCAAGGTCGGCACGCTGTTCTCACCCATGCGCCTGTTCCTGCCGGTCAGCCTCGCCCTGTTCACGACCGGCGCGCTCTATTACCTCTATACGTTCGTCATGTTCCACCGCTTCACCAACATGTCGGCGGTGGTGTTCCTGTCGGCCGTGCTGACGTTTCTCATCGGCATCCTCGCCGAACTGGTATCGGCCCTGCACTACAAGGAAGCCGACGCCGAGCGGCGCCTGGTGCGGCGCGACGACGAGTCGGACGCGCCGGGCGACTGAGCGGCATGCGGCGCGGGCTCAGGAAGGCCCGTGCAGCAGCCGGCGTAGGCGACGGTACTCCGGGCGGTTGGTGACAGGGTAGTGCCAGGGCCGCGCATCGAGGTATTCCTTCGCCATCGCGCGCGCTTCCGCTGCCCTGCCGACAGCCATGAGGACTTCCATCAGACGAATACGCCCGGCCCGAGCGTACGGCCACTCCTCCGTCAGCTCGGAGAGGATGCGGATCGCCGCGTCGCTGTCACCCAGGATGTTGCTGTAGTACACGGCCAACCATTCGAGCGTCTTGCGGCGGCGAACCGGGGCGAGGTCTTCGTCACCGAGCAGGCTTTCGGCGAGGCGGAAGACCACGTCCGGGTGCGGCTTGCACGTTGCCGTGACCTGGCAGTAGACGATCGAATGAAAGATTTCCACGCGCTGCCGGTCGCGCGGGTCGTCCAGGACGTCGGCGAGATGCCGCTCGGCGCGCTCTGGCGCGTCCGTGTTGAGCGCCTGGTTGATCAGCGACGCCTTCGCGACGTAAGGCTTGTACACCGGCTCGAGCGTTGTCGAGCGCTCGACTGCGGCCAGCCCTTCCGCGTACAGCGCGGCGTTGTTCGTCTCGCCGGCGCGCTTGATGGCGAGGCGCCCGTATTCGTAGGTGGTGCGCGAAGACTGCGGGTGGTAATGCGCTTCCATCGCCATCTGCTGCCAGGGATCGGCCCACTTGGCCGCGCGGAGGCCCGTGATACCGGCGAGTATCGCCACGCCAGCGAGGGCGACGAACGCCAACCCGCGTGTCGACAGGCGGGTTTCGAGGAGCAGGTAGATCGCCATGACGAGGGCGACGAGCGGCCCTACGGCGGCCAGGTAATTGCGATGCTCGTGCATCAGCTCGAGCGGCAGCACGGTCGATTCCAGCGCATGGGCGGCGAAGAACCAGGCGATACCGAAGGCGAGATAGCGCGGGCGCCCGCGCAGCATCAACAGCGCGGCGGCGCCGATGACGAGCAGCACGAGCAGTGTCGTCGGCGGCGACAACACCCCGCGCGAGAACGTGATGTCGTCGTGAAACATCGCGAACAGCGACAGATCGGGGACGAGCAGCATGCGCAGGTAAATGACCACCACGCGCGCCTCGGTCATGAGGCGCTCGGCGAGCGTGAAATCGCGCGAACCGTAGCGCCCGATGAGTTCGATGAAGAGCAATATCGCGGCTGTCCCGAGCGCGGCCACGCCGAGCAGCAGTAGGCCGCGCTGCCAGCCGCGCGGTCGCGGCAGGGCGGCGAAACGAAAGGCGAAGACCTCGATAGCGAGTACGAACAAGGGCAACAGCGCGGCCGTCTCCTTCGACGCGAGACCGAGCAGCCAGCCCATGCCGCCGGCGACCCACGGCCCCCAGGAAGCCGGCCGCCCCGCGAGCTGGCGTTCGCGCGCCACGCAGTAGGCAATGAGCGCGACGAGCACGCCCATCGCGGCGAGCAGCGTCATGCGCTGCACGACATAGAGCACGCTGCTGAGGTTGATCGGATGTACCGCCCACAGCGCGACGACGACCGCGGCGACGAGGACGGGGACCGGTCGCGACGCGGGCGCGAGGCGCGGTAGCACGCGGCACAGCAGCGCCAGCAGCACCGCCGCGTTCAGAAGGTGCAGCACGACGTTCGCGAGCTTGAAGTGGAAGGCCTCGGGACCGCCCAGCGTGCGGTCGACGGCGAAAGAGAGCATCGCGAACGGGCGTAGCAGCGGCCCCGTTTCTGTCGAGAATGCAGCGTCGAGCAGCGTGGCGGGCGCGAAGTTCGCGAGATCGAGCGTGGGGTTGTCGACGATGACGTGGTAATCGTCGAAGGCGAAATCACCATGGAGGCCCGACCAGTAGATGCCGGCCGTGAGGACGGCGATGGCGAGCCAGGCGGCGATTAGCGAGCGAGTCATGGAGCGCGGCACAAAAAAAAGCACGCCGCGTTGCCGCGGCGTGCTCTTGCTGTCCGGTTCGAGGGCCGGTTATCAGCGGCAGGAGGACGGGCGATACTTCGAGGCGAGGTCGGTCGCACCGCCGCCGCATTCCCACACCAGCTGACCACCGTTGTCGGTCGGGTTGAGTTCCAGCAGGGCACCTTCAATCGGCGCGCCCGAGAAGGTGATCTGGATGGCGCCTGCATTCGTGACGAGTACCTGCCGGACGGCATTTCCGCGGATGGAAGCGGCCTGTGCCATGCCAGCCTCGGTATTGCTGGTCGGCAGTGTACCCTCGCTGGAGAAGTACTCCGCAACCGAAGTCTTCGCACCGGAAGCGAGGCTCAGACCCTCGGTGACCTTGGCGCGAACCGTGTAATCCTGGTAGGCCGGGATGGCGACAGCGGCCAGGATGCCGATGATCGCGACCACGATCATGAGTTCGATGAGCGTAAAACCTTGCTGCTTGTTCATGTTGACTGTCTCCTCGAGTCAAATGTCTTTGGTATCCGCGCGGCTGGTGCTCAGCTGCCTGCCCCGCGGTCTCCCGGGGTGCCGGTGGTCTGGGATGACCCGCCTGCGACTGCGGGACATTCATGCAGCCGGCGTGCCAACTTTGCCCAATGACAGGTTTTCCGCGTAGTGACGCGCTTTTCTGCTCGCATCACACATCGCAAGTCAGCCTTACGACCGCTGCATCGCGGCGAGGCGCGGCACAATGTGACGTTGAGCGTCACTAGGCGACGGCCGCGAAGTGACGCGGCGGCGGCAGCGGGCCGCGATTGGCGGACCGTGCTCCCCCCGGTGTTGCGCCCCTCCCCCCCGAGCCCCTATTCGATGCCGAGCTTCTCCAGGCGGTAGCGCAGCGCGCGGAAGCTGATGCCGAGCAGCTTCGCTGCCTGGGTCTTGTTCCAGCGCGTACGCTCCAGCGCCTCGGTGATGCGCTGGCGCTCGACGTCGTCGAGATAGGCCTGCAGTTCGGCCCCGCCCGCCGGTGGGCCAACCGGATTGGCGGCGCCCGGCGGCGCCGGGTCGGCGGACGGGTTGCCCGCGGTGGCTGACGGGGGCGCCGCGGTCTCCGCCGCAGCGCCGTTCAGGCGCAGGTCGGTGACGTGGATCTCGTCGTTCTCGCACAGCGTCAGGGCGCGTTCGAGGATGTTCTCGAGTTCTCGCACGTTGCCGGGGAAGTCGTAAGCGACCAAGGCATCGCGCGCGACCCGCCCCAGGGTCGGCGTCGGCACGCCGAACTCGGCAGCCTTCTGCCCGAGGAAATGGTCGATCAGCAGCTCGACATCGTCGCGCCGCTCGCGCAGCGGCGGCACGTTCAGCTCGATGACGTTCAGGCGGTAATAGAGGTCCTGGCGGAACGCGCCGGCCTCGACCAGCGCCGCCAGGTTCTTGTGCGTGGCACACAGGATGCGGCAGTCGACCGGCACTTCCTCCTCGGCGCCGACCGGGCGCACGCGCTTCTCCTGGATGGCGCGGAGCAGCTTGACTTGCATGTGCAGCGGCAGTTCGGCGACTTCGTCGAGGAACAGCGTGCCGCCATCGGCGGCCTGGAACAGGCCGGGCTTGTCGGCAACGGCGCCGGTGAAACTGCCATTGCGATGTCCGAACAGCTCGCTTTCCATGAGTTCGTCGGGGATGGCGCCGCAGTTGACCGGCACGAACGCGGCCTCGGCGCGCGCGCCCTGCTCGTGTATCAGCCGCGCGACGAGCTCCTTGCCGGTGCCCGACTCACCGCTGATATAGACCGGCGCCTGGCTGCGGGCGAGCTTGGCGACGGTCGCGCGCAAGCGCTCGATCGGCGCCGATTGCCCGATCAGCGCGCGCGACGACTCCGCCGGCGTGCCGCGCAGGCGCAGCGCCTGGGCGACGAGGTTGCGCAGGTCCTTGAGATCGACCGGCTTGGTGACGAAATCGAAGGCGCCCGACTTGAGCGCCTGGATGGCCGATTCCATGTTGCCGTGCGCGGTGATGACCGCGATCGGCAGGCGCGGATAGCGCCGCGCGACGAGGGCGACGAGGTCGAGCCCGTTGCCATCGGGCAGGCGCATGTCGGTCAGGCAGAGGTCGAAATGCTCCGCGCGCAGCAGCGACTCGGCCTCGTTCATGTTGGCCGCGGCGGCGCTCGCGACGTCCATGCGCGCGAGCGTGATGGACAGTAGTTCGCGGATATCGGGTTCGTCGTCGACGATCAGGGCGCGATGTTCGCTCATAGCTCGCCCGTCCGTTGCTGGCGGTTGGGATGGGTGAAGGTGATGCGGAAGCGGCAGCCGCCCGTGCCCGGCACGAGCTGCAGGGACGCCTGGTTGGATTCGCACATCTCGCGCGCGATATAGAGGCCGAGGCCGGTGCCTTCGGCCTCGGAGGTCGCGAACGGCTCGAACAGGCGATCGGCGATGGCCGGGTCGAGGCCGGGGCCGGAATCCTGCAGGTCGATGAACGGACGTCCGTTGCTGGTATTGATGCCGGCCTCGAACAGCAGCCGCGGTTGTTCGCGCGCGTAGCGCAACGCGTTTTCGCTCAGGTTCCACAGCACCTGGTGCAGCTGGGTCTTGTCCATCCTGACCACGATCGGCTCCTCCTGCCAGCGCGTCTGGATGTCCTCATCGGCCAGTTCGAAGCGTTGCTGAAGCTCCTGCCGGAAGCCGTCGAACCAGGTGACCAGGTCGAAACTCTCGGGCACGACGTCCTTGCGCCGGCCGAGCGTGAGGATGTTCTCGATGATGGTGTTAACGCGCTGCGTGTGCTGCAGCATGATTTCGATCAGGCGCCGGTCCTCGGCGGCCAGCGCGGGCGACTCGGAGAGTAGCTGCCCGGCGTGGCTGATCGCGCCGAGCGGATTGCGGATCTCGTGCGCGATGCTCGCGGTCAGCCGCCCGAGCGAGGCGAGCTTGAGCTGCTGCGCGCGCTGGCGCGTCTCCGCGGCGTCCTCGAGAAACACCAGCGTGCCGGTATGACCGGCCGCGCCGAGCTCGGTGAACGAGACCAGGGCATTGATGTTGCCGCGCCCGGTGATGGTGTTCTCGGGGTTCTCGCCGGTACGCACCCAGCCCTGGTAGGCGTGCTCGAGCTGGCGCGACAGGCTGCCGAGCGCGACGCCGGGGCCGGGCGGCGCATCGCGGCCGAGGATCTCGCTCGCCGCGTCGTTCATCAGCACGACGCGGCTCTCGGCGTCGAGCGCCATGATGCCGGCACGCATGCGCCTGACGATGTGCTCGTTGAGCAACGAGAGGTTCTCGATATCGATGGCGCGGCGCGCCGCGAGCGCCTCGCCCCGGCGCGCCCGCTCGGCCAGCGCCGAGGCCAGGATGGCGGTACCGAAACAAGCCGCGCCGAGCAGGCCGGCCTGGGTGTAGTTGGCGCTCGCGTAGCCGAGATAGAGCGTGCCGAACACGGTCTCGCCGAGGAACGCGAGACTCGCGAGCGCGGCGAAGAACACCCCCGCGCGGCCCGAGGCCAGCAGGCAGGTTCCGGCGACGGCCACGACCAGCAGCATGCCGAGCCCGCTGGCAACGCCGCCGGCGGCGTGCATCATCACCGTGATGGCGATGACGTCGACCACCGTGAGGCCGTAGACCAGCACGCGATACGGGAACGTGCGTTGTTCGACGAAATACTGTGCGACGACCGCGCCGACGGCGTAAGCCACCGCCGCGCCGGCAAACAAGCGGGCATCGAGCTGCATGAGGCTCGGTGGCATCTTGCCTGAGAGCACCAGCACGGCGAACAGACCCGAAATGACGATGCGGTAGAAATTGAAGTAGCGCAGCGCGCTCCAGTTCGTCAGCGCCACGCGCTGGCGGACATCCGCCTCGCGCGCGGCGGGCAGGGCTGCACTCATGCGCGCGCGCGCTCCGCGTGTTCGCGCGAGCAATAACTGCGACCGTCCGCCTCGACAGCCTCATCGCGCGGCAGGTAGACCTGGCAGTGCGCGCAGCGCACGGTGCGCGCGTCGATGGCCGGGCGCTCCGCAGTGCCCGTCGCACGCCCGCGCATGCCGCGCACGAACATGACGATGGCGCCGATGACGACGAGTCCGATGAGAAGCCGAGCGAGCATGTACGAGCCTGCGATGTGGAGAGGGTGCGCCGGCGGCTGACGGTTGCGGAGCGCGACCTGCGCCGGAAAAAACCGTGCTCCGTCGTCCTTCCTGCCGTGCTTGCCGGATTGCTTCGTCCGTATGTTCGCCCGCAGACCGCCGCGACTCAAGGCGGTTGATGATAAGCTTCCGCGGCGAAACCCGACGCCGGCTCAGCCAGCGCGCACGCACGCCGGTCCGCACGGCTCCAGGCCGCCGCGGCACGCGCCGCCTTGCGCCTGGCGCTACGGCCGCAGCCGGCCCGCGGCACAGTCCGCGCGGGTCGTCCATCACTATGCTTACCCGGACGTAGACAGGGGGAAACATGAATCTGCACGAGTACCAGGCCAAGCGGCTGTTCGCCGACTATGGCATTCCGGTCCAGGACGGCGACGTCGCGACCAGCGCACAAGAGGCCGTCGAGCGGGCCCGCACGCTGGGCGGCGATGCCTGGCTGGTCAAGGCCCAGGTCCACGCGGGCGGGCGCGGCAAGGCCGGCGGCGTCAAGTTCACGCGCGATCTCGCCGAGCTCGAGCAAACCGCCGCGAGCCTGCTCGGCTCGCAGCTCGTGACCAAGCAGTCGGCGCCCGACGGCCAGCCGGTCAACTGCGTGCTCATCGCTGCCGCCGCCGACATCGCTCACGAACTCTACCTCGGCGCCGTGGTCGACCGCGGCACGCGCCGCGTCTCGTTCATGGCCTCGCGCGCCGGCGGCATGGACATCGAGGAAGTCGCCGCCTCCACGCCCGAGAAGATCATCACCTTCAGCGTCGACCCGGTACTCGGGCTGCAGGATTACCAGTGCCGCCAGATGGCCTTCGCGCTCGAACTCGACAAGGACCAGCGCAAGCAGCTCCAGGGGATCCTGGGCGGGCTCTACCGCCTGTTCTGCGCGCGCGATCTCAGCCTGGTCGAAATCAATCCCCTTGCCATCCTCACCGACGGCTCGCTGTGCGCGCTCGACGCCAAGATCAACGTCGACGACAACGCCCTCTACCGGCAGGACATCGCCGACTGGCGCGATGCCAGCCAGGAAGACGAGAAGGAACGCCGCGCCAAGGAGTTCGACCTCAACTACGTCACCCTCGACGGCAACATCGCCTGCATGGTCAACGGCGCCGGCCTCGCCATGGCGACGATGGACATCATCAAGCTGTCCGGCGGCGAGCCGGCCAACTTCCTCGACGTCGGCGGCGGCACCACGGCCGCGCGCGTCGCCGAGGCGTTCAAGATCATTGTCTCGGACGGCAACGTCAAAGCAATCCTCGTCAACATCTTCGGCGGCATCGTGCGCTGCGACCTCATCGCCGAGGGCATCATCACGGCGGTCAAGGAGGTCGGCGTCAACGTACCGGTGGTGGTGCGCCTCGAGGGCACCAACGTCAACGAGGGCAAGGAGATGCTGGCCTCGAGCGGGCTGGCCATCCTGAGTGCCGAAAACCTCGCCGACGCCGCAGCCAAGGTCGTCGCGGCAGCCAAAGGGAGCAACTGATGTCGATTCTCGTCAACAAGAACACCCGCGTGCTGGTGCAGGGTTTCACCGGCAAGCAGGGCACTTTCCACGCCGAACAGGCGATTGCCTACGGCACCCAGATCGTCGGTGGCGTGACCCCCGGGCGCGGCGGCGAGAAACATCTCGACCGGCCCATTTTCGATACCGTCGCCGACGGCGTCGCCGCGACCGGCGCCGACGCCTCGGTGATCTTCGTACCGCCGCCGTTCGCCGCCGATGCCATCGCCGAGGCCGCCGATGCCGGCATCAAGCTGATCGTGTGCATCACCGAGGGTATCCCGGTGCTCGACATGCTGCGCGTGAAAGCGAGCCTGACGGCGCGCGGTGACGTCTACCTCATCGGTCCCAACTGCCCCGGCGTGATCACCCCCGGCCAGTGCAAGATCGGCATCATGCCGGGCGCTATCCACCAGGCCGGCAAGATCGGCATCGTCTCGCGCTCGGGTACGCTGACCTACGAGGCCGTGCACCAGACCACCGCCGCCGGCCTCGGTCAGAGCACCTGCGTCGGTATCGGGGGCGACCCCATCCACGGCATGAACTTCATCGACTGCCTGGCGCTGTTCCAGGACGACGCGCAGACCGAGGGCATCATCATGGTCGGCGAGATCGGCGGCTCGGCGGAAGAGGAAGCCGCGGCCTTCATCAAGGAGAACGTGACCAAGCCGGTGGTCGGCTACATCGCCGGCGTCACTGCCCCACCCGGCAAGCGCATGGGCCACGCCGGCGCCATCATCTCCGGCGGCAAGGGCACGGCCGACGACAAGTTCGCCGCGCTCGAAGCGGCCGGCGTCACCACCGTGCGCTCACCGGCCGAACTCGGTTCGGCGATGGCCAAGGCCCTCGGCTGAGCGTACCCGGAGTCACCCGTGCCGCCCCGCGCGGCACGGGTGAGCAGGACATTCGATGACGGCATCCCTGCGACTGGTGCTGGCCCAGGCCGACTTCTGCGTCGGCGACATCGCCGGCAACACCGCGCGCATCATCGACCTGGCGCGCACCGCGCGGGTCGAACACGGCGCCCACGCGGTCGTCTTCCCGGAACTCGCGGTGACCGGCTACCCGCCCGAAGACCTCCTCTTCCGTCCGGGACTGCATCGCCGCGTGCGCAGCGCGCTCGACGCCATCGCGGCGGCCGAGCCGGACATCCACGTCGTGCTCGGCTACCCGGAGCGCGATGGCGCGAACACCTACAACAGCGCCGCGGTGTTTCACGGCGGCCGCCAGGTCGCCAACTACCGCAAGCAGCGCCTGCCGAACTACTCGGTGTTCGACGAAAAACGCTACTTCGAGCCCGGCACCGCAGCGACAATTATCGAGCTTGGCGGCGTGCGTGTGGGGCTGAGCATCTGCGAGGACATCTGGGCGCCGCAGACCGCGGTCCAGGCCGCCTCGGCCGGTGCGGAACTCATCTGTAATCTCAACGCCTCGCCCTACCACATGGGCAAGGCGGTCGAGCGCACCAATGCCGTCACGGCAGCGGCGCACGCGGCCGGCCTGCCGGTGGTCTACGTCAACACCGTCGGCGGGCAGGACGAACTCATTTTCGACGGTGGCTCGTTCGCGCTCGACGCGCGCGGCGTGGTCACCGCGCTCGCACCGAGCTTCGTCGAGGACCTGCTGGTGGTCGACGTCGAACGCACCGCCGACGGACTCGTGCCGCGCGGCGCGCTCGCGACGACACCAGATGCCGACGCAGCGGTCTACCAGGCGCTGGTGCTCGGCATTCGCGATTACGTGCGCAAGAACCGCTTCAAGGGCTGCGTGCTGGGCTTGTCCGGCGGCATCGACTCGGCTCTGACGCTGGCACTGGCGGTCGACGCGCTCGGCGCCGAGTGCGTCACGGCGGTGTCCATGCCGTCACGCTATACCGCCGACATGAGCATCGACGACGCGCGCGAGGAAGCCGCGCGGCTCGGCTGCGCCTTCCACGTCGTGCCGATCGAGGGGCCGGTCAAGGCCTTCGGCGAGGTCCTGACACCGCTGCTCGGCGGCGATGCCGATGGCGTGACCGCGCAGAACATCCAGGCGCGCAGCCGCGGCGTCATTCTCATGGCGCAATCGAACGCCACCGGCAACATCGTGCTCGCGACCGGCAACAAGAGCGAAATGGCGGTCGGTTACGCGACGCTCTACGGCGACATGGCCGGCGGCTTCGCACCGCTGAAGGACATACCCAAGACCCTCGTCTACCGCCTGTCACGCTGGCGCAACCGCATCGCCGAGGTCATCCCGCCGCGCGTCATCGAGCGCCCGCCGACGGCCGAACTGGCGCCCGACCAGAAGGACTCCGACAGCCTGCCGCCCTACGAGATCCTCGACCCCATCCTCGAACGCTACATCGAGCAGGACATGACGCCGCGCGAAATCGCCGAACACGGTTTCGACATCGAGGTCGTACGCCGGGTCGCGCAGATGGTCGATCGCAACGAGTACAAGCGCCGCCAGGCGGCACCGGGGGTACGCATCTCCAAGCGCGCCTTCGGGCGCGACCGGCGTTTCCCGATCACCTCGCGTTACGACGAGCAGCAACCGTCGTCGTGACCGCCGGCGCGGCGCCGATCATTTCCCTGGCGTCACGCCTCAGCGCACGCGGGTCTGTTTCACTTCCTCGATACCGGGATGGTTCGGGTAGTTGATTTCCAGCACCCGCATGGCATCGGCGGCGAGCTCGTTGAGCTCGAGCACCTTGTAGGATTTCGCCAATAGCACCAGCGCTTCCGGCATGGCCGGCGTCTGCTGGTAGTTCTCGACCACGTAGCGCGCGCGGTTGGCCGCCGCGACGAAGGCGCCGCGACGCATGTAGTAATTGGCCACGTTGACTTCGTGCTGGGCGAGGATGTTACGCAGGTAGCGCATGCGCTTCTGCGCGTCCTCGACGTAGATGCTGTCGGGGAAGCGCTTGATCAGCTCGCTGAAATCGTTGAACGACTCGAGGCTGATGCCGGGATCGCGCTGAGACGGATCTTTCGGCAGGTAGCGCTCGGTCAGGCCGTAACCACGGCCGAAGTTGATCAGCCCGCGCAGGTAGAACGCGTAGGCCATGTGCTCGTGCGACGGGTAGAGCTTGATGAAGCGGTCGATCGTCGCGATCGCCTGGCCGGGGTCATCGGTGCGATAGTAACAATAGGCGAGTTCGAGCTGGGCATGCTGGGTATACACGCCGAACGGGTAGCGCGATTGCAGCTTCTCGTAGAAATCGATGGCGCCGGTGCACGAGCCGGAGTCGAGACGTTGCTTGGCCGCGTGGTAGAGGCGATCTTCGGGCCACTTCGCGGCCTCGCGGTCACGGTCGGACTGGCTCTGGAAGTAGCCGCAGCCCGACAGGGCGAACAGCAGCAGCAGGCCGGCGGTACGGAACAGGGGTAGATTGATCAATGATCTCATCGGGTCGGGGCGCTCTCGGGACAGCGCGCGGTGGACGGCAGCGCATCTTAGCGCAGCGCCCGGAAAAGCGACAATCGCGGTCATGAGCGCAACCCGCACCGAGAACCACGCGCTGCGCGTGCCGCCCGAACTCGACGGCCTGCGCTTCGACCAGGCCCTGGCCAGGCTCCTGCCGCAGTACTCGCGGTCCGCCCTGAAACAGTGGATCGAGGCCGGGCAGGCGGCGCTCAACGACGCCCCGGCGCGCCCGCGCGAGCGCGTTCACACCGGAGACCAGGTCGCGGTGACCGCTGCGCTGGAGGCGGACGAGACGCTCGCTCCGCAGACCGTCGCGTTCCGCGTCGCGCTGCTCGACGATGCCTTCGTCGTCGTCGACAAGCCGGCCGGGGTGGTCGTCCACCCCGGCGCCGGCAACCGCGACCACACGCTGGTCAACGGCCTGATCGCGCGCTTCCCCGAACTCGCCGTGCTGCCGCGCGCCGGCCTCGTGCACCGCATCGACAAGGACACCTCGGGCCTGCTGCTGATCGCGCGCACCCCCGCGAGCTACCAGGCACTGGTGCGCGCGATGGCCGCTCGGCGCATCGCCCGCACCTACGAGGCGGTCGTCACCGGCGTGCTCGTCGCCGGCGGCACCATCGATGCCCCGATCGCACGCGACCCGCGCCTGCGCACGCGCATGTGCGTGAGCGAGGCCGGCCGCCCGGCGGTGACGCACTACCGCGTCAAGGCGCGCTACCGCGCGCACAGCCTGCTCGAAGTGAGCCTCGAGACCGGCCGCACCCACCAGATCCGCGTGCACCTCGCCTCGCGCAACCATCCGCTGGTCGGCGACGTGCGCTACGGCGCGCGGCCGCGGCCGCCGCGCGGCGCCGACGCCGAGCTCATCGCGCTGCTGCAAGGTTTTCCGCGCCAGGCGCTGCACGCCGCCCGGCTCGCGTTCGAGCACCCGGCGAGCGGCGCGCCAGTCGTCGTCGAAGCGCCGCGGCCGGACGACCTCGCGGCCCTCATCGAAGCGCTGGCCGCGGATGCCGCGCAGCATGGCTGAGCGGCACACCACGCAGCCCTCGCAGCCCCCGCTGATCGCGCCGGCGTGGGCGGCGCCGGCGAACGTCGGCGCCTGCTTCACGACGCGCCTCGGCGGCGTCAGCCGTACGCCGTGGGACAGTTTCAACCTCGGCGCCCACGTCGGCGACGATGCCGACGCCGTCGCCCAAAACCGCGCGCGCCTGCAACGCGCACTCGGCCTCGAGACCCCGCCGTGCTGGTTGCAACAGGTCCACGGCGTCGAGGTCTTACGCCTCACCGCACCCGGCGCCGGTCGGCAGGCCGACGCTGCCATCACCGCCGTGCCCGGCCTCGCCTGCGCGGTCATGGTGGCCGACTGCGTCCCCATCTTGTTGTGCTCGCGAGACGGGCATGAAGTGGCCGCCGTGCACGCCGGCTGGCGCGGGCTCGCCGGCGGCATCATCGCGCGCGCCGTGGCCGCTTTCCGCGCGCCGCCGGCGGCCCTGCTGGCCTGGGTCGGGCCGTGTATCGGCGCCGCGGCCTACGTCGTCGGCGACGACGTGCGCGCCGCCCTGGGCGCCGCGACACCCGCTGCAACAGCCTGTTTCACGCCAGCCACAACGGGCTGGCACTGCGATCTCGCCGCGCTCGCCGCGCGCCAGCTCGGCGGTGCCGGCGTCGGTGCCTGCAGCATGGCCGGGATCTGCGTCCACGACGACGCGACGCACTACTACTCTTATCGACGCGACGGCCGCACCGGGCGCATGGCGGCCTTGATCTGGCTCAAATCTCCGTGAGCGCCACGCGGCGATCGTCGTCGCGCGCTTGATTCGCGCACCTGCCGGCCCCATCTGGCCAGCAGTCCCGATTCATCTGATACGAGGTTGCGTCGCATGCGTGCCGACAAAATGACCCAGAAATTCCAGCTCGCGCTGTCCGAGGCCCAGAGCCTCGCGCTCGGCCTGGACAACCAGTTCATCGAGCCGGTGCACCTGATGACCGCGCTGCTCGACCAGGAAGGCTCGACCATCCGCCAGCTGCTGCAGAACACCGGGGTGAACGTCTCGGGCCTGCGCTCGCAGCTCGGCCGCGCCCTCGAACAGCTGCCCAAGGTGTCCGGCAACGCCGGCGACGTGCACCCGTCGAACGCCCTGATCAAGCTGCTCAACGTGACCGACAAGCTCGCCCAGCAGCGCAAGGACGCCTACATCGCGAGCGAGCTGTTCGTGCTCGCCGCGTTCGAGGACCAGGGCGAACTCGGCCGCCTGCTCAAGCAGCACAACGCCGACGTCAAACGCGTGACAGAGGCCATCGACCAGCTGCGCGGCGGCGAGGCGGTGAGCGATCCGAACGCCGAGGAACAGCGCCAGGCGCTCGAAAAATACACCATCGACCTCACCGAGCGCGCCGAGCAGGGCAAGCTCGACCCGGTGATCGGCCGCGACGACGAAATCCGCCGCACCATCCAGGTGCTGCAGCGCCGGACCAAGAACAATCCCGTGCTGATCGGCGAGCCCGGTGTCGGCAAGACCGCCATCGTCGAAGGCCTCGCGCAGCGCATCGTCAACCGCGAAGTGCCCGAGGGGCTGAAGAACAAGCGCGTGCTGTCGCTCGACATGGGCGCGCTGATCGCTGGCGCGAAGTTCCGCGGCGAGTTCGAAGAGCGCCTCAAGGGCGTGCTCAACGACCTCTCCAAGCAGGAAGGCCAGGTGATCCTGTTCATCGACGAACTGCACACCATGGTCGACGCGGGCAAGGCCGAGGGCTCGATGGATGCGGGCAACATGCTCAAGCCCGCGCTCGCACGCGGCGAGCTGCACTGCATCGGCGCGACCACCCTCGACGAGTACCGCCAGTACGTCGAGAAGGACGCCGCGCTCGAACGCCGCTTCCAGAAGGTGCTGGTGGACGAGCCCTCGGTGGAGGACACGATCGCCATCCTGCGCGGCCTGAAGGAGCGCTACGCGGTGCACCACGGCGTGGAAATCACCGATCCCGCGATCGTCGCCGCGGCCAGCCTCTCGCACCGCTACATCACCGACCGCCAGCTCCCCGACAAGGCCATCGACCTCATCGACGAGGCGGCCAGCCGCATCAGCATCGAGATCGACTCCAAGCCGGAAGTCATGGATCGCCTCGAACGGCGCGCCATCCAGCTCAAGATCGAGCGCGAAGCGCTGCGCAAGGAAAAGGACGAGGCCTCGAAGAAGCGCCTCGGCGACCTCGAGAAGCAGATCGCGGAGGTCGAGCGGGAATATGCCGACCTCGAAGAAATCTGGAAATCGGAGAAGGCCGCGCTCGCCGGGACCCACCACGTCCAGGCCGAACTCGAGCGCGCCCGACTCGAGTTCGAGAACGCGCGCCGAGCGAGCGACCTGAACCGCATGTCCGAGCTGCAGTACGGCGTGATCCCCGAGCTCGAAAAGCGCCTCGCCGATGCCTCGCGCGAGGACGGTGACGAGCCCCGGCAGCAGCTGCTGCGCAACCGCGTCACCGAGGAGGAAGTTGCCGAGGTGGTGTCGAAATGGACCGGGATCCCGGTTTCCAAGATGCTCGAAGGCGAGCGCGACAAGCTGCTGCGCATGGAGGACGCGCTGCATAAGCGCGTCATCGGCCAGGACGAGGCCGTGGTCGCGGTGGCCAACGCCATCCGCCGCTCGCGTGCCGGCCTGTCCGACCCCAACCGGCCCAACGGCTCGTTCCTGTTCCTCGGTCCGACCGGCGTCGGCAAGACCGAGCTGTGTAAATCGCTGGCCGAGTTCCTGTTCGACACCGAGGAAGCGCTGGTGCGGATCGACATGTCCGAGTACATGGAGAAGCACGCCGTAGCGCGCCTGATCGGCGCCCCGCCCGGCTACGTCGGCTACGAGGAAGGCGGCTACCTGACCGAGGCGGTGCGCCGCAAGCCCTACTCGGTGCTGCTGCTCGACGAGGTCGAGAAGGCCCACCCGGACGTGTTCAACATCCTCCTGCAGGTACTCGACGACGGCCGCCTGACCGACGGTCACGGGCGCACGGTAGATTTCCGCAACACCGTCATCGTGATGACGTCCAATCTCGGCTCGGACACGATCCAGACGATGAGCGACGACGAGCACTACGAGCAGATGAAGAGCGCGGTGATGAGCGTGGTATCGAGCCACTTCCGCCCGGAATTCATCAACCGCATCGACGAGGTGGTGGTCTTCCATGGCCTGCGCAAGGCGCAGATCCGGGCCATTGCCGAAGTCCAGATCGAGCGCCTGCGCGAGCGCCTCGCCGAGCAGGACATCG
>JAPOKK010000066.1 GCA_029977665.1 Pseudomonadota bacterium | reverse complement strand
AGTCCCTCGAGAGCAGCGGGGTCGATCGCCGCGGTGGGCAGATCCGCCGCGCCGGCAAGTTGCTCGCGCAGCGCCGCGGCCTGCTCGCGCATGCCGTCGCGCCGCACGCGCAACGTATCGACCGCCTGCAGATGCTGGTTGATGGCCACACGGTCGGATCGTGCAGGGACCGCGCCGAGCACGTCGGCGAGTAACGCGCCCGGCGCAACACGCGCCGCGCGCAGGGCCAGTTCCTGCTCGGCACTGGCGAGCTCGGCCTGGTGCTGACGCAGCGCCATGCGCGCACGCCGTGCCGAAACCGCCGCGGCCGCCAGGCGCTCGACGGCCTCGGCATGTTCGAGTATCAGCGCATCGTCCGGCAGGGTGCCGAGCGTGTCGTCACAGCGCGCGAGTTCGGCGCGAGCCTCGTCGCGATCGATGGCGGCGCGCCGCTGCGCCTGCTCGGCCGCGAGACGGCGCTCGCGCGCATCGGCCGGCAGATCGGGCACCTCGCCCAGCGCCTCGAACTCGCGCGCGAGCTGATCGCTGCGCCGCAGCTGCGGCTCGACGACGCCGAGCGCGGTGAGCTCGTTCTCGCGCCGCCGCGCCGCTTCGATTTCGGCACCGATCGCCTGCAGGCGGTCGACTGCTGCCTCGTGGTCACGCTGCAGGCGGTGCCAGTCGTTGGGCCGCGTCTGCGCCTCGCGCAACTCGCGGCGCGCCTCGTCGAGGGCATGCCGCGCGGCATTGATCACGGCATGCTGCGCACGCCCGTGCGGATTGAAGTAATGCTTCGCATCCGCGTCCAAGGTCTCGACCAGCGCGGCGACACCCCGCGTGCCGGCACTCGCCTCGAACAGCGCGGCACCGAGTTCACCCTCGCCGCGCACCAGGTTGCGGCCCCCTTCGCGCAAACGCGCGTGGTCGATACCGAACATCATCTCGAACTCGGCCCGCTGCAGGCCGGCCGTCAGCGCGTGCACGAGTTCGGCGGACGCCACGTCCTGCGGCTCGGCCGGGCCGACGGCCGGGTCGAAGCTGTGCAGCGTGTCCTTGCGTCCCTTGCGCCGCACGAGGCCGACCTCCGCGCCATCGGCGTCGATGAACACGCCGGCGATCCGCAGCTCGCGCGCACTGTGCAGGAAGGTGTCGCTGCTGCGCTGGGGAACGCCGAAGCGCAGATCGAGCATCGCGCGCAAGGCCGACGACTTGCCCGCCTCGTTGGGCCCATAGACGAGATGCAGATTGGCCGCGCCACGCGCGAAATCCAGCGTCTCGCCGCTGAAGGGGCCGAACGCCTGCAGGATGAGCCGGGCGAGACGCATCAGGGTTGCCCGTCGTCGAGCAGGCGGGCCAGTACGGTCGCTTCGGCGTCACGCAGGAGCGCACCGAGCTCGGCGGCATTGCCGTCGAGTGCGAGGCCGACATCACCGACCTCGCCCGGCAGACCGTGCAACAGGCGGCCGAGCTCGCCTTCGACGAACGCGGCCAGGCGCTCCGGGTCCGCCACCAGCGCGTCGACCAGGCGCACGAGCTCACCGACCGCGTCGTCCCGCTCGGCCTGCGCGAGGCGCTCGAGCGGGGCGGCGAGCTGGCTGCGCACCTGCTCGACCCACACCTCGGCCTCGCCGATATCCTGCGCCGCAGCCTGCACATGAGCCGCCAGGGTGCCCGGGCTGCGCGCCTCGAGCGCCTGCAGGGCACTCGTTCCCGTCAACGTCACGCGCATCGCGTGCAGGCGATCCGGCGCGGCGCCGACGACCGCCTCGGCGGCGTCGCGAAACGCCGCGGCGACCGCGCCGAGGTCGTCCGCACCTTCGAGCGACACCTGCAACTGGTGCCAGCGCACGACGTCGAGCGGCACGAACTCGCTGTCGAGACGGCCGCCCTCCACCGTCACCAGCTCGCAGCCCTTGGCGCCGGTCTCGTTGGCGTGTCGTCCCTGCAGGTTGCCTGGGAAGACGATGCGCGGCGATTCGCTCACCACTTCGCGCGCATGCACGTGGCCGAGGGCCCAGTAGTCGTAGCCCTTCCCCGCCAGGGTGGCGGGCTGCGTCGGCGCGTAGCGATCGTGGCCGGGCCGCCCGGTGAGGCTGGTATGCAGCACGCCGATGTTGAACAAGCCGGGCAGCGGCGCCGGGTAGCCGGGTACGAGGTCCTCGTCGACGGCGCGGTTGGGAAAGCTGCGCCCGTGGATGGCAACGCCGGACTTCTCGAGCACGACGGTCTCGGCACTGCGGCTGGAGAACACGGTGACATTCGCGGGCGGTACCAGGCGCCGCGTGATCACGCTCTGCGCGTCGTGATTGCCCTGCACGATGAATACCGCGATGCCGGCCCGCTCGAGGCGCACCATCTGTCCGCGGAAGTAGAGGCCGGTGTGGAAGTCCTGCCAGTCGCCGTCATACACGTCACCGGCGAGCAGCACGAAGTCGACCGCGGCCTCGATGGCCAGGTCGACGAGGTTCTCGAGCGCCCGGCGCGTCGCGCCGCGGATGCGCTCGACCGGCGCGCCTTCGTAGCGGTCGAGTCCGCGCAGTGGGCTATCGATGTGCAGATCGGCAGCGTGGATGAAGCGCATGGTGCTCAGGCGTCACCGGCCTGCTGCAACAAGCGGCTCAACGCGGGCATGAAGGCCTCACCGCCGCCGGCACGCACGACCCCCGAAAGCGCGGCCGACACACCGTCGGCGATCGCGTGGCTGGCCGGCGAACCGGCGACCATTTGTCGAAAATAGTCGATGTCCTTGAGCGCGTTCGCGATCGCGAACGGCACGTTACCGGCATCGCCCGAAAGCAGATGCGGCGTCATACGCTCGAGCGCCGCGCCGGCACCGCCGCCGCGTGCCAGGACGTCGATGAGAACCGCCGGCGCCACGTCCGCCGCGGCGGCCTGCGCGGCCGCTTCGCCGAGCACCGCCATGAAGCCGAGCGAGACGAAGTTGTGCAGCAGCTTGAGACGATGACCGTGGCCGAGGGGGCCGACGTGGTCGATCGACTCCGTGAAGCACGCGAGCACCGGCCGCACGCGCTCGAGCGTCGCCGCATCTCCCCCGACGAGCAGGTTGAGCGTACCGGCGCGGGCATGACTCGCGAGCCGCGTCATCGGCGCATCGAGCAAGGCGCCGCCGGCGGCCGCGACCAATGCGCCCATGCGCACGGTCGAGTCGGGCAGCGACGTCGAGCAATCGACCACCACCGTGCCCGGTGCAAGCCGTTCGAGTACGCCGCCGTCGCCGGTCAGTACCGTTTCGACCTGTGGCGAGCCGGTCACACAGAGGATGACGACATCCGCGGCGGCCGCCACCTCGCCACCGCTCGCGCAGGGCGTCGCCCCTGCCGCCAGCAGGTCCGCCACCGGCTGGTTGCCCGGATGATCGAGGAACGCGAGCGGGAAGCCGCCGCGAGTGATGACATTGTGTGCGATGCCGTGGCCCATGAGGCCGACACCGATGATTCCGATGCGCATGTCCCGCCCGCCCTCGTGCGATGCCCCTGACCGGGAGCGTCATGATAACGCCCCGTAAGGGTATCGCCCGGACGCGCTCAGTCGACGTTGCAGTAGTACGAAGGGAAGCCGGTGCAGCTCAGGCCCGTGCCCGGGAAATCACAACAGCTGCCGCTCGAACCGGGCCCACAGTAACTGCCCGGCGCGATACAGCCGGACTGGATGCAGTACTTGTCACCGCCGGGTGGTCCGATACAGCGGTCGCTCGCGCAGTCGCTGTTGCGGGAACAGAGACTACCGTTGGAACAATTGCCGATGTCGTTACAGGTCGGCGGTTTCGGCGCGCAGTAGCCCTGCTCGCAGTTGCTTGCCACGCAGTCGCTGTCGGCATCGCAGCGGTAGCCGTTCGCGCAGGCGCCGCAATCGGACTTGCAGAAATCGCCGAGCGGCTTGAGCACGTTGGTCGTGCAGGCTTCGCCGGCATCGCAGATACCGTCGCCGCAGACCGACTTGCACACGCTGGACAGCAGCTCGAAACCGCAGTCGCCGCTCGCGCATTCATCGTCGCCGTTGCAGCGATGCCCGGTCGGGCACAGGCCGCAATCCTCGGTGCACCGGCGGATCGAGTTGGGGTATTGCGTGACCGGCTTCGAGCAGGATTCGAGGTCGCTGCACACGCCGTCACCGCAGCTGTTCTCGACGCACAGCGGCACCGCCTGCTCGAGCCCGCAGTCGCCACTCAGGCAGGCGGCATCGGTACTGCACGGCGTACCATTCGGCCAGGCATTGGCCACGCAATAGCCGAGATTGCAGATGCCGCTCGCGCAATCCTGGCTCTCCAGGCAAGGCGTGCCGTTCGGCACCGGACCCGCGGTACAGAAAGCCATGTATTCGGGATCGACCAGACCCGGGATGTAGAGGATCCAGTTGTGACACACGCCCGATTTGCAATCGGCATTGTCACTGCACTGGCGTCCGGACTCGCAGCGCTCGGCAAACTGCGGCGGCTGGCCGCACGCTTCCTCCAGCGGCGGATGACAGATGCGGCGCTCGCGGCACAGGTCGCCGTCCTCGCACTGCGCCTGCACGAGCTCGCCGCGATTGAAGAACGTCTCGTTCCACACGCCGGGGTCGCAGGTCGTGGCGAAATCGGAACACAGGCCATCAAAATCGCTGTCTTCGTAGACGTTGCCGCCGAAGGCATACGGGTTGCACGTGTCGCCGCCCGGGCAGTCACCGTTCTCGACGCACAGGATGCCGGGGTGATCGATGCACCGGCCGGCCTTCATGCACAGGGCATCACCGGCGCAATCGTTGTCGGCGATGCAATAATCGGGATTGACGCCGTCGTTCGGATTGGTGTTTGCCGTGCACGGCCCGCAGTCGTCGTAGCAGCCGTGCAATCCGACCCGGCTGCAGGTTTCGCGCCCGTTGCACACGCCGTCACCACAGCGCGGCGCCGCCGGATCGACGGTAACCGCCTGGCAGACGCCGTTGGAACAGACCCCGGAGGCGCAGTCGCGATCGATCGCGCACGCCGAGCCGAGCAGGCAGGCTCCGCAGTCGAGCTGGCAGCCGCCGGCTTCGCAGGACTCGCCGGCAGCGCACACGCCGTCGCCGCAGGCAGCGCCGAAACCCGTCGCCTGGCCACAGGTCTGCTCGAGACCGGGTGAGAGGCCGGCAACCGCACGCTCGAGCAACGTGACGGTGAGGATGTCGCAGTCTTCCGGCTCGCCGTAGACGCTGCAGCGCAAGGCCTCGCCCGCATCGAGCGGCGCACCCTCGGGGTCGGCGAGCGCCGCGCGCAGGCGCGCGACGTCGGCCGCGTCGATCACGCCGTCACCGGTGAGGTCACCGCACTGGCAGGCGTCGCCAATCCCGTCCGGTGCGCTGCCCGGACCGACGCCGCCGCTGTCCATGTTCGGGTTGTTCTGCACGAACGGGCAGTTGTCGAGGATATCGAGAATGCTGTCCTGGTCGGCATCGGTCGCGATTTCCCACTCCACCCGGTGGAAGTAGGCATGGCCCGTCGAGGACGATTGGCCGCCACCCCAGTTGAGGCGTACCGGTACCGCGCCGGGCGTAGTCCCGGCGTACGCGGTCAGCGCGGTCGGCTCGCCGTCGACGAGCAGGCGCGCAGTGCCCGCGAGCGGCTCGTAGACGAGCTCGTAGGTGTGGAAACCACCGTCGCTGCCGGTGACCGTGTGCACCTGCGTGCTGACACCATCGATGAGCTGCACCATCGGCTCACCGGCGGCGTTGGAGCCGAAAGCCATGAGATAGCGCGCCGCACCGTTGTTGTACTCGGCGTAGATCGAGAAATCGATGGCGTCGTTGGCATCGACCACGCGCAAGGTCGTGCGCAGGATCCAGCCATCATCGAAGGCGTCCGACAGCTCGGATGCCGTCGGCGTGACCGAGTAGCTGGCCGTCGAGCCGGAAGCCGTGGCGTCATCGTCGACCTGCCAGGCGCCGACACCCTGGTCGGTCACCGGCCCGACCGGGATCGACACCGAGGACGGCGCCGACCAACCCTCGGTGGCCGGATCGGCCGTACCGAGATGGCGGTACCGCACGTCGAGCGCGAACGTCGGCGCGCTGGCGAGCAGGCACGTCACACCAGCGAGCAGGTATGCGGCCAGGCGGTGACCCAGGCGGCTCATGGCGCCACCCCCGATGGCCCGGGCGGCTTGAAGAACAGGGACTTGAGGATCCCCAGGTCGAGGAAGTTGACGGCGCCGTCACCGTTCAGGTCGGCGTCCGGATCGGCGGTGAAGAAACGCGATTTCATGATGCCGAGATCGAGGAAATTGACCGCGGCGTCGCCGTTGAAATCGGCATCGCAGCGATTGCCGTAACCATCGCCATCGGTGTCGCGCTGCGCCGGATTGGCGTGCTCGAGGCAGTTGTCGTCCGGATCGGCCACGCCGTCGCCGTCGACATCGCCGGCAACGCCCGACGCGACGACGACAGCATCCAGCGTCTGTGGCACCAGCGCCGCATCGACGACGGTCGCCGCCGCGAGGCGCAGGCTGCCCGGCAGCGCCGACAAACTCACCTCGAGGTCGCCGATCTTGCGCGGTGCCGGCGTCGGCGCCAACGCGTGTACGCCATTCGCACGCAAGATCCCGGCGGCCGTTTGCGCATGAATGACCCCGGGGGCCGGCGAGAAACCGGCGATCTGAAGACCATCCCGCGCTTCCAACGTGAGCTCCCAGGCGCAGATCTCGTCGCCCGCCGCATCCGCGCCACTACACGCAGCGCCAACCGTGGAGGCAATACCCGGTGTGCCACCGACATACAGATGTAACGTCGCGATGCCGGCACCGAACTCGACCTCAGCGGGCATGGCACCCGCGGAGCCGTCATCACCGGGACTGTGATAAATCTCGAAAGCCTGGGCCGGCGCTGCAACGAATCCGAGCACGGTGGCGAGCAGGAGCCGCGCGAGCAGAGAAGCGGTCAAGCGCGGGCCAGGCATCGTGTCTCAGCCGCCTTGCTCGAGAAGCGCGTCGATACGCGCGGCAAAGGCGGCAGCAGGCTGCGCACCGAGGATCTGCGGGCCCTTGACCTTGCCTTCCACCGCTCGCCCGAGTACGAAAGTCGGCGTTCCGGTGATGCCAAGCGCCTGGGTCGCGGCGGCGCCGCGCGCGATCGACTCGCGATGGCGGCCGCTCTTCATGCAATCCTCGAACGCCGCGCGATCGAGACCGATGTTGGCCGCGTACTCTGACAGCGCAGCCTCATCAAGCGCCTGCGCGTTGCCGTAGAGCGTATCGTGCATGGCGGCGAAGCGTCCCTGATCGGCCGCGCAGCGCGCCGCGTGCGCGGCACTCGCCGCGTTTGCATGGAAGTCGAGTGGCAGGTCGTGTACCACGAGTTGCAGCTTGCCGCTGTCGATGTAGTTTTCCTTGAGTTCGGGCAGGACGTCACGGAAGAAGCGCGCGCAGTAAGGGCACTGGTAGTCGGTGAACTGCACCAGGGTCAGCGGCGCATCCGGGCTGCCGATGCGGTTGCCATCGGCAAGCGGGACTTCGAGGTCGCGCGCCGGTCGCGCCGGCGGTGCGGCCCGCGCCGCGACCTCGCGCGCGCCGAGTCGTTCGACCGCGGCACGCAGGGCGCGCAACTCGCGCAGGATTTCGTCGCCCTGTTCACGCGTAAGGCCTTCGGCCCCAGCGCCCGGCGCCGCCGCGACGAGCAGCAGGGCCAGCGCCTTGCAGATGAGCCGTGCTGACACCAGGCAGCTCAGTCGGGGCGCTGAGACGCCGCCCGGCGCCGGCGCATGGCAACGCCGGCGAGGCCGCCGGCCATGAGCCACGCAGCGGCCGGCAACGGCACGGGCGCCACGGTCACCGAGGCGGCGGCGAGGTCAACGGCCTGCTCGCCGAAGGTGTCGGCGGAGACGAACGGACCGCCCTTGAGCAGGTTGTCGGTCACCGCCAACACGAGCTGCGTCGAACCGGCTGCGAGCGCCTTGAAGCTCAGCGTGCCGACCCGGCCCGCATCGCCGATGCCCACGAAATTGCCGAACGTGAGGCCTTCGAGTTCATCGGCGAGCACGTCGGGCTTACGCGAGAGCGTAGGGTCGAGCGGCAAGGTCGCGCTGTCGAAATCGAAGCCGAGAAACTCGATGACCGCCGCGTCGTAGAAGATGTCGAGACCGCCACCCAGGGTGCCGTCCCCAGTGAAGTCGCCAACCAGGTCGATCTGCAAAGTTTCGCCCGGACTGGCCTGGTAGGTCGGGGCACCGAAGCCGAGGTTGGCGCCCTGCGCAGCGAACGGCAGCGCGAGCACGAGGAGAACTGGAAAAGCGTGCAGTTTGCGTAGCGACATCGAAACCCCCTCGGAGCCTTGTTTTCACGTCATGATAGGCGCCCGAGCCGTAGTGAGGCGAGAAGGATTACCGTTTCGGACAATGCACGGAGCACGGCCGGCAACCGATCGGCCGGGGACGGTCCCCGCGTGGCGCCGACGCCTCCCTCCGCGCAATCGCGGCAATCGCCACGCACGCGGGCCGGACGTGTGCGCGGCCGTCGCTGCGACGCGGGCATCTCGCCACGCGCCGCGCGGCTCACGGCTGCGCGACGCGCACCAGCAGCGGCAACAACAGCGTGGTGACGACGCCGCTCAGGCCCATCGCGAGGCCGGCAAAGGCCCCCATCGTGGCGGAGACTTGGAACGCCCGCGCGGTGCCGATGCCGTGGGCGGCGACGCCGATCGCGATGCCGCGCACGGCGTCATCCCCCACGCGCAGGACGTCGAGCACACTGCGCGCGAGCACCGCGCCGATGATACCGGTCAGCACGACGAACACCGCGGTCAAGGAAGGCAGACCACCGAGCTTCTCGGCAAGCCCCATGGCGATCGGCGTGGTGACGGACTTCGGTGCCAGCGAGATCACCGTCGCCCGGCTCGCGCCGGCAAGCCAGCCGATGACCATCGCCGAGACCGCCGCGGTGAGTGCCCCTGCGACCAGCGCGCCGATGATCGGCAGCAGCTCGCGCTTGAGCCGCGCGAGGTTGGCGTAGAGCGGCACCGCGAGCGCGACGGTGGCCGGGCCGAGCAGGAAATGCACGAACTGCGCGCCGTCGAAATACGTCGCGTACGGCGTGTCGGTGAACCACAGGATCGCGACCAGCAACGCGATCGACAACGCCACGGGGTTCGCGAAAGGGCTCATGTTCGCGCGCAGGTGAACCCAGTGCGCAGCCTGGTAGGCCAGCAGCGTGACCGTCAACCCGAGCAGCGGGGACGCCGCCAGGTAAACCCAGATATCGCTGAGCCGATCGCCCATCAACCGTCTCGCGCACCGCTACGCCGGCGCAGCGCCTGCATTACGAGCGCACTCACCCCGAGCGTGAGCACGGTGCTCGCCACGAGTGCGAGCACGATCGCCGGCCATTCCGCGCCGAGCCGCTCGAAGTGCAGCATGACGCCGACGCCGGCCGGCACGAACAGCAGCGACAGTTGCGACAGCAGGCGCTCGGCGGTTTCGCGCAAGGGCGCGGGCGCCTCACCGCGCACGAGCAGCGTGACAAACAACAACGCCATGCCGACCACGGGGCCCGGGACCGGCAACCCCAGCACGAGCACCAGGATCTCGCCGATAGTCTGGTACAGCAGCAGGACGGTGATGGAGCCGAGCATGGCGGCGCATGTTAGCAGCCGAGGCAGAAACGCCGGCGCGTATTCGCGGACCCGGCGAGTGCGCGGGTGACTGCGATCGAGACGCCTGCGCGGACTGGCTGCGTGGCAGCGTCATGACCCTGTAAAAATTGTGGACAGTGCGGACCTTCACACCAGCTCGCGCGACACGCCCCGTGCTCGACGCCGTGCGCAGTCGCGCGGCCTGGACCGGCACACGCGGCATGAGACACGGACCCGCGGCTGTCGCCGTCTGCGCGTCAATAGTTTTTACGGCACTCGCGGCAAGGAAATTATAACTATCTGATAATAAGAATATTTATTTCTGGCGTGAAACCTGCTTCGGTAACCCGCTCACCATCCCATCATCGCGCTACGCGCGGGCGCCGCCCCGCGACACGCCGCTCATGCGACGTGTCCAGGTGGTGCTTCGAGTCCCAGGAGGAGCATGCAATGCCTCGCATTCATCACACCCCACCCCTCGTCCTCGCACTGGCCCTGGCCGGCGCCGGTTTCGCTCCGGCCAGCCAGGCACTGATGTTCGATCAGGACGTCACCCCCGATGTCATCTTTGGCAGCGGTAACGCCAACGGCAGCTTCACCGTCGACCGCAATGCCGGGGTCGAACTCGGCCTGCGCGGCAAGCTGCGTCACAACGCGGCCGGTGCGCCCGAGAACACCTTCAACAGCAACGGCGACGGCACCTACAGCTTCGCCGCCGGCGTCGCGCCGACGCAAAGCGCGCCGACCGCGGTGTGGAGTTTCGAGTGGTCCATCAACACCGACTTCGACGGCGCCAGCGGTCTCACGCTCGACAGCCTCAGCTATGCGCTCGGACTCGATACCGACCCGAGCCTGGGGACCAGCTTCCTCAGCTTCGACCCGATCAATGGCGGCAACCCGGGCGCTGGCGGACTCGTGATCTGGGACCACGCGCTCGGTGACAACACCACCGGCAATGGTGCCGGCACCACCGCCACGGCCGACGAGGCCGCGTACGCCGCGGGGCTTGCGGCGAACAACGTCGCACAGAACTCGTGGAAGGCCCACTGGTTCTTCGGACCGACGTTCGATCCGACCATCGATGCTACCTACGACCTCTACCTGTCCGCGCTCGACGGCAACGGCGGTGAAGTCGCCCGCACCGAGATCCAGGTCATCGTCGGCGCCGGCGGCTCGCGCGACGTACCCGAGCCGGCCTCGCTGGGCCTGGCTGGCCTGGCGCTGCTGGGCGCAGCACGCGGCCGTCGCCGCCGCCGCGCTTAAGTCCTTCCGAGTCCCCGCCCGCGAATCACGCTTCGCGGGCGGGACATCTCGCATCGCGCGGGGCTGCCGTGACCGGATAGGGCCTGGCTGTCAGCGCTCAAGCGCGAACGTCCAGGCTTCCCAGGTCATCGATGGCGGTCGCCATGCGACCGATGAACTGCAGGCAGCTGTCGCGCGGCTGCATTTCGGGCGCGTTGGGCGGCTGGCCCAGGGTGCCCGTCCACCAGGCCAGGGCGCCGAAGAGTTCCAGGCGATAGTGCGTCCAGGCTTCGTCGAAAGCGATTCTCGGCGCACCATGCTCTGCCAGGCAGTCCAGGTAGAGCGCGATCAGCTCGCGTTCCCAATTGCGACGATCATCGACTTCCAGCGCGGTCGATATGGCGTAGGCGAGGTCGCGGCCCCAGTGGCCGCGGCACACGCATTGCCAGTCGTTCAAGCCCATTTCGCCGCTGGCCGCGATGTACCAGTTCTTCAGATGCACGTCCGAGTGGATCACCGAGTGCGGCAGATCGCGCTGACGCGCGACCGAGCGCACGGTGGCCGGCCAGATCTCGGCCGCACGCGCAAACAACCGCGCCGGGATGACCGCCTCGGCCATCTCGAACCCGCGAATACCGGCCTCTTCGAAACCGTTCTCTGCCGTCGCGGTGAAGGTATCCTCCCAGGTACGCAGAAACGGAAAGGCGCGGGTCAGCTCGTCGCTGCCGTGGTACCTGGCGTGCATCTTGGCGAGCAGCCGCACCTGGCTCTCCGCTCGTGCGCGCGGCATCGGTTCATCGTGCCGACAGAACGCCACCTCGCCTGCCATGTCGCGCAGGATGATGATCGAGTTGAACGTGTGCGGATTGAAGTTGGCGAACAGCGCCTGCGGCGATTCGATCCCGAGCACCGGTTGCAGGTGGTTGTAGAAGCGCACTTCGCCTTCCACGAAGCCATTCAAGGCCAGTTGGAAACGGCTCTTCAACGTGTGCGTGGATTTGCAGAACACGCTTTCGGGAAGACCGGCGGCCCGCCCCGTCGCGTTGTATTCGAGCCGTATACGCCGCCGGCTGGAAGTACCCTCGTCCGGCTCACCCAGCGTCAGCGCCGTCACTTGCGCACCCGGATGCTCGCGACACAGGACGAGCGTCAGCCACTGTGGCGTGATGGATTCGTAGCTGATGGGAATGTCGTCAGCGGTCAGCGGTACCGGGTGCGCTTCCAGCTCTTGCTCATAGCGCGTCTTGAGCATGTTGTAGGTGTCGGTCATGTCATCCTCCCCCCTGAGACCCTCGATCCCGCGGCCGGCCGGCCGCATCGTATTCGGTGCCACCATACCCGATCAGGGCGAACCGTCATGCCGGCAATACGGGTCCACCCGTTATCCCTGGAAGCGGCCCCGCGGGCATCGATAGCAGCCACCCGGGCGATGTTCGCCAGATGATGTCCCCGGGGAATGTCCTCTGGGGCAATGTCCCCGGGCACACCCGTTGCCGCGCGCGCGGATACCGGCGGCGACACATCTGTGGCAGTCTGCGGCGTCGTTCAGAGCAGGGTGCGCCCCCGTCCAGCATGCAACATCACGCCCACAAGGTCGTCTTCCTCGACCGCTTCGCCATCCGCGCGACGTTACGCCCGCTCCGCTTCGACCACACCTGGGTCGAATACCCGACGACGGCACCGGAAGACGTCATCGAGCGGCTGGCCGGGGCGACGATCGCCCTGACCAACCGGGTGCGCTTCGATGCCTCCGTGCTGGCCGAGTTGCCGGCGCTGCGCCTCATCGCCGTCGCCGCGACCGGTTATGAGTGCATCGACATCGAGGCCTGTCGAGCCGCCGGGGTGACGGTGTGCAACGTGCGCGACTGGTCGACGCCCGCCGTGGCCGAGCACACGTTCGCGATGATCCTGGCGCTGCGGCGCGAGTTGCTCGAGTACCGCGCGGCCGTGGCCGCGGGCGAATGGGCGCAGTCGCATTTCTACGGCCTGTTGCGCGACCCGTTGCCACCCGGCCTCGCCGGCGCCAGTCTAGCCATCATCGGTTACGGCGCGCTGGGGCGCCGCCTTGCCACGCTCGGCGAGGCATTCGGCATGACGGTGCTCATCGCCGACCACAAGGGCGCCGCGCCGCGCGCAGGCCGCGTGAGCTTCGTCGAAGCGCTCGCCCGCGCCGACGTGCTCTGCGTGGCCTGCCCCAAGCTGCCGCAGACGACCAACCTGGTCGGCGCCGCCGAACTCGCAAGCATGAAACCGACCGCGGTCGTCATCAACACGGCGCGCGGAGGGATCGTCGACGAAGCGGCATTGGCGGCGGCACTGCGCGACGGGCGCATCGCCGGCGCCGGCGTGGATTCACTGTCCGAAGAGCCCCCGCGACACGGCAACCCGCTGCTCGACATCGACGCGCCGAACCTCATCGTGACCCCGCACATGGCCTTCGCCAGCGATCACACGCTGGCCGCGCTGGCCGAACAACTGCTCGGCAACGTCGAAGCCTTCGTCGCCGGCACGCCCCGCAACGTGGTGACCTGAAGCGCGCCGGACCGCGGGGCGCACCACGCGCCGACGCGCCCCGCACTGCCGGTCCCTCAGCCGGCCGATGCGCGGACCGGCGCCGCGTGCGGTGCCTCGAGTTCGCTCAGGTAATGTGGCATGACCTGGGTACCGAATCGTTCCAGTTGACGCTTGAGTTCGTCGAGCGGCAAGTAGCCCTGGTCACCCTGCCAGATGAACCATTCGGGATTCGCCGCATCGACGAGCCCGTCCATCTCGCGGCGTACGTCATCCGCGTTGCCGGAAAGGATGAAGTGCTTCTTCTCGAAACGCTCCATCGTCGCTTCCGATTTCGGCAGCATCTGGTTGGGATACTTGGCGTCGTCCTCGGGGAAACGGAACGCCTCGGTGAACCCGAAGTCGTGCGCCCAACCCGGCCAACCCGTGCCCATCAGGCCCTGCATCGCGATCTCGCGTGCCTCGTTGCGATCGCGGCCCATGTAGACGCCGCGGAACACGCCAAGGTTCTCGCCCAGCGACAGCGTCCGCCCATGCGCGGCGGCTTCCTCGACCATGACCTCGGCGAAGTTGCGCACCGCCTCGAATTCGGACGTGAGCAGGGTCGGGATGATCCCTTCGCGCGCGCACCAGCGGATCGTCGACTCGCTCTGCGAGAAGGCCTGGAACAGGCGCGGATGCGGGCGCTGGTAGGGCTTCGGCACGATATTGATCTTCGCGATGTTGCCGTTCTCGCCGACCTCTCCGGGCGCACCGTACTGGCGCGTCCAGTCGCTCGCCGGCCACGGCGTACCTTCCTCGTACGGGTAGGGGTACTCGTAGTACTTGCCCTTGTAGCGGAAGGCTTCGTCGCCCCACGCGAGCTTGAGCACCTCGAACACTTCCTGGAAGACCTCGCGGTTCAGGGCATCAACGTCGGGTGCCGCGCCGCCAATGTTGCGCGTCGCGGAGACGTGCAGCAGCTGCGCCATCGGGTTCAGCCAGCGCGCCTGGTAGCCGCGCGCGAAGCCGAGGAAGGTGCGCCCCTTGGTCAACTGGTCGAGCCAGGCGGTTTCGAGCGCGAGGCGCAAGGGGTTCCAGCCGGGCAACACGTAGCCGATGGGCCCGGCAATCAGCTTGCTGGTGTTGGCCAGCACGTGCTGGGTGAGCCCGGGCACCGAACCCATCTCGCTGCCTTCGGTATGCAGGTGATGCTCGGGAAAGGCGACCGCCGCGAATCCCAGGTCCTCGGCAAAGCGCGACAGCTCGACGACCTCCTCGAGCATGGCCTGGAAGCGATCGTTCCGCGCCGCGATGGGGCGCAGCTTCTCACGCTCTTCCATCGTCGCAGGGATCCCCGGGTAGAAGAAATACATGAACTTCATGGCAACCTCCCCTTGGTGCGCCGCGGTATCGCGCAGCGGCGTGACATCATCTTTCGATGCACCCGAACGATTATGCGCACACATCGTGCGTTCGACCACCACCGCACCATCCGGAGCCGTTCCTCGCGAATGGCCGCTCCCGTCTCAGGCAGTTTCCGCGGCATTCGGCGGCGGCCCGGTTGCCGAGACGGGCTCGGCCCCGGGCCGCGGCGCCGATGCCGCTGCCCGCGGATCGAGTTCGAACGCCGCGGGACTGGAGCGCGACAACATCACGAAGTCTTCCTTGCTCGCGGGCGCCTCGCTGTAACGTGTACGCACGAAGGCGAAAGCACACAGCGTCGCGCAGACAACGGCGAGACAGGCGAACAGGCTCGCCGGCCCGGCCACGCGCACGACCGCCGCGCTGACGGCTGGCCCGAGAACCGCACCGATGCCGAAGAACAGGATCAAACCGCTCGCGATGCGCACGAACGCTCCAGCATCGGCGCGATCGTTGGCGTGCGAGATGGCAAGCGAGTAGACAGGCAGCGCCGCACCACCCAGGCAGGCGGCGCCCGCGATCAGCGCGGGCAGTGGTGGCCGACCGAGTATCGCCATGATGAACATGGCGAGCGCCGCCAGCGTGGCTGCGGCGCTGGCGCCGACGATTACCTTGCGTCGGTCATGCCGGTCCGAGTAGCGGCCGAGCGGCCATTGCGCCACCGCGCCGCCGACGATCGCGGCGCTGATGAACCAGCCGACCACGGGCGGCGCGAACCCTGCCTCCGTCACGTAAATCGGCGCCGTCCCCCACAGGGCTCCCGACACGAAGCCGACTGCGATGACGCCGGCGACGCCGAGCGGGGACAAGCGCAATAGCGCGCGCACGTCCAGGCGCGCCTCCGTGATTTCTCCGGGCGCGTGAATACGGGTCAGGGTCACCGGCACCACGGCGGCAATCACCGACATCGCGATGATCGAGAACGCGACCGCGGCGAGCGGGTCGAACAGGGTCAGCGTGAGTTGCGCCAGCGTGACGCTACCGAGGTCGACGATACGGTAGACGGAGAACAGGCGGCCGCGCTCATCGGCCGAACTGACGGCATTGAGCCATGATTCCGCCGTCATCGTCAGCACGGCATGACAGAAGCCGCTGATCGATCGTAGTGCAATCCAAGCCAGTGGATGCACAACAAAGGGGTATGCGAGCACGCTGACCGCCATGATCGCGGTGACCCCGGCGTAGGCCCTGATGTGCCCGACGCGGCGCACGATCCGCCCGGCGACGACGCAGGCCAGGATGAATCCGGCGAAGTACGCCGAGGCGAGCATGCCAATGACACCCGGCGTAAAACCGGCCGCCTTGCCCTGGATTGCGAGCAGGGTGGTGGTCAGCCCGTTGGCCCCGGTGAACAGGGCCACCGCGACGAGCAGCGCGGAGATGGCTTGCAGACGATGGAGCATGACAATCGTGCGCGACGTGCTGCGAATGCGCGTCACGCAGGTAGATTCCAGCAAGATGCATGCCGGCGCAGACCAACCGCGTGTCGCTCGGTATGACCGGAGCGGCTCGTCCGCCATCAAAGTGAAGAAAAACCGTCCCCTTTGCGCCCTCCCTTGTCCCGACCGCGTCAGGCACCGTATTCCGCGTCGGCCACCGGCTCCAACCATTCGACGTTCTTGCCGTCGAGCATCTCCTGGATCGCGATGTGGCTCATCCCGGTCGTGGTCGTCGCACCGTGCCAGTGCTTGTGGCCGGGCGGGCACCAGATCGTGTCACCGGCGTTGATCTCGACGCGTTCTTCGCCCTCGCATTGTGTCCAACCACGCCCCGAGGTCACGATCAGGAGCTGACCGAGCGGATGGCGATGCCAGTTCGTTCGCGCGCCCGGCTCGAATGTCACGAGAGCCGAGGTGAGCCGGGAGGGTTCCTGCGGTCGCGGGTGAATCGGATCGAGTCGCACGCTGCCCGTGAACCACTCGTCGGGGCCTTTCACGGAGGCCTGGGAACCGTTTCGCTTGAGAATCATCGTCTCCTCGTCGAGGTCGTGCCCGAAATGCAGCACGTCTTTCACTTCATGGCAGGTCGCGCGCCGGAGGCGGACCAAGCCATTCGACGCATGGCAGCCTGGGTGAAGCCCAAGCTGGGCCTGTGAACGGAGAGTCCGTGCCACCGCACGGGAGCGCTGCGCCGTCAGCGGCCAGCGCAGCCCCGTCTTCACAGCCACTCTAGTCGAACAACACCACGTCGTCGTGCACCGCCGCGACGACGATCTTCCACCCCGCCTCGGTGTCGAGCAGCGTGTAGGTCGCACCGAACTTTTCGAGCAACGTGTCGTTCTCTCCCAGCCGCCGCCAAATGGTCGCGGTAATCGCCATCTTGGGACCGAGCAACCTGACATTGCACAGGTCGAGCGCCGAGCGGCGAAAGCCGCTCTCTCTGAGTTCACGGATCATCGGTGCGAAGGCAGCCTTGGTCTCCTCGAGAGATT
>JAPOKK010000236.1 GCA_029977665.1 Pseudomonadota bacterium | reverse complement strand
GTTCAACGGCCGGCAGCGCAGGATCCGCTTTCTCAATCCGGAGCGCTACCTGTTCAATACCAGCGATCCGATTCCCTGCCACATCGCCGCGGCAGGTCCGCGCATGCGCGACCTGACCGCGCGCAGCGCCAGCCACTGGATCGCGATCTACGCCGGCGACGAGCAGGCCCGCGCGGACTGCCAGGCGATGGATGCGGCCTATCGCGAGGCCGGTCACGATCCGGCAGCGTTCAAGAAGACCGCGTTCGTCTTCGGCAGCCTTCTGCGTGACGGCGAGACCTTCGATTCGCCTCGCGTGCGTGCCCAGGCCGGGCCGACCGCGGTGATGGTGCTGCACAACCTGATGGAGCGGCAGTACGGCGATCTCGGCACCGGCGGTATCGACGACGAAGCGCTGCTCGCTGCCTACCAGGCGCTCTACGACAGCTACGAGCCGGCCGATGCACGGTACCTGACGCTGCACCGTGGTCACGCGCTGTTTCTGCGCGAGGACGAGGAGCCGCTGCTCAGCGGCGAGTTCATCCGCCGGGTCTCCTGCTCCGGTAACGTCGACGAACTCGCCGACCGCGTCAGGGCGCTCGCCGACATGGGGTACACCAGCGTCGCGTTTCTCGTCCTGCCGCACATGACCGATGCACTGGATGACTGGGCGCGGGTGATGGAGCGTGCGGGACGCGACGCTTGAGCCCGGTGCGAGCGCCAGCTGCGGTCCGCTTCAAGCCGCGCGCGAGCGGTCGCTATCCTGCCGTAGGCACGACGCACGCGGCGCCTGGCTGGCGCCGCAACACAACAACGACAAGCGCACGGTGAGACGATGACGGACAACACGAGAGATGCCGGCGGGCGCGAATTCTCGCCCGAGCAGGTCGAGCTGCAGGGTTTCTCGCGCAGCATCGCCGAGATCGAATGGCTCCTGCTGGTCCTGGTGCTGCTCTACTTCGTCGCGCCGGGCTCGCTGGTCGACGACCGGCCGTTCCTGATCGCGATCATGGTCGCGTTCGCGGGCATGGTGCTGGTATTTCGTTACATCAAGATCTACCAACGCGAGACGCGCTGGAAGCTGGCGCTGGAAACCTGGCTGATGATGCTGTTTCTGGCCGGCGTGCTGTGGCAGACGGGCAAGTCCGACAGTCCGCTGGTCAACCTGTTTCTGCTCGTCATCGTCGTCGCCGGGCTGACCCTGGGCAAGCTGACGACGACCTTGCTGTTGCTGTTGAGCGCGGCGATCTACTTCTTTTCCGCTTACTCACTCAACGGTGATACCGTATTCACCCTGGTCACCTTCAGCGACCTGATGATCAAGTTCGCTCCGTTGCTGCTCGCCGCCTACCTGGTCACGCTGCTCGCCTCGGACATCGACGGTGCGCGCCGCCTGCTCGTGTCGATGGCGCAGACCGATGAGCTGACCGGCGTCAGCAACCGGCGCGCCTTCGATGGTGCCCTGCGCCGCGGCCTGGCGCGCGCCGAGCGTGCCGGCCGCCCGCTCTCCCTGCTCGTGATCGATGCCGACGGCCTCAAGCCGACCAACGACAACCACGGCCACGGCGCCGGCGACCGTCTCATTCGTCTCATCTCCGACACCATCGGCGACAGCCTGCGTGCCGCCGACGAACATGCACGCATCGGTGGCGACGAGTTCGTTGCCGTGCTCGACGGCGCCGACGACGCCCAGGCGCGCGAGGTCGCCGAACGTATCCGCGCACGCGTCGAGAACACGTCCTTCGACGCCGACGGCGCGCGCGTCGCCTGCACCGTGACCATCGGTACGTCGACCTACCCGCGCGACGGCGGTAACGCGGCGGTACTGCTCGAGCGCGCCGATCGCGCCCTCTATGCCGGCAAGCAGGCCGGCGGAAACCAGGTCATCTCCGCGGCGTCGGTATGAAGCACCCGCATCACCGCGCCAGCGGGCACGAGCCGGACATCGAGATCAACAAGACCTCGAAGCAGCATTTCTGGCAGCACCCGCAGTTCACGCTGATTCTCTACCTCCTGTTCGTCATCGTCTCGTTCCAGTTCTGGCACGAGGCGGCCGGGATCCGGCGCTCGGAGATCCCCTACAGCGAGTTTCTCGAGCACGTCGAGCGCCACGAAGTGGCCGAGGCGGTGATCACCGAGCGGCGCATCATGGGCACCCTGACGCTGACAGAGAAAGGCACCGGGCAGCCGCGGCACTTCTACACCATCCCCCTGTGGAACCAGGAACTCGCCGACAAACTGGCCGGCCAGGGCGTGCGCTACAGCGTGCGCAACGAGGACAACTGGCTGAGCAACTTCCTGTTCAACTGGGTCCTGCCGTTCGGTGTGCTGTTCCTGCTGTGGAGCTGGATGGCGCGGCGCGTGGGCACCATGGGCAAGGGCTTCCTGTCGATCGGCAACCGCGTGCGCGTGCATCCGGACGAACGGCCCAAGGTCACCTTCGACGACGTCGCCGGCTACGACGACGTCAAGCAGGAGCTGCGCGAGACGGTCGAGTTCCTGCGCGACCCGACGCGGATCCGCAAGCTCGGGGCGCGCAGTCCCAAGGGCGTGCTGCTGGTCGGACCGCCGGGTACCGGCAAGACCCTGTTCGCGCGGGCCGTGGCTGGCGAGGCCGCGGTACCGTTTTTCAATATCAGCGGCTCGGAGTTCATCGAGATGTTCGTCGGCGTCGGCGCGGCGCGCGTCCGCGACCTGTTCGAGCAGGCCCGGGCGCAGGCTCCCTGCATCATCTTCATCGACGAGCTCGATGCGATCGGCCGTACGCGCAGTGCGGGGCCGACCATGGGCGGCCACGACGAGCGCGAACAGACGCTCAACCAGCTGCTGACCGAGATGGACGGCTTCGATGCCTCCACCGGCGTGGTCGTGATGGCAGCGACCAACCGCCCCGAGATTCTCGACCAGGCGCTGCTGCGCGCAGGGCGTTTCGATCGCCGCATTCCGATCGACAAGCCAGACGTCGTCGCGCGCGAGGGTATCCTCCGTCTTTACGCCGACCGCATGCCGCTGACCGCCGACGTCGACCTGCACGTGGTCGCGCAGCGCACGCCGGGGTTCGTCGGTGCCGACCTCGAGAACATCTGCAACGAGGCCGCGATGCATGCCCTGCGCGAGAACCGCGAGCGCATCTCGCTCGACGATTTCGAGGCCGCCATCGATCGCGTGATCGCCGGCCCCGAGACGCGCCAGCGCGTGCTGAGCCCGGCCGAGAAGCATCGCGTGGCAGTGCACGAATCGGGTCATGCGCTGGTCGCGGTCACGGTGCCGACCGGCGAGCCCGTGCACCGCGTGACCATCATCCCGCGCGCGATTGGCGCGCTCGGCTTCACCCTGCAGCTGCCGGTGACCGACAAGTACCTCTCGACCACCGAGGAGATGCAGGATCAGCTCGCGATTCTGCTCGGCGGCCGCGTGGCCGAAGAACTCGTGCTCGGTAGCGTCTCCTCGGGCGCGGCGAACGATCTCGAACGGGCCAGCGAAATCGCGCGCACCATGGTCGCGCGGCTCGGCATGAGCGAGGCGCTCGGTCCCGTGGTGTGGGGGCGCCAGCAGCAGCTCCAGTACCTGACCAGCACGCCGACCATCGAGGAGCGCAATTACAGCGAGGCGACGGCCGAAGCCATCGACGGCGCCGTGCGCACGCTCGTCGAACAGGCCCGCGATCGCGCCCGCGCCATCCTCGACGAACGGCGCGCGACCCTGGATGCGCTGGCCGCGGCGCTGGAGACCCGCGAGACCCTCGACGGCAGCGAGGTGACGCGCATCGTCACCGGGGAGCTCGCCACCTGAACGGCGCCCGCAGCGTCCGCCGGCGCAATGCCCGTATACTCTCGTGCAACGACCATCCGACCAATGCCACGAGGGGGACAGCATGAGCCGCAAGGGAAAACTCACCGTCGATCAGTACGGCGCCAGCATGCCGGTGACCGGCGAGGCGGTGCAGAAGCCGCCGTTCTACTATCGCAACATGACGATGATGTTCCTCGTCTACCGGACCGACGAGGAAGCGGCGCTGGCCTGGCTGCCGGATGCGCTCGAGCTCGATGACCCGGCCACGGTCACCATCATTCTCGCCCACTACGGGCAGTCGACGTTCGGCCCCTACCACGAGGCGATGATCTCGATTCGCGCGCGTTTCGAGGGCAAGGTGTGGAGCTACTACCCCGCCTTGTTCACCGATAACGAGGCGCCGCTCATCGGTGGGCGCGAGATCTGGGGCTTCGCCAAGAAGCTCGCGCACATCGGTGTCTCGCACGAGAGCGAGGTGATGATGGGGACCGTCGAGCGGCCGCGCGGCAACCGCCTGCTGACGGCGACCATGCGCAACGTGACCCCCGTCGCGACCGAGGACTTCGCGCTCACGCCGAGCATCTCGCTGAAGATGATCCCCTGCGCGACCGAGACGACGCGGCCGGCGCTGGCGCAGCTCATCGGCAGCGAACTCGCGCTCGTGCCGCACATGGGCGCGAACGGCCTGCCGGATATCTGGACTGGGCCGGGCTCGCTGCACTACGACGCGCCGTCGGCGATCGACCCGTGGTACCGCCTGCCGGTACGCGAGATGCTCGGCTGCTATTCCGGCACCTTCGACGCGGTGCTCGGCCACGGCCGTATCCTGGCCGAGCTGTGAGGTTCGCACCGCCGGGCGCGCCGCGACGCGCCCGGTGGTGCCGGCAAGCGCCATGAAGTCACTGGTCAACACCTTCTTCAAGGGGCTGCTCGCCTTCCTGCCGATCTTCCTCACCGTCTACGCGGTGTTCTACTTCGGCGACTGGCTCAATCGCGTCAGCAACGCCGCCATCCAGTGGTTCGCCCCCGAGCTGCCCGACGTGCCGGGGCTCGGCATCGTCATCGGCGTGATGGCCATCCTCGCGCTCGGCGTGCTGGTCAGCTCGCGCGTCACGCGCTGGATCTTCACCGTCATCGAGACCCCGCTGCGGCACCTGCCGGTGATCAAGGATCTGTACAGCGCGCTCAAGCAGCTCACCGCGCTCGTTGCGCCCGACGAGGGCGACGATACCGGCCAGGTCGTCGCCGTGGCGCACCCGGACCACGAGATCCGGCTGGTCGGCCTGATGATGCGCAGCGACGTGTCGCGGCTAGACGACGCCGTCGCGCGCGAGGGCATGGTCGGCGTCTATTTCCCCATGAGCTACCAGATCGGCGGCTACACGCTGTTCGTACCGCGCGAGTGGGTCACGCCGCTCGACATGACGGTGGAAGAGGCGATGCGCAACGCGCTGACCGGCTGGGTGCGTGGCGACGCCGACGAGCCTGCCGCCACGCGGCCGGATTGAGACCGGCCGTCGCGCTGGCGCTGCCTTCAGCGGTCCCAGATGACGTAGTCGCCTGCCGCCTGTGCGCCGCGCAGCATGTCGATCAGCGGCAACGCGCGGTGCGCGGCGCTGACGCCGTCGGCCTGCCGTTCGTCCTCGGCCTGGTCCGCGATCTGGTCCTCGCGATCGGCTTCCAGCGGGCGTGCCGGCGCCGCTTCGACGGCGCGTTCGAGGCGCGCCAGCGCGGCCGGGATGTCGCCCGCCGCGAGCGAACCCGGCACCGTGCCGCTGTGCCCCATCATGTGCAGCAGCTCGAGCGCGACGGCTTCGAGCATGATGATGTTCGGCGAATGCTTGCTCTTGAAGGTAATCGGCATGGGGCATCACGTTCGCAGCCGGCGCCGGCGGCGTCAAGCACCGCGGCGCGGCCGGCGCGAGCAGCTCAGGCGCGGCGCGCCAGCGTGAGCAGGCGGCTGTAACTGGCCAGGGCGCGGCCGGGCTGCGGTGGGCAGGCATTGAGCAGCAGCAGGTCGTCCAGCAGGCCTTCGTACGCGGCGAGCCGCGCGCGGCATTCGGCGGGCGTCCCGGCGACGGTCAACGCGTCCACGCAGGCATCGGGAATCGCGGCGCAGGCGGCCTCGAGATCGCCTCTCGGCGCGAGTTCGAGCAGGGCGTCGGCGACCGCGCCGAAGCCCTGCTCGCGCATGGTGTACTCGTAGTAGGGGTGCGGCAGCGGCGCGTACAGGTGGCACAGCGCTTCGCGCGCCCAGCGCCGCGCCCGCTCGCGGTCGTCATCGACCGCGGTGATGGCGACGGCGCACCAGGCGAGGGTATCCGCGTCGCGGCCCGCGGCGCTGGCGGCGCGGGCGGCGTGCGGGCGCAGAACGTCGCGCAGGTAGGCCGGCGAGAGCGTCG
>JAPOKK010000034.1 GCA_029977665.1 Pseudomonadota bacterium | reverse complement strand
GGCAGCGCGATCGCCGGCCTGGCCGGCCTGCGCCGCCGCCGCGGCTGAGCGCACCCCGGTCCCGCGCGCGCGCCTGGCGCCGCGGGACCGGCTTTCACTGAACCCGAGAACCATCCACTTTCCGAGAGTGTCATCAACACGAAACGCACTACGATTTCCCTCGCGGTCGCTGCCCTGTGCAGCCAGGCCGCGTACGCCGTGCCGCAGAGCGGCACCACCACCCGGGTCGTCATCGGTGGCGCCACGGCTACCGAAATCAGCCTGGTCAATGCCATCGTCGACAACCTCTGCGCGGCTGGCTCCGACATCGACGTCTTCCGCGGCGCCGACCACACCAACGTCGCTTGCGAGGTCGATTCCAGCTTCGCGCCGGCCGGCACCACGGTGCTGTTCAGCAAGAACAGCGGCGGTTCGGCCCAGGGCGCGACCTCGCTGGTCGTCCCGGTTGCCGTGGAAGTGCTGTCGCCGTCCTCGACCTGCGTCGCGGCGTCCGTGCCGGTGCAGTCCACGCCGAAGGGCACCAGCTATGACGCTTGGGTCTGCGACGGCTCTGGCGGCAGCAGCGAGGTGCTGGAAAACCTGAACCCCGACTGGGGTCTTGCCGACGTCGAGCCCGAACTCTTCAAGGGCCCGCTGGGTATTGCCGGCGAACCCTTCCCGGAAGGCGCGCCCATCGACAGCCGCTCGACCGCCGCGCTGACCTTCGGGCTCGTCGCGACCACCAGCCTCTACCAAGCTCTGCAGGCGGTGCAGTTCCCGGCGAACAGCGCGTGCAACCCCGATGCCGCCCTCGGCGGCACCGACGACGGCTCGGTGCTCGGCTCGATCGCGGGTGACGGCATCCGCGACCAGTACCAAGCCTACGCGACCGACGGCGCACAACCCGTCAACTTCGACCCGGTCACCGGCCTGCACATCCCGGAGTCACCCGACTCCAAGGGTTACGCCGACCAGCCGCACCGCGTGGGTGATACCCGCGCCTGTATGCCGACCGTCAGCCTCGCCGAGGCGCGCTCTATACTGCGCGGTGACATGAAGACCTGGGAAGAGTTCAAGGTCGGTTCGAGCAACCTCTTCGCCAGCGCCGCCGGCAAGCCGTGGGCGCCGGACCCGGGCGTCAACAACTTCGTGCTGTGCCGCCGCGTGCAGGGCTCGGGCACCCACGCCACGATCTCCTCGCAGATCCTCGCGACCAACTGCAGCTCGGGTGGTAGCGCGATGGTCGAGGCCGGTTTCGACTTCCCGCGTATCGTGCTCGACAACCAGGGTTCTTCGAACATGGGTGAGTGTCTTGACGACCTCGAGACCAAGCGCACCAACGAGCAGGGCCTGGGGGTCAAAGCGTGGGGCGTCGGCTACCAGTCGACTGAAAAGAATCCCGACCTCGAGGAGGCGTTCCGCTTCCTGAAGATCGACGGCCAGTCGCCGGACCTCAAGAACTTCGTCGAGGGTGACTACTGGATCTTCGGTCCGACCACGATGAACCGCCGCGCCGCGAGCGATTACTTCAACCCGGTCGGCTTCTTCCCGTCGGTGGACCTGATGTTTGAGCGCGTCGTCGCCGAAATCAGCGATCCCGCCAACCTGGTCGACCTGAACGCGGGCCTGCAGCACCCGTTCGGCGTGGGCGGCTTCGCCGGCACCAATATCGCCGGCGTGGATACGCTACCGGGCTTCCCGTTCAATCCCGACCCGGTTGCGGGTGACCCGCCGCTCACCGCACTGACCCACACCAATCCGGACACGGGTCGTCAGGACATGTGCTTCGGCCCGGTGCTGCGCTCGGTCGGTGGTACCGTGACCGCACGTGCTGACGAGGAAGACTCCGAGTAAGTACAGGCGATTCGGCCGCATCACCCGCCGGTGATGTGACCGCCACACCACGGGTCGGCCTCTCGCATGGGGGGGCCGGCCCGCGGTTTATCTGAATCCCGGTCGTGGCCATGCGAAGCTACGTCCGCCGGAGCCGCTTCAAAGCGTTTCCCGATCATCCGCATGCCACTTTCACTCTCCTGCCTGCTCCGCCGACTCCTCGTGACCGTCGTCCTGGCGGCCTGCGGCAACGTTGCGACTGCGCCTGCCGCCCCCACCGAGACGGCCAACGGCCGGGCCGAAGACGACGCGACGACCGCGGACGCGCTGCGTTTCGACATCTGGGAGTACCGCGTAACCGGTGTCACGCTGGTCGAGGTGCGCGCCATTGAGAAGGCCGTGTATGCGCATCTCGGCCCCGATCGCACCATTGAAGACGTCGAAGCCGCCGCGCTCGCTGTCGAGACGGTCTACAAGGACGCTGGCTACGGCGCGACCATTTTCGTCAACATTCCCGAGCAGGACGTCGCCGAGGGGCTCGTCGTGCTCGACGTCACCGAGGGTACTGTCGAGCGCCTCCGCGTAACCGGCTCGCGCTACTTCGATCTCGACCGCATCAAGGCCAAGGTCCCGGCGCTCGCGCCCGGCGCGGCGCCGCACCTGCCGAGCATGCAGGAACAGCTCACCGCGCTCAACGCGGCAAGTGCCAACCGGCGCGTGACCCCGGTGCTGCGCCCGGCGCGCAGTGTCGGCATGGTCGATGTCGACCTCGAAGTCGAGGACCGCTTCCCGCTGCATGGTGGGCTCGAGTTTACCAACCAGTACGTTCGCGACACGACCGAAACGCGGCTCTCCGGAGACCTCCGCTACGAGAACCTGTGGCAGCGCGAACACAGCATCGGCTTCTCCTTCCAGCTCACGCCCGAGGATCCGAACGAGGTTCGGGTGTTCTCCGGCACCTACCTCACGCGGCCCGAGGACAGCGATTGGCTGCTCGCCGCATACGGGGTCAAGTCGGACAGCGACGTCACCGCCTTCAGCGGTGACGCTGCGGGCGGTATCGGCGTGCTTGGCCGCGGCTTTGTCGTCGGCGCGCGCGCAATCCGTCCGTTACCGGCACTGAGCGGGCTGATTAGCAATCTCACCTTCGGTTTCGATTACAAGGACTTCGACGACGAGATTTCCGTCGCCGGTAGCAGCGAGAGCATCTTCAACCCGGTCAGCTACTACAAGTTCGTAGCCGGCTGGGGCGGCATGCGCGCCTTCGATCGTCTCGATCTGCGCTACAACGTCGATCTGCACTTCAGCACGCGCGGGCTGGGCAACAGCGATCGCGTCGAGATCAGCGGGATCGAGGTCTCCGAGTTCTCCAACAAGCGCGCCTTTGCCCGTTCCAATTTCGTCTACCTGCGCAGCGAGCTCAGCCTCACCCACGCGATGCCCTGGGAGAGCGCACTGCGTTTTGGGTTCCTCGGCCAGCTCGCCTCGGTCGCGTTGATCAGCAACGAACAGCTATCGGTCGGTGGCGTCGACACCGTGCACGGCTACTTCGAATCGCAGACGCTCGCTGACAATGCCGCGGTGATCTCGGTCAAGTGGACCTCGCCTTCGCTGCACCAGCACCTTCCCGGAGACCTGTTCCAGGACGTGCGCCTTTTCGCCTTCTCCGAGGGCGCACGTGCGGAGCTGATCGACCCGCTGCCCGGCAGCGACGCCGGGTGGGGTCTCGCGAGCCTGGGTTTCGGCATGCAGACGGGGGGGCACGGCTTCGGCTCGGAGCTGATCTGGGCGTGGCCGCTGATCGACGCGCAGGGCGTCGATGCCTATGACCCGCGCTTCCACTGGCAGATGAGTTACGACTTCTGATGGCTACGCCGTCCCGCATCATCGGAGTCGGCCGGTGTCACCTCGTCGCGCTGCTCGCTGCGCTGACGGCGCTGCCCGCCGGCCCGGCCGGGCCGACCGGTATGCCGGTCCCGTGCAGCCCGTGCAACCTCGGTGGCGCCAACATCCCGTGGACCAATCCCGCCGGACTCAGCGCGCGCCAGCGCACGCCGCAGATCGGCAACGGTGGGCGCGACATGGTCATTCACCAAGGTCGCGAGCGCCAGGTCTACTCCTGGGAGAGCTTCGACATCGGCGCCGGGCGCAGTGTCGAGTTCCGCCAGCCCAACAGCCGCTCGGCGGCGCTCAACCGCGTGCTCGATACGCAGGGGAGTGGGCTTGCTTCGGTCATCGAGGGCACGCTGCGCGCGAACGGCCAGGTTTACCTGATCAACCGCAACGGCGTGCTGTTCAAGCGCGGCGCGACCGTCGACGTCAACACGCTTCTCGCTTCGACGCTCGACCTCAACCAGGACGTCGAGAACCTGTTCGAGGAAGTCGGCATCGGCAACGTGCTCAGCGAGCGTATCACGCAGGGGCAATTCGCCGCGCTCGTCGACGAGGCCGCCGGACTGCCCGGCAACGTGGTGGTCGAGCAGGGCGCCGTGATCGAGGCGGGGCGCAACGGCCGCATCGTGCTGGTCGGTGCCAACGTCGAGAACCGTGGCGTGCTCCGCCTGTCCGGCCCCGGTGGCCAGGCGCTGCTGGTAGCTGGTTCCGACCGCGTATACTTCTTTGACGACAGCGGCGCTCGCGGGCTGGGTGTCGAGATCGGTGGCGACGGCGGCACGGTCGCTAACCTCGGCCAGATCATTGCCGGCAACGGCAACGTCACCCTGGCCGGACTCACGGTCAACCAGCAGGGCGTGGTGCGCGCGACCAACGCGGTCAGCGCCAATAGCACCATCAGGCTGCAGGCACGCGATCGAGCGTTCGCTGATCCGACCCTGCGCCCGGACGACGTCGGCATCCTCGCGCTGCGCATCGAGAACGAACAGATCGCGACGCGCTCGGGCACGGTCCGGTTCGGCGCTGGCAGCGTGACCGAGATCCTGCCGGATGCGGAATCCGCCGATGTCGTCGTCGATGAGCAGGCGTTCCTGCCCGGTCGCGTCGAGGTGCGCGGCCAGGACATCGTGATGGAACGCAACGCACGCATCACCGTGCCCGCCGGCGACGTCGAGTTCGTCGCCTCCGAGCGTCCCGAACTGGGCAACGCCACACCCATTGGTGTCGATCCAGTGGAAACGGGCTCGATCGTGCTCGAGCGCGGCGCCACCATCGATGTTTCCGGTGTCGACGGTGTCGAGATTCCGGCCAGCCGGAACGTGTTGCAGCTGCAGCTCCGCCGCGGCGAACTCGCCGCCTCGCCCATCAATCGCGACGGCCCGTTGCTGGGGCAGACGCTGTCCTTCGACCTGCGCGATCCGCCTGCTTTCGTCGACGTTTCCGGCGCGGTCGACGCCATCGGCCGCGGCATTCTCGAGCGCAGCACACCGGGCGGTAACATCAGGCTCTACAGCGCCGACGCCCTGCGCCTGGCTCCCGGGGCACTGCTGGACGCGTCGGGCGGCGGTATTGACTACACTGCTTCGTCAGCCGCGATCACGCGCGTGCTGGTTGGCAATCGCATCCTCGACCTCGGGGAGGTCGGCGCCAATACGCGAATCGACGCTGTGCTCGGCACGCGCGAGGCAGTGCATCCGCGTTGGGGGTATACCAGCGTGCTGGCGTCGTCGGCGCTGCTCGGCACGGTCGACCTGCCGGCTTACTTCGAAGGCAAGGATGCCGGCTCTATCGAGATCGCGGCGCTGAACGCCGTGCGTCGCGCGACGGAGGCGAGCCTTGCTCAGCTGCAGCCGGATGCCGAGCTCGACGGACGCGTGGTGGCGACCGCGCGGCGCGGCCGTTACCAGGTCGAGACACCGTCGCCGGGCGCACGCGGTTTCGCGCGTGACTTTGACGAGGTTCCCCTCGGCGGCGAACTGTCACTGGCACTGCGCGGCGGCGATTACCGTCTCGGTCAGGGGACGTTGATCGATGGCGCCGGACGGCGTCTCGCGCTTGACGGGCTGCGCAGCCTGACGCTGGACGTCGGCAGCTTCGGCATGGTTGCCGATGACGCCGTCATGCTCGGTGGCGGCGGCGCGCTCGCCGTCACTACATATACTGGTGGCGCTGCCATCGCCGGTGCCATCAGTGCTCCTGGCGGGGCCGTATCGATCGAAGTCGCGGCTCCGCAGGCCGATCTCGAGCTGTTGCCGGGCGCCACGCTCGATGTCGCTGGCGTCTGGGTCAACGATGCCGCAGTCGGCGGCGACGACGACAGCAGGCCGACTCCCGCTTTCGTCGATGGCGGCACGGTCGCGCTGCGCGGCGTCGACGGTGGCGCGCTGCGCATCACTGCCGGCAGCCGCGTCGACGTCGGCGGCGGCGCCCGGCTGGGCGAGGGCGGCGAACTCGTTCCCGGCAGCGGTGGCCGCTTCGCACTCGCCGACGGTATCAGCGCTCTCGCCACCGACGCCGACATTGTGCTCGACGGTACCGTCACGGGCTACGTGTTCGCCGGTGCCGCTGATGGTGCCCGTTACGACCTTTCGGTACGCAGCGCGATGCTCGCGCCCGGTGCCGAGATTCGCAGTAACGCGGCAGGCCTCGTCCTTGGGCCCGGCTTCTTCACCAGCGGCGGTTTCACCGATTTCAGCGTGCGCAGTACCCAGACCGGTACCGCGGTTGCTGCCGGTTTCGACCTCGATCTGGTACCGCTCTACCGTGTGCTGACCTCTGACATCGCCCGTGCCAATCTCGCCGCGGCGGCGAGCGGCGCCGCCGCGCCGAGCGGCGCCTCGCTCGACGACATCAGCATCGTTACGACGGTCGATGACCCGCTGCTGCGCGTGCCGTCATCGCTGAGTCTCGAGTCCGTGCGTCCGGTAGCGCAGATCAGCAGCCGCATCGGCGACGCCACGCCGATTGCGCCGAGTCTGCGCATCGAGGCTGGCGCCCGCATCGCGGTTGACGTCGGCGGCAGCCTGCGTTTTGCCGCCTCGGGCGCCATTTCCCACGCCGGTACACTCAGTGCTCGCGGTGGCGAGGTACGCGTTGAGATGCTCGCCGACGCGTTCGGTGACTCGCCGGGCTTCGACCGCGCGCGCCATCTGGCTACTCGACAACTCGCTCATCGACGTCTCCGGCATTGTGCTCGACGCCGCGCGCGACCCGCTGACCGGGCAGGTCACGCGCCAGGCACTGGACGGTGGTGACATCGTGCTCCGCACCGGCGTCGCCGCGAGCGGTGCCGCCGCCAAGACCGGTGGCGGCTTCATCGTCGCCTATCCGCGCGCCATGCTCGACATCGCCGGCGCCGACGGCGTGACCGACGTCCTGCGCGCGAGCGGTGGCGCGGTTCCCGGTCGCGCCCCCGAACCGATCGCTAGCGACGCCGGCAGCGTCACGCTCGAGGCTTCGCACGGCATCGAGTTCTTCGCCCGTGTCGACGCAGGCGCGCGCCGCGATCTCGGCGCGGTCGGCGGCACGCTGGCGCTCACTCTTGATGCGGATCGTTACCAGGAGAACGAACTGCTCGATGCCGGCCTGGCCCCGTTCCCCGTGCTCGATGCCGCGCGAATCGAGATCGCCGCCGACGCGCAGATTGCCGCGGGCGCGGCGCTGGACGCGCTCGATACGGCACGCTTCGGTGTCGCCCGCTTCGACCTCGCCGCCTATCGCGCCGCCGGCTTCGATGCGCTCGAACTGCGCGCGCAACCCGATATCGAACGCATTGAGCCCGCCACCGCGGCACCACTCGGCGTGCTCGTGCCACGAATCGACCTGCTCGGCACCGTCACGTTCGATGCCGGTGACCGGCTCGTGCTCGATAGTCCTGTGTTGCAGTCCGATGGCGGCCGCGCGTTGTTGACGGCGGATTACGTTCGTCTCGGTCATGCCGACGAGTCCAATACCCTGCGACCGAGCGACGTCGCCAGCGGTACCGGGTTCAGCGCCGCTGGCGGCAGTGGTTCCCTGGTCATCGATGCCGGCTACATCGACTTCACCGGTGTCCTTGGCCTGCGCGGATTCGGTGGCAGCAACGCGGACGGCAGCTCGGCGAGCGGCATCGTCGCGTTCCTGAGTGACAGCGACATCCGCTTCAACGGCGCGTTGCTGCCGCATAGCGGCACCGCGCTGCGTAGCGTCGGCGGACGCATCGCCGCGCGCGGCGACCTCCTGTTCCGCGCCGAGCGCCTCTACGTGTCGACGCTGACTGATTTCACCATCGACAACAGCGGCACCGGTGCCATCACGAGCTTCGTCGATGGCAGTCGTGGCGCCGCTTTCCTGCGCAATCGGCACGCGCCGCTACCGGCGGCAGTCGATGCGCTGCTGGCACCGCGCCTTGCTGCCCCTGCCAGCGACGCGGCGATCCCGAACGCCGGCGGTGGCAGCCTCATCGTAAGCAGCGATGTCATCAACCAGTCTGGCCGCCTCTATGCGCCGTTTGGCGCTCTAACCCTCGATGCCGCGAGCCACCTTCTTCTGGACACCGGCAGCCTTACCTCGGTGAGCGGGTTCGACACCAGCACGCTGTTCGGCGAGACCTCGCTCGGCGAGTGGATCTTCTCGTTCTCGGGCGATGGCTTTCAGGACTTCACGCTGGTGGTCGAACCGGGCGCCGACGATCCGTTCGCGATCGACCTGGCCGCCAAGTCGATTCGTCTCATCGCCGATGGTACCGACGGTGGCAACGCGTCGGGCTTTGTCGACCTGCGCCGCGGCGCCGTGCTCGACGTGCGCGGCGGCGGCGAACTCGTGGCCAGCGAGTTCGTGATCGGTCCGACCGGCAAGGTCGACCTGCTGCAGGCCGGACTCGAAGACGGATCGTTCGCCCTCATGCCGATGCTCGGCGACACTGTCGCGCTGTTCGACCCGCTCGAGACCCGTGCCTTCGGTTTCGATGCTACCACCCAGGTTGCCGTACTCGATGGCGCCGTAAGCGGCATCGAGGCGGGCCGTTATGCCGTACTGCCCCGGCGCTACGCGTTGTTGCCGGGCGCCTTCCTGCTGACCCCGGAAAGCGCCGACAGCGGCAGTATCCTCGGCGCCGCCACCAGTGCCACGAGCAGCGACGGCATACCACTCGTGACCGCGGCGTTGACGCGTTTCGGACAGGACGCGGTAGCGGCGCTCGACGCGCGGCAATATCGCGTGGAGACTGCCGCCGACATCCAGCGGCGTGCCGAGTACCGCGTGACAACCGCGAACGAGTTCTTCCCCCGCCAGGCGGTCGATGCCGATCGCGTGGCGCCTCTGCTCCCGCGTGATGCCGGCGCCGTGCAGATCCTGCCAAACTTCCGCCTCAACCTGGGTGCCGAGATTGCCCAGGGCGGCGAGGCCGGCGGCGTCGGCAGCCGCGTAGACATCTCAGCCGAGCAGGTTCTCCTTGCCGCATCGTCGCGTGTCGCTAACCCGGATGGCGCGGTGGTGTTGCTCGCCGATGGCCTGCGCGGGCTCGGAGCTGGTTCCCTGTTGATCGGTGGCACGCGCCGCGCAGAGGGTTCGCGTGTCGTCATCGACGATGTCAGTGCTACGCGAGTAAGCGTCGACGGCGCTGTCGACCTCACGCTACCGGGTGGCCTCACGCTGGCCGCGCAAGAACGCATCGATTTCGCCGCCGGCAGCCGTCTTGGCGCACGTGCCGCCGGCGATGGCGCCGCCGCGGTAGATACGCTGGTCCTGTCCGGCGATGCGGCAACCGTCGACGCCGCGGTCGTGCGCGTTTCCGACCAGTCGTTGCCCGCATTCCTTCGCGACGGCTCGCCCGTGGGCAACTCGCGCATCGAACTCGGGCCAGGCGCGCGCCTTGTCGGCAGTGGCAGCGTCCTAGTCGATGCCTCTGCCGCGGTCGTGCTCGATGGCAGTCTCGCGCCCGCCGCCGGCGCTGATCTGCGTCTCGGCGCGCCGGCCATCGGGCTCGGCAGCGTACCGGGCGGCTTTGGCGGGGCCGTCCCCGGGCTGAGTGGCGTCACGGCACTCGGCACGCTCGAACTCGCCAGCAGCGGCCTCATCAGCGTGTTCGGCCCGCTCACCTTGAGCGCTGAGCGGCTGCGTCTCGATGCTGCCGGCCTGCGTGGCATGGGTGGGGCGGGGGATCGCGTCACCTTCTCCGCGAGCACGATCGAACTGGCTAACGGCACGGGCTCGACGGTGGCCGATTTCAGCGGCGCCGGCGCCGGGCGGCTCAGCCTGCGCGGCGCCGACGGCACGCCGTCACGGCTGCTGCTGGCTGATACCGTCGGCGTCGGCGGCGGTGGCGCGGACGACGGCGATTTCGACCTGTTCGGCTTCGGTGCGGTCGATGTCGCGGTCGAAGCGGTGCGCAGTATCGGGCGCGGCTCGCTGGAGGTCCGTGGCAACCTCTTGCTCGAGAGCGGCTACCTTGCTCCGGACGCCGGCGGCCTGCTCGATATCGCCGTGCGGGACGGCACCCTGCGCACCCGTGCGCGCCCTGGCGTTGCAGCTCCCGACGCCTTTTCCACCCTCGGTGGGCGCGTCAGCCTCGCGGCAACGCGCATTGACAGCGCGGCCGACATCATTGCCCGCAGCGGCACGATCACCCTGGAGAGCAGCGGTACCGGCCCGTCGGATCGACTGCTGGTGCGCGGATTGCTCGATGCGAGCGGTCTCGACCGCGTGCCGTTCGGCGCCACCGAAGCCTCATCCGCCGGTGGCCGCGTGACGTTGACGGCGGCCGGGAGTGGGACAGGCGCCACAGGCGCCGCGCTCGCGCTGCTCGATGGCGCGATCATCGACGTCCCCGGTGGTGGCGGGCGCGACCCGCAGGCAGGCGGTCGGCTCGAGTTCGGCGCGATTTCCGGCGCGTTGAGCGTCGACCCCGGCGCTGCGCTGCGCGGCCTCAGCCAGGGCCGCGCACCCGGTGCCGAGCTGCATGTGGACGCCGGCGAAGTGGTCGGTGGCGCGGCTGCACTGATGGCTGCCACCGCGGCGGCATCGAGCGGCTTCAGCGGCGCGCGTGTCGTGCGTGTCCGCAGCGGCGACATTGCGTTTGCAGGCGGACAAGTCGTGCGTGCCGGCCGCCTGCTCTTTACCGCCGATAACGGTGTCGTGCGGGTCGGTGACGCCTTGCTCGACGCCAGCGGCTGGTGGGGCGGCGAGGTCGTGCTGAACGGTGGCACCGGCGTGTCGCTTGCCGAAGGTGCGCGGCTCGACGCCTCGGCCAACGGCTGGTTCAGCGGACGTACGCAGTCCGTCGAAGACGGCCTGCCCGGCGGCATCGTCACGCTCGCTGCGCCCGAGGCGGCTCTGAGTCTCGCTGCCGGTTCGCGCATCGACGTCACGGGGACCCGGCCCAATGCCAGCTTCGATGCCGTACGCGGCGCCGATAACGGCCGCGTGCGCCTGATCGCTGCCCGAGATGGAAACGACCTCGCCATCACCGCGCCGCTAGCGACCACCATCATCGGTGCAGGCGCCGATAGCATCGAGCTGGTCGCCGAGCGAACCTACACGCCGGGTACGGTTGCCACCGCGGTAGGCGACGGTGCGGCGCTGACCGCCGCCGCGGACACCGTAGCGGCGCGTCTCGGCGTGGCCGGCGATGCGCGCTTCCGCGTCGCACCCGGGGTCACGCTCGACACGGGCGCGGCGACACTCGGCGCCAATGGCATCAATGCGACCCTGCTCGGCAACCTGTTCGACGCAGGCACAATCAATGCCGGCGTCTTCACCGTGCGCAGCGCTGGCGATCTGACCGTCGACCTGGATATTCGCGACGGGCTCGTCGAGGTTTTCACGCCGGCCGATCTCACTTGCACCGGCAGCCCGTTCTTCTGCAATTTCAGCCCTGCCCCGCGGACCGGCTACCTCGTGGCCGATGACGTGGCATCGTGGACGATCCAGCTCGTCGCGGGTGCGGACGCGACCAGTGCCGATCGGCTCGCGACCGCCGCTGCGCCGTCGCATCTGATGCTCGCAGACGGTGTCGACGTCATCACCGGCTCAGGCGATCTCAAGCTCGTCGCCAGTGGCGACATCACGCTCGGCGACAACGCCAATGTGCTGGTCGCCGGGCGGCACGACAGCCTCGCCGACTACACCGGCACCATCTCCGCCACCGACAGCGTGCCCTTCCAGGAGTTCGTCTTCCAGGGGTCGATTACTGCCGCCGAACTCGTCCTGCCCGGCGTATCGCTCCCCGATCGCGGCGGTGACGTACACCTGCGCGCCGGCGGTAACCTCAGTGCGCAGCCTACCGCGCAGTTCGTGGCGCAGTGGATGACGCGCACCGGTTTCCCTGATGGTCGCCCAGCCAGCGATGTCGACGCGCTCGAGGTCATGCCCAGTAGTTGGGGCGTTTTCGTCGACCGCACGCGCAGCACCAGCGGCGCGGCGGTGAACGACGGCGACGACCGTGGTTTCAACCAGGGTGTCGGTGCGTTCGGTGGTGGCAGCATCTTCGTCGATGTCGGCGAGCAACTCGCCGACGTGTCTTTCAGCCTGCCGACCAGCGGGCGCCAGGTCGGCAATAATGACTTCTCGCAACAGGTGCTGCCGGGCAACGTACGGCGCAACCGTTTTCTCGACTTTGCCGCCGATCCCGACGACTTCACCGACGTCGTCGACGAGATCGGTGGTGGCCAGTTGCGCGTGCGCGCCGGTGGCGCGATGACCGGCGTAGACGTGGTGCTGTTCCGCGGCGAGGCTTCCCTGCTCGGACACGACACCATCGAACTCAACCGTGTCGCTGCCGGCAACGCCCGCGTGCGAGCGACCGCCGCCAGTGGCCTCTCTCTTGGTGAGTATATCGACCCGATGCTGATGCGTCGCGACAGCCGCGGCGTTGCGCAGAATTCGCCTGCGCTCGTTACCGGCACCACGACCGAGAACCTGCAGACGACCTTCTTCAGCTACGGGCCCGACGCCGCGCTCGACCTGTCGACCGCGGCCGGTTCGCTGGCGCTGCGGAACCTCACTACCACCGTGCCGAAGACCACCCCGGCCAACGAGAGCAACGCGCTCGCCAACGTCACCACCGCGCTGACTGGCAACGTGCTACCGGGCGATGTGCGTCTTGCCGCGACTGCAGGGTCAATCACCGCCGAGCGCCTCGCCGTGACCTTCCCCAGCGGCAGCGGCACACTGCGCCTGCTGGCTGCCGATGACATCTTGTCGTCCGATCCCGACCAGAATCCACGCTTCCTACAATCGGATTTCGACGCCGGGTTGCTCCCCTCGCTTGTGGCGCCGGTAGGAACGGCCAACCTGTTCTTCCTCACCGCGTTCGATAACGATGCCGACGGCACGTTCGGTGAACCCGGCCACGCGCGCACGCCCGTGCACACGGACGACCGCGTGCCCAATGTCGTTGTCGCCCGCGGTGGCGACCTCGTGGACCTCTCGTTCCGCCTCGCCAAGCGAAGCATCGTGGGTGCCGGCCGCGACATCGACAGCGTCGATCTGGTCATCCAGCACCCCAATAACGGAGACCTGTCGCGGGTCGAGGCCGGGCGCGATATTCGCTTCGCGGTGGAGCGTCGCCTCACGACGGGTGTCATCTTCCTGGACCAGGACACCTCCGTGGCGACTGACGGCGCGAAGATAGCGGTGGGTGGCCCCGGTATGTTGCAGGTGCTCGCTGGCCGCAACATAGACCTCGGCGTGCGCAGCGGTATACGCAGCTTTGGTGACGAAGAGAATGCGGTGTTGCCGGACCGCGGCGCCGATCTGCTGATCCTCGCCGGCACCGGCGGACGGCCCGCACTCGATGCGTTCGTAAGTCGTTTCCTCGATCCTGATTCCGCCCACGTTCCGCCCGGCATGCCGGACGCCACGGCGATCGGCGAGGCGACGCTCGCGCGCATCCGCGAGACCTACGGCGACGTCGATGTCGAAGCCGAGGACCTTGCCATCGATGCGCGCACGCGCGCCGCGATCGCGGCCGATCTCGACGCCTGGCTCGATGCGCTCGTGGCCGCGGGCGAAATCACACGCGACCCCGCGCTCGCCGCGGTAGAGCAGTTCCGCACGCTCGACGAGGTGCGCATCGCGAGCGTCGCGCGCAGCGCAGACTTCATCGCTTTCGAGGCTGCCACGCAGGGCGAGCGCAACGACGCGGTAGTGGCCTACCTGGAGGACGAGGCTGTCGGCAACGAGGGTGAGCCGGCGGGGGAGGGCGGCGGCCACGCCGGTCACTTCAGCATCATCATCCAGAACGTCTTCGGTCGCGAGGAGGCCATCGTCGAGCAGCTCGTCATCGGCCTGTGCGGCGTGATGGCGGCGATCGCCATCATGGTGATGTTTCTCAAGGCGCTGTATCTCGGTCGTTGCCGACGCGCTTCGCGGCGTTTCCTCGCCGCTTTCGAGAGCCCGGACGCGGCCGGGCAGAGCGGCGGTCTGCAGGCGTTCTACGAGGCGGATGACGAATACGGCGACTCGCCGCTGTTCGCGGTCTACCGTGCCGGCATCGACCAGGTGCGCAACCGCCTCTCGCCGTCCGCCGGCGCCAGTGCCGCCGGGCTCGACGCCAAGGCTCTGGACAGCGTACGTGCCTCGCTGGACGCGGTGATGGTGCGTCAGGGGCAGAAGCTGAACGGCCTCTTGGTCCTGCTGACTATCGCCATCTCGGGCGGACCTTTCATCGGCCTGCTCGGTACGGTCGTCGGCGTGATGGTGACATTCGCCGCGATCGCCGCCACAGGCGACGTCAATATCGCCGCCATCGCGCCGGGTATGGCCGCCGCGTTGCTCGCCACCGTGGCTGGTCTCGGCGTCGCCATCCCCGCGCTGTTCGGCTACAACTACCTCAGCGCCATGGCCAAGGAAATCAGTGCCGACATGCACGTCTTCGGTGACGAGCTGCTGGCCCGCATCAACGAGCAGTACGGCCTCTGAGCCGCGCTTCGTATCCCAGGCAGCGACGTTCATGGCTGGTGACGTAAAAGGCGACAACGAGCCTTACGACGATATCAACATCACGCCGATGGTCGATCTGACTTTCGTGCTGTTGATTATCTTCATCATCATGACCACGGCGGCCGTGCAGGGCATCCAGGTCAACCTGCCGCAGGCGAGCAATGCGCCGGCGCTGGAAGAACCGAAAACCAAGGCGGTCACGATCACCGCCGACGGCACCATCTTCCTCGACACCTACCCGGTGACGATGCAGGAGTTGGAATCGCGGTTGGCAAGTCTGTACGCAGCGGATCCCGCGTTGCCTATCGTGATCAAGGGCGATGCCACCGTGCAGTACCAGCTCGTCGTCGAGGTGCTCGATATGTGCGGCCGTATCGGCATTACGCACATCGGGCTCGTGACCCAGAAGCTGGTCAAGTAGCTGCAGCGATGGCGCGGAACACGAAAATGCAGCGCTACCTGCCTTATGCCGGCGGGCTCGCACTCGTCGCCGTCCTCATCGGCGGCGTATACCTGTTCGGTAAGAGCCTGGGCGGCGGCGAGGCTCCCAGGCAGCCTGAGATCCAGGAGATCTCCGTCGTCGTTCCGCCGCCACCACCGCCTCCGCCGCCGGAAATGGAGCCGCCGCCCGAACCCGAGATCGAAGAGGTCGACGTGCCCGAGCCGGAGCCCGAACCGATGGAAGACGTCGCCGAGAACGACGAGCCGCCGCCCAGCGACGACCTCGGGCTCGATGCCAAGGGCGTCGCCGGCAGCGACGGGTTTGGCCTCAAGGCGAAAAAGGGTGGCCGCGGCCTGATCGGTGGCGGCGGCGATCGCGAGGCGTGGTACGCGCAGCGCCTCGAGAAGGACATCGAGGCCGCACTGGCGCGCGACGGCCTGCTGCGCAAGCGGGACTTCTCCGTCACCGTGCGCCTGTGGATCGCGGCCAGCGGCTCGATCAGCGAGAGCGAACTCGTGCGTGGTACCGGCAATGTCGATCTCGACACCGCCATCGAGAACGCCCTGCGCCAGCAGGCGCGCATCCGCGAGGTGCCGCCCGATGACATGCAGCCGATCACGCTGCGAATCATGTCGCGTACCTGACGCGACCCGTACACACCAAGTTTCTCAGAGGATCGAAACACGATGCGCATGGCGAGCATGATCGGTGTGCTGATGCTGGTGGTGTCGACGACCGTCACCGCGGCCGGCAGCGAACGTGCCGAGCTGCTCGAGCTCAAGAACACGATCGTCAACCTGGTCGACGCGCTCGTCGAACAAGGCGTGTTGCCGGCCGACAAGGCCGAAGCCCTCAAGCGTGAGGCCCGCGCCAAGGCCGCAGCCCAGGCAGCCAGCGAAGGCGCCATCGAGAAGGACGCCGTCGCGTCGCCGGCTGCGGTCGATGCGCCGTCGAAAGTCGTGCGCGTCCCTTACGTGCCGGAGTTCGTCAAGGACGAAATTCGGGCCGACGTACGCAAGGAATTGCGCGCCGAGGTCATGCAGGACGTTGCCGTGAAGGCCAAGAAAGAGCGTTGGGGCACGCCAGAAGCCTTGCCCGACTGGGTCAACCGCCTGACCTGGTCCGGAGACTTCCGCCTGCGCCTCGAATCGACGATGTTCGACGACGACAATCCCCGGCCCGGCGATCCCAACGCGCCGCTGAACTTCGAAGCGATCAACGACGATCAGCAGCTGCTCAACAATCCCAACGCGTTCTTGAACTATTCCGAGAACTATCAGCGCGTGCGCGCGCGCCTGCGCCTCGGGCTGGAGGCGGAAGTGCTCGAATCGCTCAAGGTCGGGATGCGCTTCAGCACGGGCAACCTGAACGAGCCGACCAGTCTCAACGAGACCCTGGGCAGTGGTTTCGGACGTTACCAGTTCGGCGTCGATCGGATGTTCATGCGATGGGACCTCGCGAGCGAGCACGAGCGGGCGCGGCTGAGCCTCATTGGCGGACGTTTCGAGCGGCCGTTCTACTCGACCGAAATGGTGTGGGACAACGACCTTGCGTTCGACGGATTCTCGGCCACCGGACGCCTGCGCCTGCGAGAAGCGCCCTTCGGCGCGTCAAGCCTGCGACACGGAGCGACGCCCTTCGGGACGCCGCCGAGCGAGCACGACGACGGCCTCTTCCTGACGCTCTCCGTGAACCCGATCGATCTCGACGAGACGCTCGAGAACGATGGTTCCTCGAACGACAAATGGATGCTTGGCGGGCAACTTGGCCTCGACTACCACCTGCACCGCGAGTTCGACGTTCGTCTGGCCTATTCGATTTATGACTTCGTCAACGTCACGGGGCAGCTCAACCGCGACACCCTGGTGTTCAATCCGGGCGTGACGCCGGACAACCGACTCGACTGGACCGCGCCGGCCTATCTCGGTACCGGCAACACGCTGTTCCCGATCAAGTTCGACAGCACCAACCCGTTCCCGCCGCCAATCCTGTTCGGTCTCGCCTCGGACTTTACGCTCATGAACCTGACCGGCGAGGTCAACCTGAGCTTCCTCGATCCGATCCAGGTGCAGCTCATGGCGGACGTGGTCAAGAACGTTGGCTTCGATTCGTCCGATATCGCGAAGCGCACCGGCTTCGAGGTCGACGAGCGTACGCTCGGCTACTATGCGCACGTCCAGGTCGGGCACGAGGATCTCCAGAAGTTCGGCGACTGGCGCGTGTCGTTCGGCTACGAGCACCTGCAACGCGATGCCGTGATCGATGCATTCACCAATTCCAACTTCATGCTCGGGGGCACCAACTCGGAGGGCTTCATCATCGTTGGCCATCTCGGCCTCTCGCCACGCACGTTCCTGCGTGCGCGCTACTTCTCTGCCGACACCATCGATGGCTGGAACGACAACCTCGTGCCCGGCCGCGACGATACCCACCTCGGTATCGATCGCGTGCAGCTTGATCTCAATGCGCTGTTCTGATCGTTCCGTGCCGATCCGCCACGCGACGCTCGCATGGCTCCTGTGTACGCTGCTGCTGAGTCCGGTTGGACAGGTGTCTGCGCAACAGGCGGCGATGAGTGCCGAGCAGATGCAACAGGCGCTGGCTCGCGCACAAGGCCTCTTGCGCCAGGTCGCGCAACAGAAAGCGACGTTGGAGGCCGAACTCGCGCAGCTGCGCGTCGAGAATGCCGGGCTCGCCAAGCGCCTGAAACGTGCCGAGGCGCAGATCGAGGAACGCGCGAGCGAACTGGCTGCGAGCGAGACCCGCGTCCAGCGCACCGATGCCCAACTCGAGCGCACGCGCGGCAGCCTCGAGCGCATTCGCGAGCAGCTCGAGGAGACAGTTGCCAAGTACAAGGAACTCGCCGCGCTGCACCGCGAGACCGTCGATACGCGCGACCAGCTCGGCGAGACGTTGACCACGACACGGCGCGAGCTGGCCGATGCGCAGGTACGCAACCGGGCGCTGTACGACATTGGCCAGGAGCTGCTCGCGCTCTACGAAGGCAAATCGGCCTGGGACAGCCTGCTCCAGGGTGAGCGCGCCAGCGGCCTGAAGAAAGTCGAGCTGCAGAACCGGCTGCAGGAAATCGAGACGCGCTTGTTCGACGAGCTGACCGACGAATCGGTTGCCGCGATGTACGAGGCGGACAGGGAGATATCGGAGGAGGCGCCCGCCTCCCCGTAACCGCCACTTCGACGTCGGCGATGCAGTCTGGGGTCTCAGGGCATCGCCGAGATGACCTCGACGTCGATGCCGCCGTCTAGGCAAGCGCGATAGCGTGTCTCGTCGAACGGCTGCGCGAGAGATTCGACGCCGTCGACCAGGCGCACGCGGGCGGGTCGCCGCGCCTCGTTACGACACGCGTCGGCGCGCTCGAATGTCGCCAGCATGCGGCGCCGCGGCGGAAATCCTTCGCGCCGCAGGCAGCTGTCGTAGCGCGCCGCGTCGGTGCCCGTGGTGATGGCGATGCGCAGGGGCGAGGCCACGTTGACGCGTTCGTTGTTGACGCCCGAACTCAAGTTGATTTCGTGGGTGATGCCGGCGGCGTGTGCGCAGCGCACTTGCGCGCCCTCGTAGCCCGCCAGCGTGGCAGCGCCGCCGTCGCGCGCGTCACCCGACGCGAGTGCGAGCGGGCTCGCGAACATCGTCAAGCAGGCGAGCGCCAGTCGAGATGCAGACCTGTTCATATCGAACAGTATAGCGGGCACGCCTTGCACGCCTTGAGCGTGGTTGCCGGCGGTGTCGGCCTCAAGCCGCGCTGAGTTCGCGGCGCAGCCGCGCCAGCGCAGGGCCCCATCCTTGCCGCGGATCTTCGGCATAGAGAAGGAAGTCGGGAAACCACCGCGAGCGGGTGTCGTCGTCACCCGCCCAGCGCCATTCGCCGGGTCGCTTCACCAGCACCCGTGCGGCGGCACCGACGGCCGCGGCGAGGTACATGTTGGTATTGCTCACGCCGACATATTCGGCGGTGCGTTCGAACAGGGCGAGCGCGAGGTCGAGGTCGTCGTTGACGTCACCGAAGTCGTACACGGGGCGGCCGCAGAGGCGTGCCAGTTCATCGAGTTCCCCGGCTGCCGCGTCGCGCTGAACTGAGAGCAGCGTGCCCTGCCACGGCGAAATCGCGCGCGCCAGCTGATCGAGCGCGACGATCTTGCGGCGCGGGCCGTCGCCCTGCAGCCCGGCGCGCCAGGTCATCGCGAGCAGCGGTGCCTCGGCGGTGTCGCGCAGCCGCGCGTCGATCGTCTCGCGCGCCCGTTGCGAGGGCGCCAGGCGCAGCGGCGGTAGCGAGGCGGCGCCGTCAGCGTGACCGAGCACCAGCGGGAGTTCGCAACCCGAAAAGACCAGGTCCACGTCGCCGGGGATCGCCTCGTCGTCTTCGAGCACCGCGTCCAACAGCCCGGCCGGGCGTAGAATCGCGGCCAGGCGCGGTTCGGTGCGATAGCCGATCCAGGCGCAGCCACGGGCGCGCAGCATCTCGACGAAGCGCAGAAAGAACAACTCGGTGCCGAGGCCGCCGGTGCCGAGCAGCAGCACGCGGCGATCCCGGAAATCGAGCGGCAGCAGCTCGGAGGGGCGTGGCAGGTGACGGTCGGGAGCGCGCGGATCGGGTAGATAGGTGCCGTGGGCCGCGCTCACGCGCCATTCGAATTCACGCCAGCCGCGCGTGAACGCACCGCGTGCCAGCAGCAGCCAGGCGAGGGTGGTATGCGCGAGCGCGTCGTCCGGCCGGATCGCGAGGACCCGCGCACAGGCGGTTTCGGTCTCTTCGAGGCGCCCGAGCATGTGCAGTTCCTGCGCCGCGTTGAGGTGGGCGTCGGCATAGTTCGGGAACTGGTTGGCGGCGAAGCGGTACTGCCGCACGGCTTCGCGGTGGTTGCCGAGCCGCGCGTAGCAGTTGCCGAGGTTGTTGCGCGCCTGCGCGAAGATGGTGCGGTGGCGCAGCGCGGTCTCGAAACAGCGGATGGCGGCATCGACCGCGCCCTGGTGATAGCAGACCAGTCCGAGTGAGTTGTGCACCTCGGCAGCGTCGGGGGCCAGGGCTGCGGCACGCTCGAGCATGGTGCGCGCTTCTGGCAGGTGACCGGCGTGCAGCAGGGCACCGCCCAGTGCGTGCAGGGCCGGTACCGACTGCGGATCGACTCGTACCGCGGCGCCGAGCGCCGTGACGGCTTTCTCGAGCTCCCCGGCCTGCACGAGCGCGCGGCCGATCCGCGTGTACGCGCTGGCCGCGCGCGCGGCGTCGCCGGCGCGCTCGAACAAGTCGCCGAGGCGCATGCCCGGTTCGAGAAAGTGCGGGTTGCGCTCGAGGGCGGCGACGTAGGCGTCGACGGCATCCGCGGGCCGACCCTGCTGTTCGAACGCGACGCCGAGATTGTAGTAGGCGTCGTCGCGCCCATCGTCGAGTGCGAGGCTACGTTCGAACGAGGTGATCGCCGCGGCCGCGTCGCCGTTCGCAAGCTGCAGCAGGCCGAGATCATGGATGGCGTCCACCGCATCGGGGAAGTCCGCGACCACGGCCTGCAGCTCGGCGAGAGCGGCGGCGCTGTCACCGTTGTCCACGTTCGCCCAGGCCGCGCGCACGCGCGGTGACCAGGCCTCGCTATTGCCCGTGGCGTCGATGGGCGCGGTATCAGCGGTCATGGGTGCCTTCCGCCGAGGGGGCGGCCGCCGTCGCCTCCGTGTCACTCACCGGGCCTGCATGCGTGGCGCGGCGGCAATAGTCACGCCACACGTCCGCGTAGGGCACCGCGGCGTACTGTTCGAAGTACGGGCCGCCGGTCGTGTAGTGGAGTACGCCGATGTCGTCCGCCGGGGCGTCGTAGCCGACCAGGTGGTTCCAGCGCGGCTGCAGGGCGCCGATCAGCGCTTCGTCACCCAACCAGGCGAACTGGTGGAGTTCGAGGCCGCTGGCGCGGTTGACGTACTCGGCGGTGAGCGCCGTGCAGCGTGCGTTGTTGAACAGCATCACGCTCGACCAGTTTTTCTTCGCATACCGCGTCTGGCGTTGGCCAAGGAACTTGGTGTCTTCGACGGGGCGATGGTCATGCTTGACCACTTGTATCGCGTAGCTCGGGTCGCGTTCGGCCCACAGCGCGTCGAGGTCGCCGCACACGATCATGTCGCAGTCCATGAACAACGCCCAACCTTCGAAGTGGCACAAGTGCGGGACGAGGAAGCGCGAGAACGCGAAGTCGGTCGACTGGCGCGGGTCGCGCTCGCGCGTGAGCTGCCCGTGCAGGTGCCCCAGCGCAAGTGGCGTTACCGCGACGGGTACGCGCGTGTTCTCGATGATGCTCTGCACCATCGTATGGAAGGCGATGGCTTCGCGCGGGTCGTAGCCGATGAAGAGTCTGATCATGGAGGACGGGACCGGGTCGGTCGTCGCGGCGGTGAGGACTGGCGTGCAGGGTGCCAGGACTTTATTACGAAATCGTAACAAAGCGCGCCGGCGGGCGGCAGCGGCGGCGTCGGCATCCCTGCGTCCCCGCGACGCCCTGGACGGCGCCCTCCCTGGACGAAGCCCTTCGCTTCCGGGCTCTACTCCGTGCCGCGTGCGCGCAGCGTGATCTGGGCGTCGACCAGGCCGGGGCGCGTCGCGTCGAGCACGGCGCGCTCGACCTCCACGCCGTGCCCGCTGTCCAGCATCGTGAGCCAGCGCGCCAGATCGGCGAACAGTACGTCGTCGAGGAACAACGATACGGCGCGCGGCCCGAGCGGGTTGATACGGCGCGTCCGTTCGCGCGTGCCGGCCT
>JAPOKK010000039.1 GCA_029977665.1 Pseudomonadota bacterium | reverse complement strand
GCCGTAGCTAAATGAGCGACGAGCAACGCGGAAATGCGCGAAAACAGCCGTCGGCCCTTCGGGTTGGACCCAAAAAGCCCGTCTACGGCGTTACAGTGCTTGGCAATAGAACCACTATTCCCTGCGCACTGCGCCCCCATGAATGATTTTCCTGGGGCCGAGCTTTTTGGGCGCCAACGCAGCCATGAATAATTAGGAGGCCGGTTCTAATCGTCCGGCGCGACTGCTATTGCCTCGATGCCGATGGCGACTTCGAGGCCGAGGGTGTCGAGCGTTACCCGATCGTGGCCTGGGCCGGGGCCGGCGTCATCGGCGCTATCGACCGTTGATGCTTGCGGCACGCGCGCGGCTCAAGTGCGCGCGGCGGCATGCCGATAGCGGGTCTGGAGGCGCCCCAGGGCGCCGGCGCGACGCGCGCGCGTCGTGCCTGCCATTTGGCCCAGCCTGCGAGAACCGCCATGCGTCATCTCTACCTCACCATCACCTGGACGGCCGGCTTGTGCGCCCTGGTCGCGTCGCTGTGCCTGACCAATCCGTTGCCGTGGCTGGTCGTCGGGTTGGCGCTCCTGTCCATGGCTGTCGTGATGCTGGTGCGTGAACTGCGGCGCATCGCCGCGCGCGGCCGACGCGAGCCGACCCTGGCCGAACTCGGCCTGACGCATGCCGGAAGCGCAACCGAGGCGGCCGCGCGACAGCACACGGTCCGCACCCAGAGGCTCGACGAGCTGAGCACCACGCTCGCGAGATCCTGAACCCCGTCACGAAATCCTATCCGGTTGGCGCCGCCATGGGCGCCGTCGTGTGACGGCGCCGACAGTTTCGCCGTGCGTGACACGTCGACCGCCGTTACAGCCTAAAGCCTGCCAACTCGCCTGCCGTTAACGGCTGAGTCGAGCCGCGGCCCCGATCGGGCGTGGCTCGAAGCATCGCAACGAGGGAACTCCCTCCGCACAGCAGGTATAGTCTAGTGATGGAACATCCCCGGCAACACGGCTTCACGATCATCGAACTGATGGTTGCCCTGGCGGTGGCCATGATCGTGCTTGGCATGGGCGTGCCGAGCTTCCGCAGCCTGATCCAGACCAACGCCACGGCGACCGAGGTCAACAACCTCGCCACCGCGCTGCATCTCGCGCGCAGCGAAGCCGTGGGGCGCGGTGTCGAGGTCACGCTCTCGCCGCTCAGCGGCGGCGACTGGGCGAATGGCTGGGTGGTCGGCATCGATACCGACGAGGACGATGTCTTTCCGGAAGCGGGTGAACCCGTCCTGCGCAGCTTTCCCGCCGTTGATATGCTGAACATCACCAGTGCGCCGGCGCGCGTCGAGTTTCGGCCGACCGGCGAAGTCGGTGCCCTGGCCAGTTTCACGCTGCTGCCGTCGCACTGCAACAACTGCAACAACCGCCAGCGCGTCCTCAGTGTGGCGATGGCGGGCTATGTCGATCTCACGCGGCAGGCCTGCCCATGAACGCCCGCATCTCCCGTGCGCCGCGGATGCGCGGCTTCACCATGGTCGAGACCCTGGTCGCGCTGTTCGTCCTCGCCATCGGCGTGCTCGGCGTCACCGCGCTGCACGCGACTAGCCTGCGCGGCGGTTCCAGTTCGCACTACCGTTCGCAGGCCGCGCTGGTCGCCTATGACCTGATGGATCGCCTGCGGGCGAATCGCAACGCGGCGTTGAACGGTGACTACAACCTCGCCGCCGGCGACGACGCGCCGACCGGCGATGGCGCTGCACCGCTCGCCGACGACGATCTCGCCGACTGGTTCGATTCGCACCTGTCGCTGTTGCCGGGCGGCAGCGCCGTCGTCGCCTGTGCTGCCGACGGCATCTGCACCGTCAGCGTGATCTGGAACGACAGTCGCGCCGATCCCAACGCGGCGAACCAGCAGTTCGACTTCACCAGCGAGATCTGACGATCCCGCGACGACCCGGAATCCATGCCGATGACACCAAGCGCTTCGACGACTGCCCGCTCCCAGCTCGGCCTGAGCCTGGTCGAGTTGATGGTTGCCATGACACTCGGGCTCATCATCATGGGGTCGGCCCTGCAGGCCTTCTCGGCCAACAAGCAGAGCTTCCGCTTCAGCCAGGCACTCTCGCGCGTGCAGGAAGACGGCCGCTACGCGATGCAGGCACTGGCGCGCGACATCCGCATGGCCGGCTACATCGGCTGCAGCAGCCGCCGCCAGGTCGACGTCAACCCGGTCGCCGACGGCACGCCGCCGACGGTCGATCTCGGCAACGCCCTGTTCGGTTTCGACGACGGCGACGGCTGGTGGACCGGGGTCGATCCGCCGCAGGATCACCAGGGCACCGATCTCTCCATCTGCAACACGGCGGCGGGCGGCAATGCGACCTGCCAGGTCAGCGACATCGTACAGGTCATGCGTGCCTCCGAGAGCGCGATGATGCTGGCGGCCGACATGGCAACCGCCGGTGCCGCGGTCGAAGTCCGCCTGGCCGATTTCGATGACTTCGAGCCGGCCGTCGTGGTCGACGGTGACACGCCGGGATCCGAGGACCTGATGTTGATCACCGATTGCCGCCGTGCCGACCTGTTCCGCGTGGCCACGCTTGCTGACGACACTTCGACCAAGGTGATCTCGCCCAACGCCGCCCTGCAACAGCCTTACCAGGCCGGTTCCATCGTCGCGCCGCTGGTCGCCGCGACCTACTTCATCGGTGACGACAACGCCGACGAGGATGGAGACGGTGACGTCGACCCGGTGCCGGCGCTTTATCGCATGGGCGTGATCGACGGCGGCGTCGCGCCGGTCGCGCTGCCGATAGCCAAGGGCGTCGAGATGATGCGCGTCACTTACGGTGTGGATACCGGTGGCGACGAGTACGCCGATGCCTATGTGAACGCTGCCGGTGTGACCGACTGGTCGCGCGTGGTGAGCGTGCGCGTGTCCCTGCTGATCAAGAGCAAGGAGGACTTCGTGACCGACACGCCGGTTCCGGTGACCTTCGTCGATGGCACGGTCGTCAACAACGGCGCCAACGCGGACCGACGCCTGCGCCTGGTTTTCTCTACGACCGTGGGCCTGCGCAACCGCGTGCCATGAACAGGAGCCAGAGCATGCCTCGTTCCATGTCCAATCCCGGGCGCGAGTCCGGCGCCATCCTGATCATTTCGCTGATCATGCTGCTCGTGCTGACCATGCTCGGCGTATCCACGGTCAAGTCGACGGTGATCGGCGAGCGCATGGCCGGCCATTTCGTCAACAAGCAGAACTCCTTCGATGCCGCCGAGGCGGCGCTGCGCGAAGGCGAGGACACCGCCGAGGCCTTTCCCGTCTACGCGCCGACCGATGGTACCGGCGGGCTCTACCTGCCGGCGCCGGGCAACGATCCGGTATGGGAGGCGAGCGGGACCAGCTGGCAGGCGCGCGCCGATTCGACCCTGGCCGGCGTCGCCCAGCAGCCCGTGTATGTCATCGAGTATCTCGGCGGCGTGCCGCGGGACGACAACTGCCTGCTCGATGCCGAGGCAAGCACCAACGCCGACTGCTGGCGCTATGCCTATCGTGTCTCGGCGCGAGGCTGGGGCGCCAACGTCAATGCCCGCACGATGACGCAGTCGACCACCCTGACCCGCAAGTAGCGGGCGATCGCAGCGAAGAGCAGCAAGGGAGATGACCCAGATGCGCAAGACCAGACAACCTCGCCGGGCGCTCGCCAGGACCTTTGCGTTGGGCGCGCTGTTCGGCCACGCCATGATGGTCAGTGCCGAGCTGTCGATCCCCGATACGCCGATCTTTCTCGCCAACGACGTGCCCGCGAACATCTTCTTCGCGCTCGACGATTCCGGTTCGATGGACTGGGAGATCACGCTCAGCAACGGGGCGCTGAATGTACATCCCTGGAACCCCAACAGCGGCAACCTCGACATGTCGCCGAACGACTGGGTCGAGGATCTCGAAACCTGTGCCGGCTACAACGTGCTGGCCTACGATCCCAACGTCACCTATGACCCCTGGTTCGGCGAGGACGAGGACGGCGTCGCTTTCGGCAACCAGTCGATCACTGCCGCGCGCTGGAATCCCTACGATCCGGACAACGGCACGGTCAACTTGTTGAGCGTCGACGGTACGACGCGACCGGCGGTCTACGGCATCTGGGTCGATGGTTCGGGTGGCAACCCGGCCGACGGCGTGTACCAGTTCGGCGAATGCCCGCCTTCGCCGCCGAATAGCAGCAGTTACTTCTCGCGTTATCCGAACTACAACGATCCGCGCTGGGTCTTCGTCGATACTCTGAGCGCGGCGGAGCAGACCAACTACGCCAACTGGTACTCCTATTACCGCAAGCGCGAGTATGTGCTCAAGCGCGCCATCTCGGAGCTCATCACGAACTCCAACCAGCGCATGGGCCTGGCCACGCTGCACAATAACAACAGCGTCGGCACCGCGGTGGCCGAGATGACCGATGCCGCGGCCAAGGAAGACCTGCTCGACGAGCTGTTCCAGATCAACTCCGTCGGCGGCACACCGCTGCGCCGCCTGCTGCGCAACGTGGGTCGCTATTTCGACCAGACCGATGCCGGCAACTACCTGCACAGCGACCTGGGTTTCAGCAGCGATTCGCCGATCCTGTCCGAGGCCGAGGGCGGCGAGTGCCAGCAGAACTTCACGGTGCTGTTCTCTGATGGATTCTGGAACGGCGGCAGCCCGGGTGTGGGTAATGACGACGCCGATGGCCCGGGACCCTGGGACGGCGGACCGCACGCCGACAACTTCTCCGATACGCTCGCCGACGTCGCCATGCAGTACTACGAGAAGGACCTCTCGACGCTGGCGAACAACGTGCCGGTGATGACCAACATCGACGAGAACAACGCGCAGCACATGGTGACCTATACCGTGTCGTTCGGTCTCGATGGTCAGCTCATCGCCTCGCCGCCGAACCACGACCCGGCGACGCCACCGCCGCCGTGGCCGCAGCCGACCGCGGATGCACTGACCACGACCGACGACATGCGCCATGCCGCGTTCAACTCGCGCGGCCTCTACCTTGCCGGACAGGATCCGCAGAGTCTCATCCAGACGCTGAACGATGCGCTGAACGACATCGGCGATCGCACCGGTTCGGCCTCGGCGGTCGCGGCGACTTCACAGTCGATTCAGACCGGCACGCTGATCTTCCAGGGCTTCTTCGACACCGATAACTGGGACGGCGAGCTGTTCGCCTACGAGTTCCTCGACGGCGGCGTGATCGGTTCGACCGCGTGGGCCGCGAGCGGCAACATCCCGGCCGAGAACGCGCGCAACATCTTCACCTGGATTGGTGACGGTACGACCGATGGCGCGGCGTTCGAATGGGCCAACCTGACGGCGGCGCAGCAGGGGGACGTCGGCAGCTTCAACATCCTCGAGTACATCCGCGGCGTACGCTCGGGCGAGGTGAACAACGGCGGCAGCTTCCGCAACCGTGACTCCCTGCTCGGTGACATCATCCATTCGACGCCGGTCGCGGTGACCAAGCAGCAGACGACGCCACCCTACCAGCTCCTGCCGGGCAGCGAGGGTTCGAGCTTCAACGCCTATCTGGCGACCAAGCAATCGCGCGTGGACATGGTCTACGTCGGTGCCAACGATGGCATGATGCACGGCTTCCGTACCGATACCGGCGCCGAGACCTTCGCGTTCGTCCCGCAAGGCGTATTCGGCAAGCTCGCCGACCTGACCAGCACCAGCTACGACCACGAGTTCTACGTCGACGGCGCTTTGCAGGCCGGCGACGCTTACGTCTCGAGCAGCTGGAAGGCGGTGCTTGTCGGTGCGCTCGGTCGCGGCGGCCAGAGCATCTTCGCGCTCGACGTCTCCGACCCGACCGCGTTCTCTGCCACCGACGTGATGTGGGAATACAGCCATGCCGAACTCGGCAACGTGCTCGGCAAGGCCCAGATCCTCCGCCTCAACAACGGTTCGTGGGCGGCCGTCGTCGGCAACGGCTACAACAGTGCCAGTGAACGCGCACAGTTGTTCGTCATCGACCTCGCGAGCGGCAACCTGATCAAGAAGTTCGATACCGGGGTGGGCAACGTTTCCAATCCCAATGGTCTTGCCACGCCGCTCGTCGTCGACGTCAACGCCGACTTCACCTACGACTACGTCTATGCCGGTGACCTGCATGGCAAGCTGTGGAAGTTCGACCTGACCGATGCCGACCCGAACAACTGGAGCGTCGCCTTCAGCGGTGCGCCGCTGTACAGCGCGAAGTCGCCGACCGGGGCAGCGCAGCCGATCACGGCCAAGCCCGCGATCATCGTCCATCCCGACGGCGGTTACATCCTGCTCTTCGGTACAGGACGCTTTTTCGTCGCCGGCGACGATATCGTCGGCAGCCCGGCCGCGGTCGACAGTTTCTACGGTATTCGGGATAACGGGTTGGCTGTCGCCTCGGTAGGCACCCGCCCGCTGCCCGGGGGGGGGACCCAGCCGGATACCGTGCTGCAACCGCAGGCGATCATCGAAGAGGACATCGACGACTTCGATGGAACCGACCAGTTCACGCGGACGCTGTCGCAGAACACGGTCGATTACACGACGCAGAAGGGCTGGTATCTCGACTTCGTGTCACCGGTCAACGGCGCCCAGGGCGAGCGCGTCATCGCCGACCCGGTGATCTCGATCACCGAGGACAACAGCCCGCTGGTGATCTTCAACACCTACGCGCCGCTCGGCGGTTGCGAGAGCGCCGGCGGCTTTTCCTCGCTGATGGCCTTCGATCCGGTCAATGGCGGGCGGACCAACTTCGCCGTGTTCGACCTCAACGGCGACAACGCCTTCTCGGCCAACGATGCGCAATCCGACGGCAGCGGCGGCTATACCCACGACAACGGCTGGATCGGCGAGCCCACGGTGGCGCCGGTGACCCTGATCTCGAGCCAGGACGGCACCATCAACCACGCGGTCAACGCCGGCCTCGACGGCTCGACCGAGGTCAACGATATCGCCGGTGCGGCACAGACGCTGGGGCGGCAATCCTGGCGCCAGATTCAATGAGAACCATCATCATGACGAACGCACGCATGTCTGCGCAACGAAGCCTGTCGCGCCTCGCGGTCGCCGTACTCCTGGTAGCCTTCCTGGCGCCGAGCGCGGCGCGCGACCGTGGCCCGATCTCGACCGAGTACGGCGAGCTCCACTACGTGGATGTCGAATCGCGGCGCCTGGTGATCGACGACCAGACCAAGTTCTACGGACCCGAGATCACGATCAGGGGACGCCGCGGCAACACCGTTGCCAGCGTTGCTGATCTCGCGCCCGGCACGCCGCTGGAATACGTCCAGCACTGGCGCGACCGGCTCTGGTTCGTGGTCAGCATCCGGGTGCTCGACGAGCTGCCCGCGGCCAACGACGAGGAAGAAGGGGAACACCGATGATGACGTCGCGCCGCCGCATGGCGGGATTCACTTTGCTCGAGCTGATGATCGTCGCGGTCATCGTCGGCATCATCACCACGGTGGCCCTGCCGAGTTACCGTGCCTACGCGATTCGCACGAACCGCGCGGCCGCGGTCAGCGATCTCCAGGAGCTGACGCTGTTCCTCGAGCGGGCCTTCACGGCGCAGGGCCGTTACGATGATGCGGGGGATCCGGGCGACCTGGTCACTGCCCTGCCGTATGACTCGTCGCCGCAGGGTGACGGCAACCCGAAGTACACGCTTGCGCTGCAATCGCTCGATGCGACGAGCTACGTGCTGCGGGCCGTGCCGGTCGGCGGCCAGGCCAACGACGAGGAATGCGGCCAGCTGCGCATCGACCAGGCCGGCACGCAATGCATCCTCGCCGGCACGGTCTGCTCGACCTCGGCATCCGCCGACGAACGCGCCGCCGTGGCCGAGTGCTGGTAGCGCTCTGATGGTCGCGCGCTACGCCCTGATCCTCTGCGTTCTGTATGGCGCGCAACCCGCGTTCGCCGAAGTCTATCGCTGGGTCGACGCCGATGGTGTCACGCAGTTCGGCGAACGTCCGCCGCCCGAGGCAGGCGCCGAGCGCGTGAAAGTGCGCGCCAGCGGCGCAGACCCTGACGCGGAGGCGCGTCTAGATGCCCTGCAGACTTCGCTCGAGGAGTCGCGCGAGGCGCGGGTGCAACGTCGCGCCGAAGCGGCCGCTGCGGCCTCGGAAGCGGCCGCGGCGCGCGAGCGTTGTGCCGCCGCACGCGATCATCGCACGCGCCTGGTGACGGCCACGCGCTTGTTTCGCGTCGCCGCCGACGGTTCGCGTGAGCGTGTCGGCGAGGCCGAGCGGAAAGCCGACCTGAAACGTATCGACGCGGCGATCGACGAGCACTGCCGCTGAGCGATCCTGGCGAGGACGCGCCGACGGACACGCGGCAGGTCCTTCACGGAACGACGCCGTGGTGTCCCTGGCTGGCTTGCTGGCCGACTCCTTCGCCCGCCCATTCCCGGGCGGCGCCAAGCGCATCGGCGTCGAAGCGCCTTACTTCGGCGCTGACGAAATGCGCGGCGAGTTTCTCCATCAGCTTGGCCAGGGCATCGTCGGTGACGACGGCGACGCGCCTGACGTGCTCATGATGCGCGTGGATGAAACGCAGGTGTTTGCGGAGTGCGGCAAGGCTGTCCCAGCCTGGGAAATGGCCGATCTCGATGACCAGGCCGTTGAGTGCGCCATGGCGCGAGATAACCGGCGCGATCGCGCTCTCCAAGGCCGAGAAGTCCTCGGCATCGAGTGCCGTTTCGGGCGCGACGTGCAACACGCGTCTACCGTAGTCGAGGTCGAAGTTGGCCATCAGCGCTGCTAGGTGTAGGCGCGAGGGATGCGGCGCATGACGGCTCAAGCCTCATCGAGGGTGAAGCCGATCTTGATTACGACCTGCCAGTAGTGAACGGCGTCGTTCTCGATCTGGCCGCGGACCTGGACGACCTCGAACCAGCGCATGTGGCGCACGGTTGCGGCGGCGCGTTCGATGGCGCGGCGCGTGGCGTCTTCGATGCTCTCGGTCGAGCTGCCGGTCAGCTCGATATGCTTGTAGACATGGTCGCTCATAATCGTCCTCACTGTTTCGCTTGTTCCTGACGCGCCTCGAGCGCAACGAGCGCGTCCTCGACTTCCTGTAGCCGGGTCGCGCTGCGCGCACCCAGCGCCATGCCCTCGCCGTCGGCAACAGCCAGCTCGCGACAATCGTGCAGCCAGGCTTCGAGGATCTGGCGTCGCTGTGCATCATCTAGTCGCCCGTCGTCGAGCACGGCGCCGGGTGACTCAAAGGCCGCCCCGGGCGCCTTGCGCATTTCTTCGATGGTGTCGTGTGGCAGGGGTACCATGAGCGGGCCTCCTTGTTCGATGACTGAAAGGCGGGTTTCGCGAGACACGCTGCACGTTTCGTGCCGCGTGCCATGCCGCGCCAGGCGGGGCTCTTGCCGGCAGTCCTTACAAGCGCTTGTAGGTCCTGCAAGCGGCGCGGCGCTCAGGCTTCGCGCAATTGGCTGAGTCGTTCGATCGCGGGGGCGAGCGCGGCGGCGTGTTGGTCGAGATCGCGCCACGGGCAATCGCGCTGGCCGAGCCGCCTGAAGACGTTGCGCACGTGATAGCGCTGAGGGTGCATGCCATGCGCGAGCGCTTCGTGCCAGTCCAGCGGCGTGGCGAGCGGCGCGCCGGGCAAGGCGCGCAGGGAGTAGGGCGCGACCGCGGTCTGGCCGTAGGCATTGCGCAGGTAATCGACGAACACGCGGCCCCGGCGTGCCGCCTTGCGCTGGGCGGCGGTCAGCGTGTCCGGGTGGCGCTGCGCGAGCAAGTCCGCGCAATCGCGGGCGAACGCGTGAGCGCGCTCGTAATCCGCGTCGGCCGTGACCGGCCACACCACGTGCAGGCCGCGCGAGCCGCTGGTCTGTACCGCGTTGAACAGCCCGAGTTCGTCGCCGAGCGCACGCACCGCGCGTGCGGCGGCCTGGATGGCGGCAAAGTCGTTGCCGGAAACGTCGGGCGGATCGAGATCGAACACGATGCGATCGGGTCGACGCGGCGCCGACGCGCGCGCAAGCGCGACGTGGAGCTCGATGGTGCCGGCGTTGGCGAGCCATGCAAGCGTCTCGGCATCGTCGCCCACGATCTGCGTGATGGTGCCGCCCTGCATCGGCAGGCACACAGACTCTATCCATGACGGCAGCTCGCGCGGTGCGTGCTTCTGGAAGAAGCCTTCCTGGTCGATGCCGTCCGGATAACGCCGCAGGGTGAGTGCACGGCCGCGGCAGTGCGGCAGGGCGAACGGGGCAATGCGCCGGTAATAGCCGACGATGTCGCGCTTGCGCAATCCTGCCGCCGGAAACAGCAACTTGTCCGGGTGGGTCAGCGCGATCGTCATGGCTGCTCGCGTGTTGTCCGCTCAGCGCCGACGCACGCGCACGCGCTCGAGTCGCGGCAGCAGCTCGCGCCAGGCGAGCTCGAGTTCGCTGACCAGCGCGGCCCAGGCCGCATCCCGCCGCGCGTTCTCGGCATCGCTGAGGAGGGCCGCGAACGACTCGCGCCTGCGTTCGAGTTCGCGGAACTGGCGTTCGTAGCCGAGGTAGTCACCGGCGTCGGCGCCGTGGTCTGCGTGGGGACGCTGCTCGAGTTCATCGAGCGCATTCTCGAGCACGCCAAGCTCGGCCCGAAGGCGCTCGAGAACGTCGCGGCCTCGGGGCGGCGGCGCGCCCCGGCGAGGTTGATGCGTTCGCTCGTTGCTCATGTCCAGAGCTTAGCAAGTGATGTACCAGGCACGCTGGCACGACGGTTGCAGCATTCGGTTGCAGCGTGCCCGCTTACAACGCCACTGGTGAACGCTACTGGTTTGAGTTTTGCTGGCTGCCATGCCGCAGCCTGTCGAACCGCGGGAGTTCGTCGCTGAACCGCGCGAACTCCTCGCCATTCCCAGGAGGATTACATGGTTTCCCGTGTCGCCGATGTCATGCAGTCGAACGTCGTCAGCCTGTCCGTGCATGCCCGCATGCCCGAAATCGAGCGCGTGTTTGGTACCAGCGGTGTGAGCGGCTGCCCGGTCATCGATGACGACGGTCGCGTGTGCGGCGTGCTCAGTCGGGGCGACATCATCCGGCGGCTCTGCGTCGAGCACGCGCACGCAGCCATGGTGTCAGACTATTACCGTGACCCGGGCGGCGTCGGCATCTGTCTCGCCGACGGCCAGTCGTTCGAAGCGATCGCGGCCAGCGCGGGGATCAGTGCCGATCGTCTGAGAGCCGACCAGTTGATGTCGCCCGAGGTCGTCAGTGTGGCGCCGGAGGAGACGCTCACCTCGGCCGCGAGCCTGATGGTCGAACGCGGTCTGCATCGCCTGCCGGTTATCGCGGACGGGCGATTGCTCGGCGTGATCTCGACGTTCGATGTGACCTGCGAAGTCGCGCGCGGCGCGGCGCCCTGAACGGAGAGCCTGATGGGGAACGTCCACGAATCCGTTGCGGCGTGGCAGAAGACGATACGATGAACGCATCACTGCCGACCCTGCTGCCCGTCATGCTGGTCACCTCGATGGCCGCTGTCTACGCCCACGCGCGCCTTGCGCGATTCACCAATTCGGCTGCCGACGCGCGCCTGGTGCGGGCGTTGTTGTTGTCCGGCGGGGCCGCGTTCGCCGCCGTCACCGGGTTGTTGTTCGCCAGCGCTCCGTTCGTCCAGGCGGTGATCGCGGCGACCAGCTTCGGCGTCGTGCACGTGCCGGCGGCGTGCATCCTCGCGCTGAAGGGATTGCGGGCCCGCGAAAGCCGGTCGTGAGATGTGGCGCCGCGCGCGCGGCATAGCCGCCAAATAGCGCGAGGATCAGCGTCCCTGGCCACCGCCGTCCGGGCGCGGCCGTTCGCAGTAGTCGCCCTCGCAGAACCATTCCTCCATCGTGCGATCGTGCGGCAGCGGCCCGGCGAGCGGGCGCAGGCGGGCGCTCATTTCGCGATAGGTGCGCTCGTCGATCGCTTCGTAAGGCGGCTGCTCGTAGCCGTGGCCGCTCTCGGGCAGGAAGACCACGGCTTTGAGCCGGTCTTCGTAGGCTTCGAGCACGCGAACCAGCGCATCGGTTTCGCGTGCGGGATCGAACTCGGCGGTGCAGCTGACCTGGTTGTCGGACCAGTAGCGCTGCATCTGCGCGGCGAGGTCGACCTTCTCCCACAGGGGGACGTCGCGCTTGCGCCGCGCGGTGTCGGCGACCTGCACGGGAAAAGCGACGACCTGTGTACGCGTCGCGTAGGCGTCCGTCTCGATCGCGTAGCCGGCGCGGCGGCATTGCTCGATGAGCGGGTGATCGTCACGCACGCGCACGCGGCGAATGTAGTAAGGCGCATGATCCCAGTGCACGCCAGGCGTGGCGCCGGCGAGCAGGCTGACAGTGCCAGACGGTTTGATCGACGTGGTCTTGATCGAGCGGTTCACGCGCAACCACGCCGAGAGTTCGTCGTCGGTCCGGCGCACCGCGCGGTAGGCGCTGTCGCACCAGCCGAGAAAGCGGCGGTAGCCGTGACGGTTGATGGCCTGGACCACGCCGGTCATGGAGCAGCCGATGCGGCGATTGCGCTGCATCACCGCGTCGGTACGTTCGACTCCGGTCGGCACCAGGGTCACCGCCTTGCCGTAGAGGAAGGCCAGCCGCACGGTACGTTCGAAGTCGCGGTAGTCGGCGTGACGTGCCGGAAAGGTTTCCACCAGCGTGCACAGTTCGCGATCCCACAAGGTCTGCTCGACGCAGGGGTTGCTGCCCATGGCCCCGGCGTCGGCCCAGTCCGGTGGGTCGCCCATGCGTCCGTAGGCGCGCGCGTTGTCGAGCCAGAAGAAGCCCGGTTCGCCATTCACGGCGGTGTGCGCGGCCACGTCGTGGTAATCCATCCCCTGCGTGGCGTAGACCGAGTTGTTCGAGACCCAGCCGTGCGAACGCACGCGCTCCGGGTCGGACTTGAGCGCGAGAAAATCGCGATCGAGGGCATCGCCGAAGGCAATCTGGGCAGAGCGCCGCACGCCGCCGGCGACCACCCCGCGGCCGATCAGGTTCATGGTATCGACGATGAGGCGCGAATCGACCCGGCGCCCGACGTAGCGTTCGTTGAGGGTGCCGATCGCCGCGAGCATGTCCTCGAGCGGTTCCGGCCCGCTGGCATAGCTGCCGATGCCGCGCAGTGGGCTGCCGGCGGGCCGCACGCGCGAGGTGTCCCAGCGCGAGGGTAGTGTCGCACGGCCGCTGTACGCGCCGAGCAGGCGCGCGAGCGCCGCGGCCCAGCCCTCGCGGCTGTCCTCCACCACGTGCGGTTCGGTCGCGACGGCGGGGCGGCTCAACGTGAGTCGGTCGCGGCCGGCAGTATCGAAGCCGACGCCGATACCGAGCATCGTAATCTGCAGCATCCATACGAAGGGCGCCGCATAGTCCGCGGCAAGGTCTGCGGTAGAGACGAAGCCGCAGTTGTTGAGCGCTGCGCCGCCGCGCTCGTAGATGAAGTCCGTACCCATGATCCACAGCCCGCGTCCGGGCGGCGTCCATTTGAACTCGAACAGCCGCGCGTAGGCCTCTTCGGCCATCGCACGGGCACGGCTCGCGTCCCACGGTGCGCCGTGCTCGGCGCAATGCGCGCGCAAGACGGTGAACATGCCTTCGACGACACGCTGGCAGGTCTGCCACCAGGACTCGCCGTCGCGACTGTAGGTGCGCAGGTAGGTGACTTCCGACAGTGCCCCGAAACCCCACGGCACCGGGCGCTGCCGGTAGGCGGCGACAAAGTCGGGGGTGAGCCGGTAGCGACCGTGGCGGGTGACGTCGACGATCACGGCTTGCGTAGCAGTGCGGCGCGGCGGGGACAGAGCATCGGCGCGGGCGAGCCCATGGCTGGATGGTGATGGCGTGCCATCGCGTCGCGGACACGCAAGGGGGCGTGGTCGGTACTATACGCCGTCTGTCGCGCCAGCGGCCAGCCGCGCGCGCTGCTCAGGGCAGGATGCGTGCCGGCCGATCGCCGAGCGCCTCGCGCACGCGGTCGCGCATGTCACGGTCGTCGGCGTGCACGATGACGAAGGCATGACCCTGGCGACGCACGGCATCGGCGAGCCATGCAGCAATGGCGCCGTGATGGGGTTTGAGCGAGACGGCGCCGGCGACGAGCAGGCCGGCGATGCCGCCGAAGAAGATTCCGATCAGCGGCAGCAGCCACGGTTGACCCAGTTCGATGTCCGGTAACCAGCCGCGCAGCGCGGCCAGCCCGATCAGGGCGCAACCAAGGATGGCGCCGGCGATGCCGAACAGCGTGTGAGTCCAGCCCAGGGTGGCGCCGACGCGGCCAGGCCTCGGCTCGAGCGCATCGCTGAACTGCGGGTCGCCCAGCGTGTCCGTGCTCACCACGCGTACGCGCGCCGGGTCGATGTGGCAGCGTTCGCGTACCATGTGGGCCGCCGCGACGGCGTCGTCGGCTTGTTCGAACTCGGCCCACAGTTTGCAATCATGCGGTTCGCGCGCGAGCGCCGCGCGGAGCGCCGACTGGCCATTCCTGCGCTGCGCTTCGCCAGCGGCATTCACGGCATCACCTTCTCGATCAGGCCGACCAGGTCGTCGGCGTGCTCTTCCTCGGTGGCGAGGATGTCCTCGAGGATGCGGCGGGTAGTCGGATCGTCGCGCCCAAGGTACTCGATCATCTCGCGGTAGCTGTCGATGGCAATGCGTTCGGCGACCAGGTCCTCCTTGATCATCTCGATGAGGGTGCCTCCGGCGACGTACTCCGCGTGGCTGCGCCGGCTCAGGCTATCGGGCGCGAAATCGGGTTCGCCGCCAAGCTGCACGATGCGCTGCGCGAGCTGGTCGGCATGCAGCTGTTCCTGCCGGGCGTGCTCGAGGAACTCGTCGGCGGCGGCTTCGCCTGCGAAACCGGCAGCCATGAAATAGTGGCGCTTGTAGCGCAGTACGCAGACCAGCTCCGTGGCCAGGGCTTCATTGAGCAGTCTCACGACCGTATCGCGGTCAGCCTTGTAGCCTGGCGTCAGCGCGCCCTGTTCGATGTCGCGGCGCGCGCGCTCGCGCAGCGTCGTGACATCGGTCATCGCAGCGGTGTCGTTCATGTGACTGGTTCCTCGTGTTGCGTGATGGTGTAACGGAGGGGCGAGCGCGGCCGCGCGCGCACGGCCCGCTCGCGTGTGCAAGGTCGCCGCTTCAGCCCTGCTCGTTGCTGTCGTCAGACAGCGTCACGACTGCGTTGGCCTCGAAGACGCGGCCTTCGAGAAAGTCGTAATCGAACAGGCCGGACACGCTGACGCGGTCGCCATACTCGATTTTCTGGTAGCCGGAATCGTCCAGCGGGTCGTAGCCGAGTTCGTCGACTTCGACGGTCAGCCGCTGCAGCCCGGTGTCGATGTTGAATTCGCCCGCGGCTTCGTCCACGCCGGTGACCGTGCCGCGCACCGTGGCCGCGGCCGGAACGACCGGCCCCGGGCTCGCCCAGTAGTAAGGCGTGTAGCCATAGGCCTTGTAGGCAACGTCCTCCTCGTCGGAGGCGCTGGCGTAGAAATAGCTGTTGAGGCTTTCGACGTAAACGCTCCCCGCCTCGATCGTGGCGGTCTCGAAGAGGTCGTCATCGATCATGCCGTAGACCGTGACGCGGTCCCCTTCGAGCAGCCCATAGGCATCGCCGTACTCGTCCCAGTCGTCCATCTCGACGGTGATTTCACCGCTGCCGTAGTCGAGCGTGAACGACTCGGCCATCGGGTCGGCAACGGTCCCGCTGATGCTGATCCAACTGTCGTCGGGACGTGCGTACGGGTCCTGGGCGAGCGCTGGCTGCGTGGCGAGGGCACCGAGCGCGAGTGCAAGGATTGGCGTGTAAGTCTTGCTCATGGGTCCTCCTTTTTTCATTGGGTTGCGGTTCGAACGCGGCTCGTGCTCCCTGGCACGCGCCGGTTGAGTCGGATCGCGCAAACGTCATGCCAGACGTTGTGCCTGCATGACGAAGCACTGTCCCGGCCGTGCCGGCCGGATTCAGTCACGCTGATCGTGGTAGTCGCGGACCACGTTGGGGTCCTTCTCGCGGGCGCGGGATTCACCCTCGCGCTCCGCCTGTTCCGCCTCGCGACGCTCGCGTTCACTCATGTCGCGGCGTTCGGCGGCCTTCTCCTCGACTTTGCCGTCGCGCACGAACGCCTGCTGCGCGTCGTTATAGGCGGCTGCCGCATCGCGGTTGCCCTCACCCTGGTTTTGGGGATTCGTGCTTTCTCTGGTCTTGCTCATGGTGGCTCCTCGGGTCAATGGGTATGCTCTTCAACAACGGTCATGCACGGGTCATGCACGAAGTGCGCCGACATGGAAGGCGGGCCGCGTCACACGATCCCGTAAGCGAGCATCGCCCGGGCGACGCGTTCGAACGCGGCGACGTTTGCACCGCGGAAGTAGTCGGTCACGGTACCGGCGCCGCCGTTGGCGACGCAGTCGTCGTGAATGTCGCGCATGATCTCGTGCAGGCGGCGCTCGACGGTCTCGCGGCTCCAGCTGACGCGCGTCGCATTCTGGCTTTGCTCGAGTCCGCTCACGGCGACACCGCCGGCATTGGCCGCCTTGGCCGGCAGGAACACCACGCCGGCTTCGCGCAGGCGCTTGCTCGCCTTCGCCGTGACCGGCATGTTGGCGCCCTCTGCGAGCGCGACGAGGTCGTGGTCAAGGAGGCAGCGCGCATCGTCGTCGTCGATCTCGTTCTCGAGTGCTGCCGGTAAGGCAATGTCGCAGGGTAGCCGCCACGGCTGTTCGCCGCGGTGGAACTCGACGCCCTGCAGCTGATCGGCCGCTTCGCTGATCCGCCCGCGGCGTTCGAGCTTGAGTGCCTTGATCCAGGCGATCTGCTCGGCATCGAGACCGTCCGCGCACCACGCGGTCCCGTCGGAATCGCTCAGCGTGACGACCCGGGCTCCTTCCGCACAGGCTTTCTCGGCGGCGTGCAGCGCCACGTTGCCCGCCCCGCTGATCGCGACGCGTTGTCCCTCGAGTCCGCGTCCGTGATGTTCGAGCGCGTTGATCAGCATGCAGATCACGCCGTAGCCGGTGGCTTCCTCGCGTACCGCGCTGCCGCCGAAGGTGAGGCCCTTGCCGGTCAGCACACCGCCCTCGAAGCGATTGGTCAGGCGCGAGTACTCGCCGAACAGGTAGCCGATCTCCCGGCTGCCGACACCGACATCACCGGCCGGCACGTCGACGTGTGGTGCGATGTGCCGATACAGCTCGGCCATCAGCGCCTTGCAGAAGCGCATCACTTCGCGTTCGCTGGCGCCGTGCGGATCGAAGTCGGCGCCGCCCTTGCCGCCACCCATGGGCAGGCCGGTCAGGGCGTTCTTGAACGTCTGTTCGAAGCCCAGGAACTTGAGCACGCTCGGCGTGACGCCGGCGCTGAAGCGCATGCCGCCCTTGTAGGGGCCGAGTGCGCGATTGAACTGCACGCGCCAGGCGCGGTTGACGCGGACTTCGCCGGCATCGTCTTCCCAGCAGACGCGGAAGCTGATGACGCGGTCGGGCTCGGCCATGCGCTCGAGGATGCGTGCGGCCCGGTAATCGGCGTTGTCGAGCACCAGCGGCATGACGCTTTCGGCGAGTTCGCAGGCAGCCTGCACGAACTCGGGTTCATGCGGGTTGCGCCGTTCGACCGCGGCGACGAAATCGCGCCGAGCACGAGCGAGGGCGGCACTCATGCCCGGATGCCCGGTGCGGAACTTGCAGCACTGTGCACTCCCGCATCCTCGAGGAGAAATCCCATGAACCGCGAATCGCTCGTCCACACCGCCATCCTGGGGCTTGTCTGCCTCGCACCGGGCGTCGATGCCGTGCCGCCCGTGGAAGCGCCGGCCGAGGTCGGCACGCTGGACCGCGTCGAGCAATCTCCGCCGGCGGCACTGCCGGAGCGTCGCCGGCGGGCGATCACCCTGGACACGGCGGGTGACCGGGAGGCGGGCGAAGCGACGATGTCGCGTGCACGGCACGCGTTCCTCGCGATGGACATTGATGGCAACGGGGCGATCGACAGACGCGAGCGCGCCCTGGCAGAAGGCTTGTTCATGTTCGATTTCCGGTTGGTCGATGCCGATGGCGACGGCCGCGTCGGCCGTGCCGAGCATCGCGCGTGGTCGCGCCGCCAGGCGCGCTAGGCGATACTGGCGGCGCGGGGGCTGCGGTTGTTCTCGCTAGGGAGGGGTTAACTTCCCGGTAGCACCACGGCGTCATTCGCCGACAGTGGGGTCGGAGGCAGCCAGGGGCTCCTTCGCGCTCTCCGCGGAGGCGCGGTTGCGCGGGCTGCTGGCGTCCACGCCGGGGCGCTCGGGCGCTTTCAACGTGCGCGAATACTCGCGTGCCGCCTGCTTCTCCTTGTAGGCGGCGTATTCGGCTTCGGTGACGTCGCCGTCACGGTTGAGATCGGCCGCCTCGTACTCACGCAGCGATTCCTCCTGGTGTTCGCTGGCCGGCATGCGTGACGCGGTTTCCGGACGCTGCGCATGGCCATGCTCGGCATCCGACACGGCTTCCGCCTGGTGCGGCGTGGCCGGCAGGTCCGCCGCGTGCGCAGTGCCGCCGATGGCACAAGCCAGCGTCAGGGCAAGAACCGTGGGCGAAGTGATGTTGGGCGTCGTGATGTGTTGCTTTGCAGACATGTCTGCTCCTTGCGTTGTGGCTGTAACCGGGGAAGGGAGCAACATGTGTGCCGCTCGCGGAATGCGTGTCGCGACGGCCGTTCCGGCGCGTGTTCGTGCACGCCCTGCAAAGCCCTTGCACGATGCGCCACGGTGACGATCCGGCCGCGCTTCGGCGTCGCGATGGATCGCTCGCGCGGCGTGCCGAGGAGGAAAAAAAAGCCCGCGCGCCACGGGGCGTGGGCGCGGGGCAGGCGTGACCGTCGGCCGGGTCTGATTGCGGGGAGGGGAGCCCGGTCAGCGAGCGGGGGCTCGCCCGGTCACGAATCGCCGGGCGCGGGGCTCACTCGCGCTCGGCGTAGACAGTGGCGCCGACGACTTCGGCCGATGGTGCGAACCAGCCGTCGTCACGCTGCGGCAGCGGAGCGCGGGGCGTGTAGACGAACGGGATACGTTCGCCCGGCAGCAGGCGTTGGTCGACGGTGACATACTCGACCCAGCCGGGGTTGTGTTCGCCCGGGTTGAGATCGTCTTTCCACAACCAGTCGTAGCGCACGACAATGACGACGTTATCGAGCACGTGCGTGCTGCGATTCTCCAGCACCGCGTCGATGCCGCCGTCATATACCCGTAGCGTTGACAGGTTGGCGGTGCGTTCGATGGTGCTTTCGTCGACGAGGCGTGGTTCGCGTTCGACGGCGGTGACGGGGGCGCCCGCGCAGACACTGAGCAGCAGGGCGCCGAGCAGGCTGGCGTAAATCCGGGACTTCTTCGATTCGAGCATGGCGAACCTCCTTCGCAAAGCGGATCGAATCGAACCGGAGCAAGGCGCGTGCCACTCGGAGGTGCGGCGCTGCGGGGCCTCGCGGCGGCGCCGGCGGCAGTTTGGCGCGGGAATTACAGCAAAGCTGAAATCCTTACAAATTCTGCCGGGGTATCGTGGCATGCATCGTCACCCGCGGCGTGGTGACGGCGCCGGGTCGGACGTGGCACGGCTCTCGCATACAGGTCCGATCGCCCTTCCAGAAAACTGATAAGGAGATTGGCCGATGCTTTCTTGGGCCCTGACTTTCCTCGTCATCGCGATCATCGCCGCGGTGCTCGGCTTCGGCGGTATCGCCGGCGCCGCCGCGGGTATCGCCGAGCTGCTGTTCTACGTCTTCGTCGTGCTGTTCCTGATAGCGGTCGTCGCCAACGTTCTGCGCGGTCGCCCGCCGCCGGTATGACGGCGACATCCGCTGTGCGGGAGCAGGCTCAACCGGCCTGCTCGGTGTCGTCGCCGTCCTCGTGCCACGCGCCCTCGGCAGCGTAGCTGTTGAGCCGGTTGTAGATGGTCTTGAGGCTGACCCCCAGGGTTTGAGCGGCGAGCTTCTTGTCGCCTCCGAAGTGCTCGAGGGTGGCTAGCACGAGGCGCCGCTCGGCTTCCGCGATTGGCGTGCCGACGGACAGGTCCAGCGAATTGCGATCCCACAGGGGCGGACGCTCGAATCCGGCAGGAATGGTGTCGGCATCGAGGTCGCCATCGGCATTGATGTACATACGCTGGATGGCGTGTTTGAGTTCACGCACGTTGCCCGGCCAGCTGTGTGCAGCGAGGCGCGCGCCCGCCGCTTCCGTAAGGCGCTTGGCCGTGCCGTAAGCGTCGTTCTGCTGCGCGAGGAAATGCCCGGCGAGTCGCAGCACGTCTTCGGGCCGCTCGCGCAACGGCGGCACCCGCAGCGGGTAGACCATCAGCCGGTAGT
>JAPOKK010000258.1 GCA_029977665.1 Pseudomonadota bacterium | reverse complement strand
CTCCGGACAAGCTTCAGCGCGATCTCGTGAGATATGACGCCCGAGGGCTGGACGCACGAGCACGGCTCCAGTCGGACGGCACCCTACCGGGTTTTAAGCGGCGAGTGCGTAGTTGTCGTCGTTGGCAACTAAATTGGTTGCAGCTGGATTTACGAGGTCATCTGCGCCTCGGCATGCCCCTTCGGTTTCGCGACCCACGTCGAAGCCGTGACGCCCCCGGGAGAAATCAGTTTACAGTTATTTCGACCGCGATGTGCGGTTCGAGTTCCCGCAATGCGGCTGCTCCGGCGATTTCGCCGGCCTGCTCTCAAGATGGTGTCGTCGGCGGCGATTTCAAGGTCGGCGACGGCACCGCCAGGTGGGGTGGTAAGCTCGCTCGCGGCCGTCGCCGCCGCTGCCACGGCCGGAGCGGTGTACGTGTTTTGCCCCATTGCCAGGAGACCCGCCATGCCGGATCGCGAGCTCGTCTCGTCCCATTACACCCACGGGCGCCTCGTCGAGGCCATCGCCGAAGGGGTCGGCCGGCTCGGCAAGACGCTCGACGAGGTCACGGTCGCCGATCTCGCGCCGGTCGACGAGTTCCACGTCGGTGGCCGGGTCGCAACCGAGGCCTTCCTCGACCAGCTCGACATCGAGGCGGCGCACGAGGTGCTCGACGTCGGCTGCGGGCTCGGCGGCGCGAGCCGCTTTGCCGCAGAGCGCTACGGTTGCCGTGTACGCGGTATCGACCTGACGCCCGAGTACGTTGCGACCGGCAACACGCTCTGCGCCTGGGTCGGCCTTGCTGAACGCATCACGCTCGAGGTCGGGGACGCCGCCGCGCTTGCCTGCGCCGATGCGCGTTTCGATCGCGCCTTCGTCATGCACGTCGGCATGAACATTGCCGACAAGGCGGCACTCGCCGTCGAGCTGTTCCGCGTGACGCGCCCCGGTGGCCGCGTCGGCATCTACGACATCATGCGCACGCAGCCCGGCGAACTCGCCTACCCGGTGCCGTGGGCGGCGAGCGCGTCCGGTAGTGCGCTGGCTGCTCCGCAGGACTACAAGGCAGCGCTCGAGCAGGCCGGTTTCACCGTCGTCGCCGAGCGCAACCGTCGCGATTTCGCGGTCGAGTTCTTCGCCAGGCTGAAAGCCCGGGCGCAGGAAGGCGACGGTCCGCCGCCGCTCGGTATCCATATCCTGATGGGCGAGACGGCGCCGCAGAAAGTGCGCAACATGATCGACAATATTGCCCGAGATCTCATTGCGCCGGTCGAGCTCGTCGCCGAGAAACCGTCCTGACGATGCATGGTGTCGCGCGCTCCGACGCCGAGGCTGAGGGGCGAGGCGCGAGGCGCGAAGTGTCTGGCGGTGCGGTGGTACCAACTGCGGTCATGCACGTCATGTGCGCGGTGACTTGCCCCGGCTCAGGAACGTTCGTTCGTGGCGTTTCACTCTGTCCGCGACACGCCATGCGGATTGTCATTCCGCTGAAGGGTTTGGTTGACCAGGTCCCAGTGGACCCCGATGCGCGGACGAAACGCGCCATGGGCGCCAGGTTTCGCCCGCGGCCGTGCGTCCGCAGTAGCCGTCGACCCTTTGCGCGAGGAGCCCGTCATGAGTCCGATCGTCAAGGAATTCCTGACCACCGACATCGGCCTGACGAGCCTCGCGGTCGTGCTGACCACGATCGTCATCATCGGCCACATCGCGCTCATGTTCCTGCACAAGTCCGGCCGCGAGTAAGGCCGGGCGCGACACAGGTCGGCATCGGCCTCAGCGTGAACCCTTGAGCAGGCGCGACTTCTCGCGGTCCCAGTCGCGCGCCTTCTCGCTGGCCCGCTTATCGTGCTGCTTCTTGCCGCGCGCGAGACCGATATCGACCTTGACCCGGCCACTCTTCCAGTAGAGCGCGAGGGCGACGACCGTCGCGCCTTTGCGCTCGACGGCGCCGCGGATGCGGTCGATCTCGCGCCGGTTGAGCAGCAGCTTGCGGTTGCGCTGCGGGTCGGGCTGGATGTGGGTGGAAGCGGAGGGCAGCGGCGTGATCAGCGCACCGAACAGCAAAGCCTCGCCGTCCTTGATCAGCACGTAGGCATCGCGCAGCTGTACGCGCCCGGCGCGCAGGCTCTTCACTTCCCAGCCTTCGAGCGCGATCCCGGCTTCGAAGCGCTCCTCGATGTGGTAATCGTGGCGCGCCTTCTTGTTCTGGGCGATCGAGCTCGACGCTTTGGCCTTGGCTTTGCTGGCGGCTGTCATGAGGGTGTCGGCCGGCGGCGCGGCGTGTGGGGGCGGACGACGATTATAGCAACGCCGGGCGCGCCGCCCGCGAGGCGTTCAGCGCTGGTTGACGCCGAGCGCGAGCTGCTTGACGAGGGTGTTGAGCAGCTTGAGTTCCTGCGCGTTGATGCGCAGCGTGCCTGCACAGGTGTCGGCGTAGATGAGGCCGATGCAGACCTTGTTGACGATCACGGCGAAGAGCAGGATCGAGTGCGGCGAGGTCAGCTCACGGCACCAGGCTGGAATCGTGCCGGCGTAGCGCGCGTCCTGCGTATCGATGATGACCGCGTTGCGCCCGCGCATGGCGGCCTGACGGAAGATGTCGTCGTCGGCCGCGACATGGTAGGTGAAGCTTGCCTTGAGCGCCTCGACATCCTCGCCGAAGCCGAATCGTGTGCGATAGCTGCGCGTCTTGCGATCACGCATCATGAACAGAACATGCGAGAAGCCGAGCCCGCGGTAGAAAGCTTCCATGACCATCGCGAACATGTCGTTGATGGGCGCTTTCTCCAGAATGGCATTGGTCAGTTCGGCGATCGCGTTGGTGAGGAACATCTGCCGCCGGTTGGTGGTGCCTGCTGCAGGGTCGCTGCCCGCGTCGGCGTCGGCCTCCGCGTCGGCCTGGGCGGCGGGGGGGGATGAAGCACTGGCCGCGTTCGCGGCATCCGCCTCGCCGGCGGGTTTGACCGTGGCCGCACCCTCTGTTGCCGGCGCAACGGCCTGCTCGACGGTGCGCAGGAACGGCGTGGAGTCGAGATCGACGCTGATGATCGACGCGTACTCGCGGGTCGCGTCGACCGCATTGCTCACTGCCGTCTTGAGCTTGCCGATCGTGGTGCGTACGCACTCGGCGTAGCGCCCCATCAGGTCCTCGAGCGCCGGCGTCGCATCCTCGTCGGCCGCGCCGTTGCCGAGTAGCTCGGCGACTTCGTTGCTGAAGGCGCTAAGCTGGGCCACGCGTACTTCCGGGGTTTGCCCGGCCTTGAGCTTGCCGGCGGGCTGCGGGCGCATCGCCTGCACCAGGCGTTCGGGCAGGTTCCAGTCGCGCGCGATGGCGATGCCGAAATCGTAGAACGTGGCGCCGAAGATCTCGCGCGCGGCGGCGGCTTCGTCCACACCCTTGCTACCCATGAGATCGAGCACCTCGCCGTACTCGTCGGGGAAGTAGTAGATCGCGAGATGTCTGCCGAGGCGGTGGAACATGGCGGCGATGAAAGCTTCCTCGGTACTGAAGGCTTCCTTGCCCGGGTACAGCTCGCGCGCGAGCATGCCGCTCAGGAACGAGCTGCAGGCGGCGTCCTTGAGCAGGTCGGCCTGTTCGCCGTTCTTCATGTGTTCGAAAATGATGATGCCGAGCGCGATCGCGCGGACCTGCTCGAAGCCGAGGATGACGACGGCGCGGCTGACGGTGCTGATGGTGCCGCCGTACTGGCCGTAGACTGCCGAGTTGACCACCTTGAGCAGCTTGGTCGTCAGCGCATAGTCCTTGAGGATGACGCTCGCCAGCTCGTTGGCATCGGCATCATCGCCGATGCCGCTCTTCTGGTTGATCTCGGCGATGTGCTGCGAGACGGCCGGGAAATCGGGTTTACGCGACATGCGCCGGGCAAGGAACGCGACCGCGCCGCGCGGGTCGCTGCCGGACTCGTTCTCGGCTGCGGCGGGAGCGGAAGGCGCGAGGGAGTCGCGCAACGCGTCGCGCATCGCCGCGGCGCTCTGGTAGCGTTGTTGCGGATCCTTTTCCAGCCCCTTCATGACGATCGTCTCGAGGGCGCTGTCGATGCCCTTGCGGACCATCGAGGGCGGCAGGATGCGCTCGTTGAGAATCTTGTAGATCACCGCCATCGGGTTGTCGGCGTGGAACAGGCGCCGGCCGGTCAGCAGCTCGTGCATGACGACGCTCAGCGAGAAGATATCCGAGGGCGGGCCGGCCGGTTTCTCGGCGAGGATTTCGGGCGCGAGGTAGTTGGCGGTACCGTTGAGCGTCACCGCGCCGGTCGAGTCGGACAAAGCGACGGATATCCCGAAGTCGAGGATGCGTGCGTTGTCGGCCTCGTCGACGAGCACGTTGGCCGGGGTCAGGTCGCGATGCAGGATGCCCTTTTGATGCGCATAGCTGACGGCGTCGAGCGCCTTGATCATGATGTCGACGACGCGCTTCGCTGGCAGCGGCTCGGCGGCGTCGCGCAGCATCGTCAACGGCACGCCGGGCGCGAACTGGTAGACCAGGAAGGGCGGCTGGTGGTCGAGTTCGATCTCGAACAGGCCGACGATGCCGGGGTGGTCCAGTCGGGCCACGTTGCGTGCCTCGTTGAGGAGCCTGGCAGGGTCCCGCGTGCGGTGCGTGAGGCACTTGATCGCGACTTCGCGCCCGAGTTCCGGATCGTCGGCGAGGTAGACGACGCCCTGGCCGCCGCGCCCGAGGACGCGCAACGGGCGGAAACGGCCGATGGTGGCCGGTAGCCGTGAGGCGGCGGCGGTAGCGGTTGGGGACGAACTAGCCATGCACAGGGGTCGCGCTGATACAGGTGGAATAACGGCCGGGCGGCACCGATTCTGAAGCGCGCGTGGCGTCCCCGGGGGGCGAACGCGTCCGACCGTGCCCGGCCGCTCCGCACCACTGCACTGTGGGCGGCACGACGAGCCGCAGCCGGTCTCGACGGCGCACGCCGTGGCCGGAGTCTTGTGACCGATCGGTCGATGGACCAGAATGCCGCGGATCTCGGACACAGGAGCACCCCATGGCAGCAGGCCGCGAGTCCATACACGGGCAGTGGTCATCGCGCTGGATCTTCATCCTTGCCGCGACCGGTTCGGCGGTCGGGCTCGGCAACATCTGGCGTTTCCCCTATGTCACGGGCGAGAGTGGTGGTGGCGCGTTCGTGCTGATCTACCTGCTGTGCGTGCTGCTGGTCGGCCTGCCGATCATGATCGCCGAGGTGCTGCTCGGCCGGCGCGGGCGGCGCAGCCCGATCAACACCATGGCGGCACTTGCCGACGACGAGGGCCTCAGCCCGCGCTGGCGCTTCCTCGGCTGGATGGGCGTGCTCGCGGGCTTCGTGATCCTGTCCTTCTACTCCGTCGTCGCCGGCTGGTCGCTCGCCTACGTGTTCTATGTCGGCAGCGGCGTGTTTGCCGAGGCTGCCGTCGCCGATGCCGAGGCGACTTTCGCAACGCTCACCGGTTCGGCCGGCAGGCTCGCGCTGTGGCACACGGTGTTCATGCTGATGAGCATCGCGGTCGTTGCCCGCGGGGTCAAAGGCGGCCTCGAGCAGGCGGTCAAGTTCCTCACCCCCGCGCTCTTCGTGATGCT
>JAPOKK010000249.1 GCA_029977665.1 Pseudomonadota bacterium | reverse complement strand
GGCGTTGATACTGCTCGAGGTCGAACGCTGCTCCTCGGCGACGTCGGCAATCTGCACGTTCATCGCGCGGATGTTGTTGACCACCTCGACGATCGCGGCGAGGGATTCGGCCGCTTCACTCGCTTGCTGGACGGTGGCCTCGGCGCGCTGGCGACCGTGCTCCATCGCTTCCGAAGCCTGGTTGGCGCCAATCTGCAGGCGCTCGATCATGTCCTGAATTTCCTGCGTCGACTGCTGCGTGCGGCTGGCGAGGCTGCGCACCTCGTCGGCGACGACGGCGAAGCCACGCCCCTGCTCGCCCGCGCGCGCCGCTTCGATCGCGGCATTGAGCGCGAGCAGGTTGGTCTGCTCGGCAATGCCCCGGATGACATCGAGCACCGTGCCGATGTTCAAGCTGTTGGTCTTGACCGAGCCGATCAGCTCTGCCGTCGTGGTCACTTCGGCCGCGAGCTCGTCGATGGTCGCCTGCGATGCCTTGACGACCTCGAGTCCCCTGCGTGATTCGCCGTCGGCCTGCACCGCCGCCTCGGCGGCGTGATGTGCATGCCCGGCAACATCCTCGACGGTCGACGCCATCTGCTGCATGGCAGCGGCAATCTGTTCGAGTTCGTCGCTCTGTCGGCGCGTGGCGTCCTTGCTCTGACTGGTGACGACGTCGAGCTGGCGTGCCGCCACGGCCAGCTGGCTGGCACCGTGCACCGCACCGCCGATGATCTCGGCGACCTTCTTGCGCGCGCAGGAATACTCCCATGCCATCCAGGCGAATTCGTCGCGTCCCTGCAGGTGCGCACGTCGCGTGAGGTCACCTTCAGCCATGGCGTGCAGGGCCTGCACGACCGTTTCCGCACGTTGGCCGCTGCGTCGTCCGAAGAAGAATGCGGCAGCAAAGGCGGCGGCCACGCTGGCCGCGCAGACTCCCGCACCGAATGCGAGCGTCCCGCTCGCGCTGGCAACACCCAGGGCGAGGCATCCGCCTCCGGCGCCGAGGGCCGCTACCACGTACATCTGGTGCGAGACGGCAAGTTTTTCGATCAGGCCACGCATGTCGTCGCTCCCGGCGAACAAACTGAGTTGTCCACGTATCGGCCACGCCAGCCGGCAGCTTTAATACGCGGTGCGGCAGCTCTACCGCTCTGCCACCCGGCACCTCACCGGGTGGGTCCGGCACGAAGCCCTCCGCAGCGGCGCGAACGATACAAGCGGCTGCCGGGAGGCTGCTCGCCCGTGCCTAGGGTGCGGCCGCGCCCGGTGCGGCGGACAGGCGGCGGCCGGGCGGCGTCCCCGTCGCGCGCGTCGCGAGGAATTCGTCCACCGCGTCGCGCGACACGGCATGCACCGCCATCGCACGCTCGCTGAGCAATCGCGGCAGGTAGGCATCGACGAAGCCCGTCGCGGCGCAGGCAGCGACATCTCCGGGGGGAAACGCCGCCGCCGGCGGCGACTTGACCAGGCAGACCGCTTCGGCACCGAGCGCGCACCCCAGCGCGACGGCCAGGCTGTCGGAGGTCACCGCCCAGCTCGGCGGTAAGTCCAGCCATTCGCACGCACCCTCCGGCTGCCACAGGGCGCCGCCTTCTCCCGGCGGCAAGTGGCGGGTGAAACGCGCCAGCGTCGGTGCCAGCGTGGCGGCAACGCCGGCGTTGATCGCCATGGCCGCGATCGCGAGCTCGTGCGCACGCGCCTCCTCGAAGCCCCAGCGTGCGTGCAACGCGCGAATCTCGTCGGCCAGATGACCGCCACCGAGCACGACCACGCAGCGCACCGGCCGGGACGCGGCACAGGCGGCGAGCCAGCGCGCGAGCGCCGCGCTGTGCATCATCGCGCCGCCGAGCTTAACGACCCACGTGGAGGATTTCGGCATCGGCGAACAGGTTCAGCATGGCCGCGGCCTTGTCCAGCGACTCCTGGTATTCCTCTTCGAGCACCGAGTCCACGACGATACCGCCGCCGGCCCAGCAGTACAGGCGCCCGCCGGTGTAGAGCAAGGTGCGGATGGCGATATTGGTATCCATCTGGCCATCGTGGGAGACGTAGCCGAGCGAGCCGCAATAGACGTTACGCCGCGTCGGTTCGAGCTCCTCGATGATCTCCATCGCACGCAGCTTGGGCGCACCGGTGATCGAGCCGCCCGGGAAACAGCCGCGTAACACGTCGAGCGGACCGACGTCGGCGCGCAGGCGGCCGCGCACCGTGCTGACGAGGTGATGGACGCGCGCGTAGGTCTCGACGTCGAACAGGTGCGGTACGCTGACCGAACCTGTCGCGCAGCTCTTGCCGATGTCGTTACGCAGCAGGTCGACGATCATGACGTTCTCGGCGCGGTCCTTGCGGCTGTGCGCGAGCGCCTCGGCGAGCGTGGCATCGCGCACCGGATCGCTCGAGCGCCCGCGCGTGCCCTTGATCGGCCGCGTCTCGACCAGGTCGCCGCGCACTTCGAGGAAACGTTCGGGCGAGGAACTCAGGACGACGCCGTCCGGCAGGCGCAGGAAAGCCGCGAACGGCGCGCCGTTCAGCAGCCGCAGCCGCTGGTAGGCGTCCCAGCCATCGCCGCTGGCCGCGGCGCTGAAACGCTGTGCGTAGTTGACCTGATAACAGTCGCCTTCGCGAATGTAATGCTCAATGCGGGCGAACGCCGCCGCGTAGTCGTCGAAGCCGATCTCCGGCCGCACCGCCGAGGTCACGACGAAATCGGTGCTGATCGCAGGCGGCGTCAGCGTACGCGGCACTTCGAGGCGCGCGAGGTCGAGTGCGATCTGGGCATCGCTCGCACCACGCTCGACATACCAGGCGCAGCCACGCTGGTGGTCTACGACCAGGCAACGATTGTAAATACCGACGGCCATGTCGGGCACGGCGATGTCCGCCGCGGCTCGGCTCGGCAGCGTTTCGATGCGTCGCCCCAGGTCGTAGCCGAACAGGCCGACCGCACCACCAGTGAACGGCAGCTCGGGATGCTGCGCTTCGTGGCCGAGCCGGGCAGCGACCAGTGCGAACGGATCGGCCTCCGACCACTCGCGCGTGCCGCTGCCGTGGTCGTCGATGCAGGTCCGTTCGCCGTGCGTCTGCAGCGTGAGCAGCGGTTCCCACGCGGCGATGTCGTAACGCCCACCCCGGCCGCTCGCGGCACAGCTGTCGAGCAGCACGAACCACGTCTGCGAAGCCAGCCGGTGCAAGCGTGCGGCCGTATCCGGCGAGTACTCGATCTCGTGCAGGGTGGCGTCGGCGAGCATCACCGTGACTTCCAAGCCAGCCGTGCCACGGCCACCGCGGGGGCAGCGACGGCGACGGCGTCGCCGACCGCCGTGCCGGCGCCGACGAGCTGCTCGAACGGACGAAAGGCACGCCCCGTCGCCGCCGCGATCGCGGCAACGACGAAGCGGCCGGCACCGGCGCCGACCAGGGGCGCCTCGGCGGTTGCGCCGTCCCCACGGCTCGTAACCAGGGCCAGCGCGTCGCCGATCGTCTCACGCTGGCGCCGCGCGATGTATTGCGCCAGCTGCCGCATCTCGGCGAGCCCCGCGGGGTCGGTGAGATCGCAGCCGACCATGCGCGCGAGACGGCGCGCACTCGCCGGCACATCCTTGGCGCCGCCATCGGCTGTCTCCATGAGGTCGTGCTCCTCGGTGAGCGTGCCGCACAGGCGATGGACGTCCGCCATGGTGGCGAACGTCTCGGCGGCAAGCGGCTGCCAGCGTCCGCGAAACGGCACCCGCGTGCACACGCTCGCGACCGCCGTTCGTACCACGCCGGTATAGACGAGTTCGCCGCTGGCCAGCCGTGTGGCGTCGTCGTGACCCTCGGCACGAGCCGCGCCCGCGCTGAAGGGTATGACGTCGGTCGTCGTGCTGCCGACATCAATCAGCACCCCGTCGCCGACCTGCTCGGCGACATCGGCGGCCAGGGCCAGCCAGTTGGCCGACGCCACGGAGCCGATGCCCGAGGACATCGCTTCGCGTGGGCTCAACCACCCCGCATGCCCGCCGAACACGCGGATGCGGGCGTCGCCGCCGACCAACTCGGCGAAGGCGGTGAGAATCGCCCGAACGCCGTCTGCGCGCGTCGGGAACACGTCGCACAGCTCGCCGGTCATGGTGACCGCGTGCTCGGCGCCGGGGACTTGGAGCATACCGGCCAGGGGCGCCGCGCTGCGTGCGAGTTCGTCCACGCCACGCCACAACGGGCACGCGAGCTGGTGCACGCTCGAGACGTTGCCGGATGCGTCGAGCCGCGCGACCTTGAGGTGTGCGCCGCCGATGTCCCAGCCGAAGATGTCCGTGTTCATGTTGTGTTGACGAAGGAACCGAGCGTCGGGGAAGCTCCGAAAGCGTGAACGACCGTGCCAGGCGCAAGGCGCACGCTAGTGTACGACCCTGCGCAGCATATCGGCTGTCGCGGTGCTTGGAAAACGTCGCGCACCACGCCGGGCCGGCAACGATCTGCGCTACCATGGCGCGCCCCGGTTTCGAGTTCGCGCCGACCTCTCCGATGCAGATAATTCCCGTGATCGACATCAAGGACGGCATCGCGGTGCACGCCGTGCAGGGCCGTCGCGACAGCTACCGTCCGCTGGTCACGCGCTATACCGACAGCACCGATCCCGCGACTCTCGTCGGCGCGCTCTGCGCGGCGCTACCGATCGCAGCCATCTACATCGCCGACCTCGATGCCATCATGCAGTCGCGGCCGCACACCGCGCTGATCACGCGTATCGCGAGAGCTCATCCCGGCCTGCGCGTGCTGGTCGACGCGGGCTTCTCGGCGGCCCACTCGCCTGCATCCTGCGCCATGCAGGACAACGTCGACATCGTGCTGGGCAGCGAGGCCCTGTCCACTCTCGACGAACTCGAGACACTGCTCGCCGCGCTGCCCGCCGATCGCGCGTTCCTTTCGCTCGATCGCAAGGGCGCGGAACGGCTCGGCTGTAAGGACATCTTCGACACGCCGTCGGCCTGGCCGGCACGTGTCATCCACATGAACCTGAGCCGGGTCGGCAGTGACGGCGGCCCCGACTTCGCCGGCCTTGCCGAGCTGCGTACCCGCGCAGGACCCGAACGGCGGCTGTTCGCCGCCGGCGGGGTGCGTGATGTCGACGACCTGGCCCGCCTCGCCGCCGAAGGGATCGCCGGGGCGCTGATCGGCAGTGCACTCCACGATGGCCGTCTCGACGCGGCTTGCCTCGCCACCTATCACGAACGAGCGGCCCGCTAGGCTGCAACAGCCACACAAAAAAACGCCCCGACCAGCGGGGCGTTCTTGCATTCCGCGCCGGGCCGCTCGGCCCGGCGGCGCTCAGCTGTGCGCCTGGAACGGATGATCGACGCTGCCCTTCTGGGCAACGACGTCGGCAGCCTTCGGCTCACGCGCGACCGCGCGCTGGATGGCTTCCTTGGTCGCCTGGTAGTTGTAGTCCTGGATCTTGGCGTTGTCCTCGGCCAGCCAGTGGATGAACACACCGACGCAGATGAAGATGTCGTCCGCCTCGGCGGCCGGGATGGTGCCGTCTTCGACGCTGTCGGCAACTGCCATGGCGACGCCACGCTGCGCCGGGCCGAACATCTGCACGGCCTGCTTGGAACCCTTGATGGTCACCTTGTTGAACATCACGGTGTTGGGCTTGCACGCGAGGTTCGGCGCAACCACGGCGAGGAGGCTCGAGAAGCCGTCCTTGTTGTTGGTCACGCAGTTACAGAACGCGGCTTCGGCCGCGCTGCCGCGCGGGCCCATGATCAAATCGATGTGAGCGACTTCGTTTCCGTCGCCGACGAGCGATTCGCCAACG
>JAPOKK010000036.1 GCA_029977665.1 Pseudomonadota bacterium | reverse complement strand
ATTCGGAGAGCTTCTCCTACGGGTACTCGGTGTTTCCGGACGTACTCGAGGAATGGACCTGGAAGGAGCAGTTCTCGCCCCAGCCGGAAACCCTCGAATACCTCGATTTCGTTGCCCGCAAGTACGACCTGCGCCGCGACATCACCTTCAACGCGCGCGTCAAGGCGGCAAGCTACGACGAGGCCGCTAACCAGTGGGAAGTCGTGTTCGAGGACGGCTCGCGCACGCGCTGCACCTTCCTCATCTCCGCCACCGGCCCCCTCTCCGCGCCGCAGATGCCCGCCATCGAGGGCATCGACGACTTCGCCGGCGAGTCCTATCACACGGCGCTCTGGCCACGCGATCCGAACGGCTTCGGCAGCCCGGTCAATGACTTCACCGGTAAGCGCGTCGGCGTCATCGGTACCGGCGCGACGGGCATCCAGGTCATCCAGGAAGTCGCCAAGAGCGCCGACCAGCTCTACGTCTTCCAGCGCACCCCGAACTGGTGCGCGCCGCTGTTGAACAGCAAGGTCGACGAAGCGACCGCGGCGAAGATGAAGGCGGACTACCCGCAGATCTTCGAAAAATGCCGCAAGTCCTTCGGCAGCTTCATCCACGACTTCGACCCCCGTTCGGCGCTGGAGGTCAGCGAGGAGGAACGCAACGCGTTGTTCGAGAAGCTCTACAACGAACCCGGGTTCGGCATCTGGCTCGGCACCTTCCGCGACGTCCTCACCGATCCGAAAGCGAATGCCACCATGAGCGAGTTCGTTGCCAACAAGATTCGCCAGCGGGTCAAGGATCCAGCCGTCGCCGAGAAGCTGATTCCCACCGATCACGGCTTCGGCACGCGCCGCGTGCCGCTCGAGACGAACTACTACGAGGTCTACAACCAGGACAACGTCGAGCTCGTCGACGTCAAGGCCTCACCGATCCAGCGCATCACCAAGACGGGCGTGCAGACGGCAGACGGCGAGTACGAACTCGACATGATCATCTACGCCACCGGTTTCGATGCCGTGACCGGCGCGCTGCACCGCATCGACATCACCGGTGTCGATGGTCTCAAGCTGCGCGACAAGTGGCACGATGGCCCGCGCACCTACCTCGGCATGCAGATCGCGGGCTTTCCCAACCTGTTCACCCTGGTCGGCCCGCACAACGGCGCCGCGTTCTGCAACATACCGCGCTGCATCGAGCAGAATGTCGACTGGATGTTCGGGCTCATGAAGCACGTTCAGGACGCGCACGTCCATCGTGTCGAAGCCAAGGTCGACGCCGAGGACGCCTGGACCGAGCACGTCAACGAAACGGCGGCGGCTACCCTGTTCCCCACCGCCCGCTCCTGGATCATGGGCGTCAACGAGAACGTGCCGGACAAGGTCACGGGCTTCGTGGCCTACGCCGGCGGTTTTCCCACCTACCGTGCGAAGTGCGACGAAGTCGCCTCGCACGACTACGAAGGCTTCACGATGCAGTAGCCGGCGCCGCGCGCCGGGCCCCCGTCCGGCGCGCGAGGCCTGCCGTCAGAACCACAAGCGCACGCCGGCGACGAACGCGGTGATCGATGCCCGCTCGCCGGCACGGCGCGCGATGTCGCGCGTCTCGCCATGCAGGCGTTCCCACGACACGCCGATGTAGGGCGCGAACTCGCGGGCGAGCTGGTAACGCAGACGCAGGCCGAGTTCGCTTGCGGTCAGGCCACTGCCGAGGCCGACCTCGCCGACGTCCGAGAAGGCCGCGTTCAACTCGACCCGCGGTTGCAGTACCAGGCGCTGGGTGATGTTGAGGTTGTACTCCGCCTCGATGCGCGCCGTCACGTCACCGTACTCGTTGACGAACAGTGCACTGTCGAGTTCGAACTCGTAGGGCGCCACGCCCTGAACACCGATCACGGCATGGGTCAGTTCCGGGTTGGGGCTGAAATCATGGCGCACCCCGACCTGCCAGTCCCAGAACGGTGCGAAGAGCTGGCTGTAGAGCAGCTGCACCTCGGCGCTCTCGGGCGAGCTGCCCATCTCGCGTTCGCCCTCGCTCTTCATCCAGGCGCGCTGGCGGCCGCTGCCGTACCAGCCCTGCACGTCCCACACGTAGGCATCGGCGCCGTCCGCGAAGCGGGTTTCGAGGCGGTCACCGAGCAGCATGCCGTAATGCATGTGCGGCATCGGCGAGGGCCAGTCGTCGGGTGTACCGGCGGGATCGTAGGCAGCGCCGTCGAGCACGGTCAGCAAGGCCAGCGCGCCGAGCACGCATGCCGCGGCCGGGGCGCTCATGCCGTCTCCTCCGGCGCGACCCGCACCACGCGGAACATGCCCATCTCCATGTGGTAGAGCAGGTGGCAATGGAATGCCCACAGCCCCGGCGCGTCGGCGTTGATCAGCGCGGACACGCGCGCCCCGGGCATGACGTTGATGGTGTGCTTGCGCGGAATGCGCGAGCCGTGGCCGTTCTCGAGTTCCATCCACATGCCGTGCAGGTGGATGGGGTGATTCATCATGGTGTCGTTGACCAGGATCAGGCGCAGCCGTTCGCCGTAGTGGAACGCGATCGGCCCGTCGACCTCGTGGAACTGCTTGCCGTCGAACGACCACATGTAGCGTTCCATGTGCCCCGTCAGGTGCAACTCGATCTCGCGGCTCGGCGGACGCTCGTCGAAATCCTCGGCAAGCCGTTGCAGGTCGCGGTAGACGAGCACACGGTGCGGCGCCTCGGCGAGGCCGGTACCGCGTTCGCCGAGGCGATCGCGCTGGACCTCGGCGACGCTGATGTTGCCGGGGCCGTGGTGGTCGCCGCCATGGCGCGCGACGATGGGACCGGCCTGCGCCATGCCGCCCATCGCCATGCCGTCATGCCCGCTGTGCGCACCCTGCATGGCGTGACCGGCATGGCTGTCGCTGCCCGACATAGCGACATTACTGCCACCGTCATTGCCGCCCGTGTGATCACCCTGGCCATGGCCACGCTGGCCATGGTCACGCTGACTGCCATGGCCACCGTGCCCGGCCATGTCCATGCCCATGTCGACCATGCTCAGCAGCGGGCGCTCGCGCAGCGCCGGCACCGGCGCCGTGAGGCCGGGGCGCGTGGCCAGCGTACCGGCGGCATAGCCGCTGCGATCCATGCTCTCGGCCATCACCGTGTAGGCCCCCGCGTCACCGGGTTCGACGACGACGTCGTAAGTCTCGGCCACGCCGATCTGGAACTCGTCGGTCTCGACCGGCGCCACGTTCTGCCCATCGGCAGCAACCACCGTCATCGGCAACCCGGGAATGCGCACGTTGAAGAACGACATCGCCGAGCCGTTGATGAAGCGCAGGCGCACCCGCTCCCCGGGTGCGAACAGGCCGGTCCAGTTGCCGGCCGGGTGCAGGCCGTTCATGAGGTAGGTATACGCCGCGCCGGTGACGTCGGCGATGTCGGTCGGCATCATGCGCATGCGATCCCAGGCGAGCTTCGTCGCCCAGGCCTCGGCCGAACCCATGTTCTCGATCGCGTACAGGTCGGTGAGCGTGAACTGCTGGAAGTTGTAGTAGTCGCTCATTTTCTTGAGCCGCGACAACACGTGGTGCGGATCGTCGAACGTCCAGTCGGACAGGAACACGACGTAGTCGCGATCGACCTGTACAGGATCGGCTTGGCGCGGGTGGATGACCAACGGACCGTACACGCCGGACTGCTCCTGCAGGCCGGAATGGCTGTGGTACCAGTAGGTACCGTTCTGCACGACGGGGAAGTGGTAGCGAAAGGTCTCGCCCGGCGCGATGCCCGGGAACGACAGCCACGGCACGCCGTCCATCTGGTAGGGCAACAGGATGCCGTGCCAGTGGATCGAAGTCGGCACGTCGAGGTGATTGGTGACCTCGAGGACCACCTCGCGCCCTTCCTGCCATTCGAGCAGCGGGCCGGGGACGCCGCCGTTGATGGTCAGCGCACGGGCCTGCCCGCCGGCGATGTCGAGACGCTCCTCTCGGATCGCGAGTTCGAACACGAGCGGCGCCGTGCCGACCGACGCCGCCTTCCCGCTCACCCGCGCGTCGCGTGCCCACGCCGGCAGCATGCCGCTCACCGCGCAGGCGGCGCCGCCGGCGAACGCGCCCTGCAGCAGGCGCCTGCGCGTGGTGTCGGTACGGAGCGGAAACGGACCGGAGCGGATTTTCACGGGATCTCCTGGGCACTCGTGCGGGCCGTGCCTGGCATCGCCATCCCGGCGTTCGTTCGCCGTGCTCCCGACAGGCCCGCCCGGTGATCCGGGCAGGTCCGCGCCGGCGGCGGCGCACTTCTGCAAGCGACCCCGGCTGGCACGACGTTCCCTGTTCGCGTGTTGCGGTAATCGGCGCAGCCAGTGCGCCGTGGCTAATTCTCATTGTAACCGCGTCGATGCGCGTACCGATGCGACTACCGGTACGCGGCGCGCCACGGCGCCGGCCGCGCGACGGCGTTATCATCGCCCCGCTTCGCCACGCGGCCGACCAGACGAGGACCCGACACGATGCCCCTCAGCAACAACCCCTTTCAACTCGCCGTGTTCGGCTGCAACGTCAGCCACGGCTGCACCATCTCGACGTCCGCCGGCGGCATCGAGGTGACCTGGGAAGAATCCCTGCGTCTCGCGCGCCGCGCCGACGAACTCGGCTTCGAAGCCTTCATCCCGGTCTGTCGCTGGAAAGGCTTCGGCGGGCCGAGCGCGTTCAACCATCGCACCTTCGAAACCTACACCTGGGCCGCGGCGCTCGCCCAGGCGACGCGCCGCATGCACGTGTTCGCGACCACCGCCATGCCGACCGTTCATCCCGTGCTCGCGGCCAAGCAGGCGGCGACCATCGATCACGTCTCCGGCGGGCGCTTCGGACTCAACGTGGTCGCCGGCTGGAACAGCGACGAAGCGGCGATGTTCGGCCGCGAGCAACTGCCGCACGCCGAGCGCTATGCCTATGCCGACGAGTGGATGCGCCTGGTCGTCGAGCTGTGGACCCGGCCGGGCACGTTCGACTTTGCAGGCCGCTATCTCGACGCGCCCGGCTGCTATGCCGAACCCAAGCCGCTGCAACACCCGCGCCCGCCCGTGATGAGCGCCGGCGTCAGCCCTGCCGGGCGCCGCTTCGCCGCGCGCCACGCGGACATGAATTTCATCCTCGCTCCCGACCTGGACAGCGCACGCGAGACGGCCGCCGACGTCCACCGCATCGCGCGCGAGGAGTTCGGCCGCGAAGTCGAAGTGTGGGGCAACGCCGCGGTCTTCTGTCGCGCGAGCCAGGCCGAGGCCGAGGACTACTACGACCAGGTCATCGAGCGCGAGGGCGATTTCGAGGCCGCCGGCAACCTGCTCGACACGTTTACCGTGGAATCGGCGAGTCAGTCGCCCGATCCGGCGCTGCGCGCCGCCTACCTGCGCAACATGATGGCCGGCTACTCGGGCTTCCCGGTCGTCGGTACACCGCATCAGGTGGCGGAATTTCTCGCCGGCATGGCCGAATGCGGCCTCGCCGGCGCGACGCTGTCGTGGCCCGACTACGACGAGGGCCTCGAGCGCTTCGGCCGCGAGGTGCTGCCGCTGCTCGAGCGCCGCGGTTTGCGTAAGCCGCCCGCCGGCTGACTGGCGCCAAGGCGGTAATACTTCACGTTTTCGCCGCGCTGCGCATGGCACGGTAGGAGCGTGTGGCACCGCAGGTCCTGCGTGCAGACACGGATTCGTCTCGTCAGGCGCGCCGGGCGGTGGTGTTCCAGAGACTACCGGGAGGACTGCTGCCATGAAGACGAATCCGCTTACGACCGCGCGCCAGTTCCTCAGCGCGTTGGCCCTTGCCATCCTGATCACCGGCATCACCGGACTCACCGGCGCTACGGCCGCAACGCTCAACCTGCTCGCCGGTCCGTCGGTCGTCAATCACTATCCCGGGCCCGACGGCCTGGTGGGTAATGCCGATGACATCGTCTCGGCCTCCACCACGCTGTCGAGTTCCGATCCCAACATCCCCGGCGCGTTCAGCTACAACGCCTTCGATTTCACCGGTACCGGAGCAGTCACCGATCCCGGCCTCCCGGCCGGCACCTCGGCCGTGACGTTTCTCGCTGGCAGCGTCGCAGTAGACACGGCCGTCGCCGCCGCTGGCGGCGGCGCCCTGCTCACCGGGCTCGCCGTCAGCGGCACCCAGCCGTTCAACGGCCACGGCCCGTACAGCGCCGCGATCACGAACGTCAACGGCGGCAGCTACGATCCGGTCAGCGGCGCGTTCACGCTCGACGTCGACTTTTCCGCGAGCCTGGTCGGGGGTACCGCCAACGCGGTGAACTTCGCGCTGAGCGGCACCGCCTGGTACATCGAGGCCGCGGACTTCGGCACGCCGACCGGCAATGCCTACCTCGACACCTTGCTCCTGCCGCTTGCCCAGTCAAACAACGCCGGCGCGTTGCTGTTCGCCCAGGCCAGCGCCGTGGTGCCCGCGTCGAGCGGCGGCAGCGGCGGCTTCTTTCCGAGCATGCCGATCGAGGCCGTGATCGTCGCCACCGCGCCAGTGCCGGTACCGACTGCGGCATGGCTGCTCGGCAGTGCGTTGCTCGGCCTCGCCGCGCGGCGGCGCCGGCCCGCACGAGCTTAGGCGGGCGCGCCACGCCGCGCGCTGCGCAGGAAACTGCGCAGTTTGGCGGGGGCGGCCGGCTTGTGCAGCACCGGGATACCGCCGGCCTCGGCTTCGCGCAAGCGCTCCGAGACGATGTCACCGGTGATGATGATGGCGGGCACCGCTTGCCCGAGCGCGGTTCGCACGGCGAGTATCGTGTCGTAGCCGGTATGCTCGCCAGCAAGGCGAAAATCCGCGATCACGGCCTGCGGCCGGTAGCCCTCGGCCAGGAACGCGAGAACCGCCGTATGTGATTCGCAGCACGTCGGCACGCAGCGCCAGTCGCCGAGCAGGGTCTGCATGCCCTTGAGAATGCCCGGGTTGTCGTCGACCACGAGTACCTCGAGCCGCTCGAGATCGCCACCGACCGGCGCGGCCGGTGGCACCTCGCGCGCTGCAGCCACCTGCGTCGCGGGTCGCGCGCGCGGCAACGTGATGGAAAACACCGACCCCACCCCGCGGGTCGAGTTAACCTCGGTTCGCGTGCCCAGCAAGTGCGCGGCGCGCGCGACGATCGCGAGCCCCAGCCCCAGTCCCTGCCGGCCGGCGCTGCGCTGGTCCGCGAGCTGGTGGAACTCCTGGAAGATCGCGGCCTGGTCCGTATCGGCGATGCCCGGGCCGGTGTCGGCAACCTCGATACGCAGCATCGACGCGGTCTCGCGACAGCGCAGGCTCACCGTGCCGGCATCGGTATAGCGCACCGCGTTGGCCAGCAGGTTGCGCATGATGCGTTCGAGCAGCGCGCGATCCGCCCATACCCAGCCATGCATGTCCTGCGCACTGAGGCCCAGGCCCTTCTCGGCGGCCAAAGGCGTGAACTCGGAAACGAGTTCGGCGCTGATGCCGGCGAGGTCGCAGGCTTCGAGCCGTACCTCGAGCACGCCTGCGTCGAGCCGGGAAATATCGAGCAGTCCGTCGAACATGCGTTCGAGGGTTTCCACCGCGGCGCCCATCTGCGCGACGACGTGCGCAGTCTGGTAATCGACCACGCGCCTCTGCAGCGTACCGTTGAACAAGGCCAGCGCATGCACTGGCTGGCGCAGATCATGACTGGCGGCGGCGAGGAAACGTGATTTCGCCGCGTTGGCCTCGTCGGCCTGCTGCTTCTGCGCACGCAGCTCGCCTACCAGCTCGAGATTCTCGTAGCGCAGCATCAGCGACTCGACGAGAGCGCGCGAGAAATTGCGCCCGAAGTAACCGAGTGCGAGCGCATAGACCAGCGTGGCGATGCCGAGGGCGGCATGCGGCATGTCGCCGTAGAACAGCGATACGCCGGCCAGCGGCAGGAGAGATGGCAGCAGGTAGGCATAGAACGCCGGCATGTACATGATGAGCGACGTCACGGCGCCGGCCCCCATGCCGGTCAGTGCGACCACCAGCAGGAACTGCTGCTCCAGCGCGCCCGGCCAGAAGTAGAGCAGCGCGGTCGAACCCCACAGCAGCCCCGCTGCGCCGCTGCCCATGACGAACGTGCGCGCCTGCCGTCGCAACGCTGCCGCGGTGGTTGCCGGCTCGCGCCGGTGCAGTGCCAGTCGCGCGGCCACCATCAGCCCCATCGCCAGCAACCAGGCATCGGCCAGCCAGGGTGACGCGGCCGGCCGATTGGCGGCCCACATGAGGCCCGCCAGCACGAGATGCACGAACAGGATAGGCGGATTGTTGCGGCCCAGAATCCGCAGGCGCTCGGCCATCACGGCACGCTCGCGGTCAGCGGCCATCACCGGTGTCGATGGACGCGACGCCGCCCCGGCGACCTCCCCTGCCCCGTCCCTGCCGTCACCCCCGGCCGTGCCGTTGTCGCTTCGTCGCGCATCCATCACAGTCATGCTAGCGCCAGGCATCGACGGCGGACAGCGCCACGTGCACGGCCTGCCCACCCTGTGCGAATGCCGTTTAAAGAATCGCCGACGTGGTCCGACATACTTTCGAGACACACGCCGTCTCGCGTCCGGCACGCGGGCGACCCGACCACGCGGCCCCGCCAGGGGTGCCATCGCTACACACACCGCAGTACCAGGGGTCATGAAACCGGAATCCAAGCTGCATACCGTACTCGTCGCCGAGGATGACCCGCAGTCGGGCAAGCTGGCCGCCGAAATTCTCGAGCTAGAAGGATTCGCCGTCGAACTCGTCGACGACGGCGAATCCGCCTGGGAGGCGCTCAGCCGCCGACCCGAGGTCTATGCCGGCGTCGTGCTCGATCGCCAGATGCCGCGCATGACCGGCATGGAGATCCTGCGCCGCATGAAGGCCGAGGCGAGTACGCACGACATCCCGGTGATCTTCCTGACCGGCATGAATGGCGCGAGCGACATCGTCGAAGGCATCGAGGCCGGAGCGTACTACTACGTGACCAAGCCCTACGACCCGGACCTGCTGGTCGCTTCCCTGCGTACGGCCATACAGGAGAAGCGCGCCTACGCCGACCTGCGGCTGGAACTGCAGTCGACCGTCGGCGCCATCGGCCTGTTACGCTCTGCCGAGTTCCGCTTTCGTTCGCACGAAGAGGCCCGCGCGCTGGCCGGCCTGCTGGCCAACGCGGCGCCGGAACCGCGCAAAGTGGTCACCGGGCTGTGGGAACTGATGCTGAACTCCGTCGAGCACGGCAACCTCGAACTCAGCTATGGCGAGAAGTCTCGCCTGCTCGAAGCCGGCACCTGGCACGACGAACTCGCCCGTCGCCTGGCGGACGCGCCCTACCGTGATCGCCATGTCAGCGTGACGGTGACCCGGGACGCGTCTTCGGTGCGCTACCGCATCAGCGACGAAGGCAAGGGTTTCGTGCCCGCCCCCTACCTCGACTTCGACCCGGCCCGCGCCACGCATTCGCATGGCCGCGGCATCGCGATGGCCCGCCGCCTGAGTTTCGATGCCCTCGAGTTCATCGGCGCCGGCAACATCGTCGAGGCCAGCGTCGACCTGACGGCGCCGGCAAACGATTGACCGTAGGCTGGCGACACCGCGCCGGCATGCCGCGCGGCCGCGCCTGCCACACCAGGAGCTTACCGCCTTGAGTGCCACCCCGATTGCCATCGATCATGCCGAGGACGAGCGTAGCGACACCCGCTCGGTACTCATCGTCGACGCCGAGGGCATCATTCAGGGCATCGCCTGCGCGGGGCCGCTGCCGCAGCCAGGCGCCGAGCTCGGCCACGAGTGCATTACGCGCCGCGTGCCGTCGGAGATCGGGCCGTCGCTGTGCGCAGCCATCGAGCATGCCGTGGCCACCCGCGCCTCGCGCGTTTTCGAATACACCGTCAACGACGGCGCGTCCGCGCGCAGCTTCGAGATCAGCGTGGCGCCGCTCGCCCTCGGCGGCGACAGCAAACTCGCCTGTGTCACGCAGGTCGACGTCACCGCCAGGCGCAGCGCGCTTGCCGCGTGTGCCGCCGACGTCGAACAGCTCGCACGCGCGCAGCGCATGCAGGACATCGGCCGCCTCACCGGCGGCATCGCCCACGACTTCAACAACGTGCTCGCCAGCGTACTCGGCTTCGTGCGCCTTGCCGAGCGTGCGCTGTCCAGCGGGCGCGCCGACCGCGTACCCCATTACCTCGGTGAAATCGCGCAAGCCGGCGAGCGCGCCCGCGACATGGTCACACAGATGCTGACCTTCAGCCGCGGCGGCGTCGTCTCCAGCGAACGCGTCGATGTTACGGCGCTCGCACGTGAGACGCTCACGCTGTTGCGCGCCAGCATTCCGACGAGCATCGCGCTGACGCTGGACGGCGACGACACCGCCCGCTTCGTCGTTGCCAACGCGACACAGCTCGAGCAAATCCTGCTCAACCTCGGCGTCAACGCGCGCGACGCGCTCGGCGAACACGGGCACATCACGCTGGGCGTGAGCCGCCGCGCCGATCACGCGCTGCGTTGCGACTCCTGCCACCGCGAGGCGCGCGGCGACTGGATCGTGCTGACGGTCCGCGACGACGGCCCCGGCATCGCCGCCGAGGCACGGCCGCGCATCTTCGACCCGTTCTATGGCACGCGCGACGGTAACAGCGGCATGGGCCTCGCGGTCGCCCACGGTATCGTGCATCAGCACGGTGGCCACCTCCGCGTCGTGGATGCGCCGGACGGCGGTGCCTGCTTCGAGGTGCTGCTGCCCGAGGCCTGCGCGGCAAGCAACACGGCCTCAGCAGACGCTGCGCCGGCAGTCGACCCAACGGTGGTACCGAATGTCCTGCTGGTCGACGACGACCCGGCCGTTGCGCGGGCGCTCGCCGAGCTGCTGCGTCTCGAAAACTGCGTCGTGACCATCGTCCACGACGGTGACGCGGCGCTCGAGCGGCTGCGCGATGCCAGCTATCCCTGCGATGTCCTGCTCACCGACCAGAGTCTGCCGGGTCTCGACGGCATCGCTCTCGTGCGCCTGGCCCGGGAAGCCCGTCCGGCGCTGCGCGCGGTGCTCATGAGTGGTTTGGGCACTGCGGCTCTGGAAGCCGGGGCGCGGGAGGTGGGCGCGGATGCGGTGATCGGCAAACCGGCGGATGCCGATGCGCTGTTGCAGATGATAACGGGCCTCGCTCGGGCCGCGTGAACGGCCGCAGGGTCGGGCCGGGGGGAATCGCGTCGACGTGCTGGCGGCAGGTCGCGGACGACGGCATCGCCGGGGGCGCAGGCGCCGCGCCGGCGATGACGCTGCGGGACTTCAGGCCTGTTTCGGCTTGCCGATGACGATGTGCTTGGTGCCCTTGACGCCACGGCGATTGTTCATTTCCTTCGCCAGGGCCGCGGCGTGGCTGTGCACGTGCTCCTTGGTGCCGGCGCGGAAGCCGGTGATCGGCGCGTAGCCACCCTCGATGACGTAGCGGTAGCCGCTCGGACCGTTCTGGTCGAGCTTGCATTTCTCGAGCTTGGTGACGTGGTAGATGGGACGCTTGTGGTCGGGCTGCGTATCGGTAGCGGCGGTTTCGGTCGCCTTGCGGGCTGCACTACTCATGCTCTCTTCTCCAGATAGTGGCGCGTTTTCAGGTCGATCCGCGCGCACGGGTGCCCGGATGATGGCCCTGGCGGGCATCGCTCCAGTTTGCGCAACGGACGCAGAACGGGCGGCTTTGAGCCGCGTCAGTTCAGGAAGGGATGGCGAAGTCAGGATGCCCCTTGCGGGCAAGGTCAGCCAGGTGAGAGACGGGCTATTGATATTCTTCCTGCACCCCTGTAGCGAGCTACCCTAACACGTCAAGCCCCTGACGAACAGGGCGCGTAGCCGCAGCAGGTCCCGGCCGGGGCCGTAGTGCGCGCGCCACGCGGTCTCCGTGACGGGCTCAGAACAACTGCTTGCGCTCGAGGAAGGCGGTGAGCACGTTGCGCGTCACGCGCGCGATATCGTTGTCACCGCCATTCCAGGGCAGCGCCTGGCCCCAGGCGATCGAGCCGGTCGAGAACACCGCGCCGCCGTTGCGGGCCGCGAACAGGGTGACGTCGCCGCGGACCTGGAAATCCTGCGTGCCGCCGAGGCCGGGGAAGTTGAACAGGACCTCCTCGCCGACGTGCGGGTAGTTGTCGGAATGCCCCTCGGAGGCCGCGAGCAGGAAGGTGTCCGGCGGTGTGCCCCAGGCGAGATCGTAGCGGTCGAGTTCGAGACCGGCGGCGCCGCCGAGCGCGAGGCCGTTGTCACCGAACACCTCGCCGACGCCGTCCAGCGCCCAGGCGACCCGCGGATCGTGGCTGTCCGGCAGGCGGCGATAGGGCTTGCACTCGTCCATACCCTCGCTGGTGAAGCCCACGCCCATCGATTTCTGCGGCGGCCGGCCACGGTCGCGCCACAGGCCGCCGCGGTTGCCGTCGCTCGCCATGTAATGCTCGCCCGGCGCGGCCTGCCAGGCGCGCGAGCCCGCATTGAGCTTGCGCACCTCCATGCACCACGGCTCCTGCGGGCGGAAACCGACCACCCAGTAATAGCCGTTGGCGCCGAGGTACATCACGCGCCCGCCGCCGGCGATGTAGGCATCGGTTGCGTCCATCATGCGCTCCGAGTAGTACTCGGAGTGGGTGCCGTTGATGACTACGCTGTAAGGCTCGAGCAGCGCCAGCCCCTCGCCGTCGAGATCGGTATCGGTGATGACGTCGTAGTCGAACCCCGCTTGCTCCAGCCACCAGATGATCGACAGGTCGGCCGGGAACTGCCACGGGACACCGGTCGCGGCCATGCGATGCCGCGGTCGCAGGTTGAGGATCGGCCGCCGCGACGACGAGTAGCACACGCCGTCGCCGTCCGCGTAGTGGTCGTAGGTCGAACTGCCGAATTCCGGGTGCTGGCCGAGCAGGTAGTCGGTATCGGACAACATCAGCGTATGGCCGGTAACGACCGCGACCATCGGACCGTCGAGCACGAAACGCTCGTTGGCGTAGGCGAGGTAGCTCGCCGTCGGCATCAGCATCGCGACCTTGGCCGTGGCCTGCCGCGGGCGCACGAAGAACGTCACGTGGTCCTCGAGCCCGTTGCCGCGCAGGCGCAGCGCGTAGACGCCGCTGCGCAGATCCTCCGGCACCCGCCATGTCACGCTCGGCCGCCAGGCGCAGTCGGTTATCGCGTCGGCATGGAAGTACACCCCGCCGTATTGCGACGGGTCGAGACGGAAGCAGTCGTCGCGCCCGCGCCAGTTGTAACCCGTCATGGCGCGGATCGGGCGGTTGCGACCGTGACCGTGCAGTGCATGCGGCCCGACGTCGTAAACCACGTCGTCGATGCCGTCGTCGCGGTAACCGGCAGTGGTGTCCCAGAAGGCAATGATTTCGTGTTCGCCGGGCCGCTCACCCGCAGCGAAACGCGTCAGCGCATCCTCGTCGAGCGCGGCCGCGACCATTCCTGGGCGGTCGATCTTGCCGTTGAAGCACTGTCCCACCCGGCAGCCCGATGGCGGCGCGGTGTCGTAGCGTCCGGCAACCAGGAAACCGCTCCCCGAGACGCCGGGAGCGGCGACGACGGGAAACGAGCCGCTGGCATCGTAGCGGCGCTCGACGAGCGGCGCGAGGCGGCTGTTCCAGGCGTTGACGACGGCGCGCTGGTAGAGGCGCACGCGGCCGCTCGAGGCATCGAAAGCGGCGGCGACGAAATACCACACCCGCTCGGTCAACGGCAGCTCGAGCGCGACTTCGGCCGCGACCTTGCCGTCGCCGCTGAGAAAGGCGAGGCAGCCGTCGGCGTTGATGGTCAGCGCGTAGCCCGTGCGCGCGGCCGCATCGTAACGCGACAGCAAGGCCTGGGGCCCGGCGGCGGTCCGCGTCGGCCAGATCCAGGCGTGCAAGGTGAAGTCTCCCGCAAGCGCGAGCCGCGCCTGCGGATCATCGACCTCGAGGAAACTGCCCACCTGTGTCGGCTGATGTTCGAGGGCGACTTCGCGCACGATGTCCGTCGCGACTTCCTGCTCGACGAAACCCGGCCCCTCGGGATGCTCGTCGCCATGGACGAGGCGCACGATGGTGGCCTCGGCCGTGTTCGCGCCTTCGGCGCTGAGCATGAAGCGGATGGTCTCGCCGGGCTTCACGCTCAGGGGATCGGCGTAGCCGGTGATATAGGGCGTGGGCATGATTCAGTCCTCGTCCGCGCGCATCAGGTCGGCCACGTGCAGCGTGAATACCGCGTGCATGGCTTCGTTCTCGTCGGTATAGACGACGTCGTCGACGGCCTCGGGACCGGCCCCGGGCCGAACCGGCAGGCGGATCACGACGAACTCGCGACACGGCACGCGCGCATACAACCCGTAGCGCGGTGGCCGGCGGAAGTAGTTCAGTACGCGCTCGAGCGCGTCGCTGTGGCGACCGAGCGGCTGGCGCCGGTGCTCGTCGATCAGGTCCTCGTCGATCAGCGCGCGCAGTTCGCGGCGCAGGTTCGCGTCGAAACGCGCGGCGACCAGCGCCTGGCGATCGGCCGGCAGCGTGGCATCGGACATGACTGACTCCCCCGGATTGGCGATGCTTCGATGACCCCGAGTATAGGCTGCATCGCCACGGCGTCACGCTTCACATGCCGGGCAGCAACTGGTCGAGACGGCGGGTGGCCTGCTCGCAGGCGGGCACCGTGCGCGGCAGGGCGAGACGCGTGCGCAGTCCCACGCGACGCTGCTCGAAGCGCGCGCTGACCACGGCATTCAGTGGCTGGCAGGCACGCACCATGCTGCGCTCGGCGCGCTGCAGCTCGCTGTCCGCCGCCGCGGGGTCGCCGTAAAGCACGGTGGCGACGATGAAGTCGTCGACCACCCGGTTGTGATAGCGGAACACGCGCTCGACGTAGGCCGCGAACTCGTCACGCGAGCGACGCTCCACGCGCCCGTCGGGGTAGTGCAGGGCAACGGTGGTACAGCCGGCCAGCGTCGCCAGCGCGACGGCGCCGAGCGCCGCGCGCTGGCCGGCCGCATGCAGCGCGCCGCTCACGAGCCAGGCCTGCCGGCGGCGCCTCACTCAGGCGCAGCCGGCGACGATGTCGCAGGCTGCCGCGGACTGCGCGGCGAGGCTGTCGGCGACGGCGATCTGCCCTCGCGCACGCGCCAGGTTGTGCGCGCCGCGCGAGGCGTAACGCGACGCGTCCCAGGCGAAGTAACGCTCTTCGAGCGCGTCGGCGAGAAAGCGCGCGCCGAGTTCGAGACAGATCAGGCGTGTCGCCGGCACGATGGCGGCACGCTCGGCGGCGGTGAGCGCCGCTCCCGCGATCGCCAGGTAGCCGCCGATGGCAGCGGCGAAGATCGCGAGATCGAAACGCGCTCCGGCCGCATCCTCGGCGTGCGGGTTGCACCAAGAGCGCATGGCGTCGCCGAGCTCGAAAGCGAGCGGCATCTGCGCCAGCGTGTCGAGGTCGATCAGGCACAACGCGTCGCGCCCCGCGGCATCGAACATGACGTTCGAGATCTTGGGGTCGCCGTGCACGAGGCGCTGCGGCTGCACGGCGAAGGGCGGCACCGCGTCGAGCCGCTCGCGCAACACGGCGGATTGCGCCGCGACCGCGTCCGAGAGCGGATGGGAAGCGGCTGCCGCGAGCGCGGCGTCGAGGTGGGCGAGGTGGCGCGGCAGATCATGCACCGCCGGCCGTTCGACGACGAGCGGCTGATCGAAATCGGCCAGCGCGACATGGAAGCGTCCCAACAGACGGCCGGCCGCCGCCGCCTCGGGCAAGCCGGGCAGAGCGTCGTAGCTGCGCCCGGCGACGTGGCTGAGGACGCGCCAGACGGCACCGTCGACGACGACCGACAGCGCGCCGTCCCGGGTCCGCACGAGCCGCGGCGTGAGCATGCCGCGATCCGCGAGGTGCGTGGTCACCCGTTCGAGGTTGACGTTGACGCTGTCGCCGAACACCGGATGCAGGCGCTGCAGCACGTAGCGCGTGCCATCACTTGCCGTCACCCGCACGGTGAGATTGATCAGGCCCTGGGTGATACGGCTGAGACACCGTGGCGTGAACGCGTAGTGATCCAGCACCGCCCGTGCCGACGCGAGCCAGTCCGCGTCGGTGTTCATCGCGAGAGATCGCGGTTTGCCTGCATATCGCGATTATAGGGAATCTCGGCGCGCGCCATGCGCCGGCAATTCGCGCCCGCACTGCCCGATTCCGGCCTTGCGAATCTTCGCCACGACCCGCCATGGCGCGCGCTTCGCCGCCGGTCCTCGAACTGCGCGGATACAAACGACTCGGAGCAGCGTTACTCGGCGGCTCCGTGTGCGGCTCCGTGGACGTCACCGCGGCGTGCCGCGCGGCGCGCGAGCTCGGCATCACGCCGCGCCAGGGTCTCGCGCAAGCGCCGGTGCTGGGCCGCGACGGAATGCGGATGGCGGAACGGTTGTGCGGCGCCGTCCGTGCCCGGCCCGGGCGGTGCGACATTGCTGATGTGCCGGCGTCCAACGCCATCGACCCAGGCGTGGAACTCCGCCCGCGCCGCGCCGCTGCTCGCCAACAACAGCAGCATCGGCGCCAGCAAGGTCATGGCGCGCGCCGTCATGCAGGCCGCGGCGTGTGCGTGTCGTCGCCCTCGCCATGCTGCCCCTCGAGGCGTGCCAGGCGGGCCAGTGCCGCATCCCGCTCGCGTGCCACGCGCGCGGTTTCGGCCAGGGCTTCGAACGCGGAGCGCTCGGCACGCGTGGCGCGATCGAGCGCCGCGCTGCGCTGTGCGCTCAAGCGCATCTCACGCCGCGTCGGGCCGAACAGGCCATGCCACCAGCGCGCACCAGCACGCTCGGTGTCCGGCGCGCCGCCCTTGCCGGCGAGCCGGGCGTCGGCCGCCGCGCGCAGGGTTTCGAGCAGTTGGCGCTCGGCACTGTCGACGTCGGCGTCGGCAAGCGCGCGCTCCACCACCCGCGCGAGTGCCGTGGCTTCGCGATGACCGGCTTCGCCGGCGACGAACTCGATCTCCATCGGGACACCTCCGTCAACCTGCATGGCAACGGCGAGCCTCGCGCAGCCGTGCGCGCTTTGCAATCCCGCGCCGCGCTCAGAGTCGAGAGAGCGAGAACCCGTCGGCCGCCAGTTCGCTCTCGCTGGTCGCGGACGCGATGATGCCACGACGCCCTGCACCGGGAACGAGGTAACGCTGCGCGACCGCGCGCAGGGCAGCGTGGTCGACCGCCAGCACGCGCTCGCGGAAACGTCTGCGCATGGCATCGTCACGACCGCCGAGGTGGGCCATGAACGCGCGCTCGGCCTCGCCGGCCGGCGAGCGCGGCTGGTCGAGCGCGCGGATCGTGCCGAGGACCGCCTCTTCGAGACGTTCCGAGGACGCATCGCGCGCGAACCAGGCGAGCGCGCCGTCGAAGTCGGCGAACGTGCCGCCGATGCGCGGATCGCGGTAGGAGAAGAAACGGAAGGTCTGGCTGTCGGCATCGTAGGCTGCGCCCGAACCGTAGGCGCCGCCCTTCTCGCGGATCTCGCGATGCAGGTAACCGTCCTGCAGGTAACGGCCGAGTACCGCGAGCGCCGCCGCGTCGGCATGGCTCTCGTGCACTGCGCGGTAGGCCTTGGCGCAGAAATTGCCCTGCGAGTTCGCGAGCCAGCCGTCAATCTCGGCCTGCCCGGGCAGATCGAGGCCGAACGCCTCGCCCGCGGCGGCGCCCACGGGCGCGAATGTCGCCGCGTCCGGGTCGAGGCCCGCGAGGGTCGTCGCGTCACCTATCAGGGCCAGCTCGCGCGGCATCGCGAGCAGCTTCGCGCGAATGCCCTCGAAGGCGGCGAACAGCGCACCAATCGCGCGCTCGTCGTGCGTCGCCGCTTGCAGCGCGCGGATCGCGGGCGGACCGTCCCACAGCGCATCGAGTGCGGCGCCCGGCGTGAGCGTCGCCGCGGCGGTGAGCACGGCGAGCTGGTGGCCACGCTCGGTGATCGACTGCTCGGCCTCCGCGCACGACTGCTGCAGCAGCTCCGTCAACCGCGCGGACTCGTCGAAGCGGGCACCGGCGATCATCCCGGCGAGCGTCTCGAGCACCGCTTCGCGCTTGCGCGCGAGGCCCTTGCCGCCGAGCAGCAGCCAGGCGCTGAGCGTGCCGTCGTCGTCCGCGCCGGGGCGGACCACGGCCCAGGACTGGAAGCTGCCGATGCGCGCGCGGTGCTCCTGCACGGCGAGGTAGTCGTCGGACTCGCTGCCGAGCTCGGTGAGGTATTCGCAGAACAGCGGCAGCGCGGCGAGCTCGGCGGCGTTCAGTGCCGGCAGCCGGTAGGCGAGGCGGGCACGAAAGACCCCGTTGGTGGCGCATTCGTAGGCCGCCACCGGCACGCGGTCGTCGGTGCGCCTGGCCGGCGCCAGCAACGGCGTGGCCGGCGGCACGTCGGCCAGCGTCACGCGCGGCAAGACTTCCGGATCGTCTTCCCGTGCCTGCCGCGCGGCCAGCGCCTGGCTGGATGCCGACAACGTTTCCAGCGCCGTGGCATCCATCGTTTGGTACAGCTTTACAAGGCGCTCGTGCTCGAGCGCCTGGTCGCGCGCGGCACGCCCGTCCTCGGGGAACATCACCACGCGCACCCGGTGCGGATTGTCGAGGAGCAGGCGGCGCGCGAGACGCGGGATGTAGTCGGCATCGTCTAGCGCACCACGCAGGCGTTCGAGCACCGGGGCGAGATCGAGCAGGGCACGCGGATCGCGTCGCCGCATCGCCGCCGGCAACACGCGTCCCATCAGCTGCAGCCCGAAGGGATAGCCGTCGCCGCCGACGTCGCGCTGCGCCATCTCGAGCCGGTCCAGGGCGGCCTCGAACACCGCCCGCTCGACGCCGTCGCGCGCGACGCGCTCGAGCACCTCGAGCATGCCGCGTTCGAGCGCCTCGGCGTGCTCGCGCTCGCTCCCCTCGACGCCGCAGATGAACACGAGCTGCGCCGCGGAGTCGTCGACGCCGCACAGCTCCGACGGCGCGTCCGCCATCGGCGTGGTCTCGAAATAATGACGCAGCGGCGAGGCGCCATGCTCGAGCAGCAGCCCCGACAACAGGTGGGCCTCGATCAGATCCTCAACCTTGGCCGTCTCGCCATGCACCCAGGCCCACACGATGTGCGTGTTGCGCGGTTCGTCCGGGTTGGCATCGAAGCCCTGCTCGCTCACACGCGGCGCGGCGAACGGTGCCTGGCCCTCGCTGAGCAGCGGTGCGCGGCGCTCGCTGAACCGTTCCAGGGCGAGCGCCGTGATGCGTGCCTGGTGTTCGGCCGCGGGAAAACTGCCGTAGGTCATGAACACGGCATTAGACGGGTGGTAATGACGCGCGTGGAAATCGCGCAGCGCCGCGTAGCTCAGATCGGGAATGGCGAGTGGCGCGCCACCGCTGTTGTGGCGGTAGATGGTGTCGGGGAACAGCGCCGTGTGCACGTGCTGCCAGAGCTGGGCGACGGGCGAACTCATCGCCCCCTTCATTTCGTTGTACACGACGCCGTGGTACTGCAGCCCGACCCCGTCCTCGGCGAGCTCGATGCGCCAACCCTCCTGGGCGAAATCGAGCGGATCGAGCAGGGGGAAGAACACCGCGTCGAGGTACACGCCGAGCAGGTTGTCGAAGTCCTTGCGGTTCTGCGTAGCGAACGGGTAGGCCGTGGTGTCGGTGCTGGTGAACGCGTTCATGTAGGTGTTCAGCGAGCGCCTGAGCATCATGAAGAAGGGATCGCGTACCGGGTAGCGTTCGCTGCCGCACAGCGTGGTGTGCTCGAGAATGTGCGCCACCCCGCTCGAATCCTGCGGCAGGGTCGGAAACGCCACCATGAACGCATTGTTCGGATCCGCGCACCCGAGGTGATAGTGACGCGCGCCGGTCGGCGCGTGCAGGTACTCGGTGAATTCGATGCCGAGCGAGTCGATGCCGGCGTGGGCGACGGGTTCGAAGGCGCTGTTGCTCATGCGGTTGTTGGTGCTCCGGTTTCAATGGGGAACGCGGGTTGGTTGCGACACGCGTGCTGCCGCCGCAGACGCATGGGCGGCCGGTCCGTGTCCGGGCCATGCTCCGCCCACTGCCCGACGACTACCTGCGCGAGCCAAGCCTCACAGGCGGCCGAGTGCCGGCTCGAGTTCGGCGAGCGTCGCGACCTCCGCGTGCGCGCGCGCGTACTCGGCCGGCCAGACAGAGCTGGTGCGGTTGACCCACACCGTGCGCAGGCCCACGCGTCGGGCGCCCTCGACATCGTACAGCGGCTGATCGCCGACGTGCACCGCTTCGGCGGGATCGGCGCCGGCGTGCGCCAGCGCGGCATGGAACATTGCCGGGTCCGGCTTGCGCGCACCGACCTCGGCGGGCGAAACGCAGGCGCAGAAATGCGCTTCGAGTCCGCTTACGCTGAGATCGGCGTTGCCGTTGGTCAGCGCGACCAGGGCATAGTCGCGGCCGAGCCGCTCGAGGGCGGGCAGCACGTCGTCGTAGAGCGTGACCTGGCTACGTACGGTCACGAAGTGCGCGATGCAGTCCTCGGCGAGGGTCGCCGGATAATCGCATTCGACGAGCCGCTCGGCGAGGGCCTCGATGCGCAGGCGGGTGAAATCGTGGGCGATATCCGGCCGTCGTTCGGCGAGGTCGCGGCGCAGGTTGCGCAGCTCCTCGTTGGGGTAGCGCGCCGCGACGCGCGGCGCGTGCTGCTCAATCCAGGCGTACTGCGCCGCCTCGGCACGCATCAAGGCGGGCGCTGCATCCCACAGGGTGTCGTCGAGATCGAACAAGATAGCTTTGATCACTGCCGGCTCCGGCGTCTCGGGAGTGGGTGTCGCGATGAGGCGTCGGGCCGCGGAGGTCTCCGCTGTGCCACATCGCCTGCGCGACCGCCGCGTGCCCGACAGCTCGCACGGGCGGCGATATAATCCGACGGCGCGTTCGCGCACACGACCATCATACTACGCCGCACCCGCCGTTCCGGTTCGGTGCCGGCCGCCGCGGAGGGCGCCCATGCCATCTTTCGACGCCGTCTCGGAAGTCGACAAACACGAGCTCACCAACGCTTATGACCAGGCCGTGCGCGAGCTCGGCACGCGCTTCGACTTCAAGGGCACCAAGGCGCGCTTCGAGCGGGCCGACAACGTCATCACCCTGATCGCTGAATCCGAGTTCCAGCTCAGGCAGATGCTGGAGATCCTGCAAGGAAAGTGCGCCAAGCGTGGTATCGATATCGATTGCATGGAAGCCGGCGAGGTCAGCAGCAACGTCGCCGAGAGCCGTCAACCGATCACGGTACGCGAGGGTATCGACAAGGATCTCGCCCGGCGCATCGT
>JAPOKK010000032.1 GCA_029977665.1 Pseudomonadota bacterium | reverse complement strand
TACTGGTGGGTCATCGAGGCATAGACGAGATAGCCGCCGGTGGTGTGCAGCACGCCCTTGGGCTTGCCGGTCGAGCCCGAGGTGTAGAGGATGAACAGCGGATCCTCGGCGGCCATCGACTCGGGCGCGCAGTCGTCCGATGCCTGCGCCATGCCCTCGTGGTACCAGTAGTCGCGCCCGTCGTGCCAGTCGATATCGGCACCGGTGTGGCGCACGACGATGACGGCGGAGACGTCCGGACAATGCTCCAGGGCCTTGTCGGCATTCGCCTTGAGCGGCACCTTGCGCCCACCGCGCAGACCTTCGTCGGCGGTGATCAGCGCGGTGCAGGCGGAATCCTGGATACGATCCTTGAGCGCATCGGGCGAGAAACCGCCGAAGACCACCGAGTGGACCGCGCCGATGCGCGTGCAGGCCAGCATCGCGACCACCGCTTCGGGTATCATCGGCATGTAGATCGAAACCCGGTCGCCCTTGCCGACGCCGCGCGCCTTGAGCACGTTGGCGAAACGACACACGTCGGCGTGGAGTTCGCGGTAGCTGATGTGCTTGTGGTCGGCCGGGTCGTCGCCTTCCCAGATGATGGCGGTCTGGTCGCCGCGCTGCGCGAGGTGGCGGTCGAGGCAGTTGTAGCTGACGTTCAGGCGTGCGCCGTCGAACCAGCGGATGTCGGCGTTGTGGAAATCGTAGCTGCAGATCGTGTCCCACGGCTTATCCCACGTCACGAACTCGCGCGCCTGTTCGGCCCAGAAGGCGTCCGGGTCCGACAGCGAACGCGCATACATGTCGACATACTGCTGCTCGTTGACGAAGGCAGTCTCAGCGATGTGCGCGGGCACGGGACGGGTAGTGGAATCGGACATGGAACGGGTCTCCTCGACACAAGCGGTCGCAGCCGGGTGTATGCCTGTGAGGCCGGTGCGACGAGCCGGCCTGCGCCCTCGCCGCGTCGCCGCGGGCGACGTTGCAGGTGGCCTTGGTGGGGCCCGAGTTTAGCACAGGGCCCCGTCCGTCACGGTGCGCCCCGAGAGCCATTAGAGGTACCGATATGAGCATCGAAACACAGCTTGAAGGGAAGCTTCCCGACATCCTCGCCGCAGTCACCGCCGCCTGCCGCGTGACGCGTCACGTGCAGGGCGAGCTGGAACGCATCCGCCAGCACACCAAGGACGACCGCAGCCCGGTGACGGTTGCCGACTACGCTTCGCAGGCCATCATCGCCGCGCGCCTTGCGACGTTCGGCGAGCCGTTACACCTGGTCGGCGAGGAGGACGCCGCGACACTGCGCGATCCGGACCGTGCGGCGCTGCGTGAAGCCGTGGCCGAGACGGCCCGGGTCGCATGGCCGGAGGCCGGCGTCGACGATGTGCTCGACGCCATCGATCGCGGTAACCACGATGCCAGCGCCGACGGCTACTGGACGCTCGATCCGATCGACGGCACCAAGGGCTTCCTGCGCGGCGGACAGTACGCCGTCTCGCTCGCCTACATCGCGGGCGGTGAGGTCGTGTTCGGCGTACTGGGCTGCCCCAACCTGTCAGCCGATCTCGCGCGGCCGTTCGATGCCGGCGACGCGCACGGCAGCCTGTTCTATGCCTTGCGCGGCCGCGGGAGCTGGGTCGTGCCGGCCGATGCTCCGGGCACCACGCCGGCCGCCGTGCAGGCGAATGGCAGCGACGACATCACGCAGATGCGCGTATGCGAATCGGTCGAGGCGGCGCATTCGCGTCTCGACGATACCGCGCGCATCGTCGCCCACCTCGGCGCCGCCGGCACGCCGGCGCGCCTCGACAGCCAGTGCAAATATGCGGTCGTCGCGCGCGGCCAGGCCGACGCCTATCTCAGGCTGCCGACCCGGCCCGGCTACGTGGAGAAGATCTGGGACCATGCGGCCGGCAAGATTGTCGCCGAGGAAGCCGGTGTGCGGGTCACGGACGTGCACGGGCGACCACTCGACTTCTCCCATGGCGCCGGCCTGTCCGCGAACCGCGGCGTGGTCTGCGCCGCGGCAGCCTTCCATCCGCGTCTGCTCGAGGCCATCGAGACGCTCGGACTGTTTCCGACCTGAGCGTCGAGACGCCGCCTGCACCACGGCGGTGCAGTCGCTTCGCGGCCCCGCGCCACCCTCGCGCGGACCGCTGCGAACGGCTGCTGCACGCCGCCCAGTAGCCTACCGAGCGCCGCTGGCATCGCGTCAGGCGATGGATTACTTTGCACCCACGGCAATCCAAAATCGTACAGGAGCAGTCATGGCATTCACCGCCGATTTCGATCAGTTCAAGTTCCCGGAGAACGCCTTCCAGGGCAAGCGCGTGCTGATCACGGGTTCAGGGAAGGATGGCGGCATCGGTCAGGGTCTCGCACTGGCCGCCGCTGCCAACGGCGCGGAGATCGTCGGCGTGCATTTCCACTCGAGCTACCGAGACGGCTTCGACATGGTCGACGCGATGCGCGAGCGCGGCGTGAAGGCCTTCGCCATGCAGGCAGACGTCACCAACACGCGTGACCTGTGGGCGTCGCGCAGCTACGTCATCGAGCAGATGGAAGGCAAAGGTCCGGACATCGTCATCTGCAACTCGGGTCTGACCGAGAAAGGCTACCGCTTCGGCCGCGCGCTGCCGGAAATCGAAGGCGAGAGCCGTGCCGAGCGCCGCGCCCGCGTGCGCCGTGACTTCATCGAGAACCTGGCCGAATCGAAGCTCGTGATGGACACCAAGATCGACGGCTTCGTCTACATGACCCACCTGTGGGCCGGCGAAGCGGTGTATCACAGCCAACCCATCCAGTTCGTCTACATCTCATCGATGCAGTCGCTCGAGCCGGGCGTCGCCGTGCCCGGCTATGTCGTGGCCAACTGGGCGGTGCTGCGCCTGCCCGAAGTGCTGCGGGTCAATCTCGGCCGCGCCAGCGACATGGCCAGCGCGTGCTGCCTGATGCTGCCGTTCATCCGCACGGGCATGACGGAAGAGTACGCGGACAACCCCAAGGTCTTCGGTCGCTGGCAGCCGCGCATGCTGGAGACCCACGAAGCCGCCCAGGCCGTGGCCCAGCTGCTCTCACGGCCGCGCGAGGAACTCGACCTCGGCAACTTCAAGCTGCGCGTCGAAGGCAGTGCCGAAGATATCGCGCTGAAGTGGTCGCGGGTCGATCTCAACATCAGCGAACAGGCGCTCGACTGAGCGCCCGCTCCGCGCCAAGATGCCCCCTGCGTCGGAACGCTGTCCGGCGCAGGCTCGCGGCATAACGACTCGCGCCGCGGTGCGGGCGTCGACTCAACGCTGTTCGAACACGCGCTCGAATTCGAGCCAGGGGCCGTCGCGGCGCTCCTGCAGCTCCGCTTTCACCACCAGTCGATCTTGCGCGGCGTCGTAGCGGAAGCGCTCGACCATGCGGCCGCCGCCGTGAACCGATGTCTCGATCACGAGCTGACCATCCTCGAGGTAGGTGAGCGAGCGACCGACGGCATCATTGGTGACCTCCGTTCCGGAGACGGAATAGGCACGACCGGCCGGGTTGATGGTCAGCAGGCGTTTGAGACTGCTCCCGTATAACACGGCGACCTTGCGCGCGACGTAGAGCTTGATCGTCGATGCATTGAGGATGTCCTGCTGCATCGCCGTGTCGCCCCATTTGATGGAGCGCATGTCCTCCGCGATCATCTCCGAGGTCGCCGCCACCTGCTGATCGAAACGCCCCCTCGCGCGGCTGTTGGAGTTGCTGCGATCGAAGGTCTGACGCTTGTTGCGCCGGCGTGCCTCGTTGAGTTCGTCGTTGAAGACCGCACCGGCCGCTTCCAGCGTCGTCGAGCGTTCTTCATCGAGCACCCAGGTGCCGTTGAGCGCCTCGCTGGCACGACTGGTCGTCGTCGCCAATAGCGATACGAGCAGCAGCATCAGGCAGACGCCTCCCGGGTGGGCTGCAGCGATAGTCACGGACCTGCGTGCTTTCATCGTCACCTTCGTTTCCTGCGTTCCTGGGCCTTTGCGCGGGCACCGCATTATAGGCCAGCACCTTGGTGACGCATGGGTGGGGTTCCGCGCCGACCGCACCTGCCTGACAGGTGCGGCCCGTGTCTGCCGTCAGAGCGCTGTCCGCGTGGCATCGGTTTCGCGTTGACCCGCCTTTCCAATGCCCCGCACACTAGGGCGTGTTCGTCTTTCATGCATCGGCGCATGGAGGACCGACTGATCCTGGAACCGGCTCCATGCATGACAGCCGAACAACAATACCCGTCCCCGGACGCCTCCCCGCCATCGCTACATCACGCCGGCACCGTCCGGCCTACGTCATCCAATCCAGTCATCGGGAATGGCATCAGCCGACCCGAGGAGGGTAAGAACATGCTCATCAAGATCGACTCCCCGCAGCGCCTCTTGCGCGACGACGACCCGTTTACCGATGCCGAGGCGTTTCCCAACCTCGAACTGCGCTTCGAACCCCGCGCCGGCATCCTGTGGAAGTACATCGCCCCTGGCGCGACACCACACTTCTCTCACGAGTTGCTCGACGACATCCGCCGCGTACAGGACCGCATTCGCAATCGCGAATGTGGCGGCTACGCCAGCACGACGCCGGTCAAGTACGTGGTGTTCGCCTCGCGCATGCCGGGCGTCTACAGCCTCGGCGGTGATTTGAGACTGTTCCGACGTCTCATCGCCGCACGCGACCGGGCCGCGCTGATGCGCTACGCGCGCAAGGCGACCGATGCCGTCTATCACCATGCGTCCAACGCCGGTGGCACGATGTCCTTCTCGCTCGTGCGCGGTGTGGCCATGGGCGGCGGCTTCGAGGCGGCGCTGGCTGGCAATGTCCTGGTCGCCGAGGAGGGCTCGCGCATGGGCTTCCCGGAAGTCCTGTTCGGGCTCTTCCCGGGCATGGGCGCCTACACGTTCCTGCGTCGACGGGTGAGTGCCGTAACGGCAGAGAAAATCATCCTGAGTGCGCGCAACTACCGCGCCGAGGAGCTGTATGACATGGGCGTCATCGACATGCTGTGTGCGCCGGGTGAAGGTGAAGAAGCGATTCGCTCCTACGTCTCGCGCCAGGCTTCCAGGCCCGGCGCGATCGCCTTCCGACAGGCCATCAGCCGCTGCCAGGCAATCGACCGTGAGGAGCTGTACAGCATCTGCGACTCGTGGGTCGAAACCGCCCTCGACCTGCCGGCAGACTGCCTGCGACGCATCGATCGGCTGATCGCCAACCAGGACCGCAACTTCGCCGGTCCGGCTGAGCCCGGGACGGAGGCGCCGGTGCGGCTCGCCAACGCGGGCTGAACATCAGCGGCGACCGCGACGTACGGCCACGGGCAGGGATGCCCGGCCGCGCGTCGTGGTGACGGTGCATCCGTGGGCGACAGGCGCGGCGTACGAGCAAGCGCGGCGCGGTCGCGTGCCGAACGACTAGCGCTCAACCAGCCATTGGGCGCTGGGCCCTAAGGAACCTCTGGATAAGCCTGGGCCGAGCAGTTCGTGTTCGCGCTGTGCGAGTTCAAGGCGCGGCGCGCCCGTCATAGCCGGCTGTTGCGAAGCGTCGCAACGCGGAAATCGGACCGCGCGGGCGCGAAATGCCGGGTCATGACTTGTTCAGAGGCTCCCTAATTACACTCAGCCGCGTCGTCGTCGTCATCCTCGTCCTCGTCGTCGTCGCTTCCCTCCGAATCCCGCGTGAGCATGGCGAGGATGGCGTCGACGGTCGGCTCCTGGAACAAGCCGCTGATGAAGATGCCCGATTGCGAGCTGGCGTCGAACAGCGGGTCGAACAGCAACTCGTTGCAGCCGCTGCAGTTCGTGAAACTGATGTCGGCGACGCCGCCCAGTCCGAGCAGCAACGCGTCGGCGTTATCGGCGCTGCCAGGTGCGAGAAGCAAATTGATGCTCTCGACCGAGAACTCGCCGAACGAAGCGAGGGCGGCAAAGGCGCCCGGACTACCACCTCCGATGAGTTCGACGTCGTCGGCAAGCACGTTCAGCGCGGTCCGACCGATGATGAAGGCCGCCGGAGCCTGGAGACTGGCCGGATCGTTGACGAACGCGGAGAGGATCTCACTGGCACTACCGGGCGTGAAACCGGCGCCGCTGGCCGTGCCGGCCTGCAGGCGCAGCAGTCCGCTTCCGTGTGCATGCACCTCGGTGCGTTCGAGACCGATCATCGCGGCGTACGCGTTCGGCGCGGTGCCGCCTTCGAGGAAAATATTCTGCGCGTCAACCGTGAGATTGGTCGCAAGCACGCGCACCCCCGTTTCCCCGGCCCTGACCGTGATGTTGCCGTCGCCCGCCTCGCGGTACGTCTGATCGGCTCCGGGCGCGTTGGCAAGCAGGCGCAGGGTACCCTCACGCACGATCAGGTTGTCCTCGATCTCGATACTGCGGCCGGCTTCGAGCACCAGCGTGCCGTTTTCGGCCACGAGACCGCTGCCACGCGGTAGATAGATATCGTTGTTGGCCTGTAGCAGCAGCGTCGCCCCGCTGTTGAGAAAGGCAACCACCGAGGCGATGGACAGCGCGAGTTCGCTGCCGGGGTTGGTAGCGAAACCGATGTCGCCAGCGATCTCCTGCACCGTGGTCCCGTCGATGATGTCGAGGCGCCCGGCACCGGTGATGCCATTGACGCTCGCCAGTGGACTGCGCACGAGCGCGCGGTCACCGCCGAGTGCGGTGATACCGCCGCTGCCGAGGAAATCGTCCGGCAGCTCGCCCACCAGGCTGTTGGCGCCGGAGACCACGCCGGTACGTCCATCGGCAATGTTGATGAAGGTCACCGCCCCGCGGTTATCGAACCAGTTGGGGCTGCGCAGGAGAATGTTGCCGGTCGGCAGCGTAACGAACGAACCATTGCCCACCTGGTCATCGGCGTGCGAGCCGACCAGGCTGTTGTCAGAGGAAACGAAGCCGGTAACCGGCATGACGCCGCTTTGCGAGCGCATCAGCGTGGCGGCACCGAAGAACTGGCCGGTGCCATCAGACCATTGCGGGCTACGCACCAGCAGACTGCCATCGCTCAGTTCGCTGACGCCGCTGCTGCCGACTGCGTCGCCGGCACGGCCGACCAGGCTGTTCGCGCTGCTGACCTGACCGACGATCGGCGCGAGTGGGTCGAACACCGTCACCGCACCGGCGTTGTTGCCCCAGGTGGTCGTGCGCAGCACGACGAGGCCCCGGTTGTCCTCGCGGAACAGTTGCTGCGAGAAATCTCCGACGCGGTCGCCGGCGCTCGAGCCGACCAGGCTGTTGCTCGCCGACACCGCGCCGACCCGCGGCGCAGCCGGGTTGATCACGGTGACGGCACCGCGCTCCGCATTCCATTCTTCACTGAGCACGAGCAACCGATCGCTGTAGGCGAGGTTGAGCACCGATTCGCCGACGCGATCGCCGGCGCTCGAACCGACCAGGCTGTTGCTGGCCGAGACCAGGCCCGAGCGGCCGCCCGTGATCGACCCGAACGTCACTGCGCCACGGTCGTTATTCCAGGTCGGCGTCGCCACGTAGTAACGCCCGCTGCCGAAATCCTCGGTCACGATCCAATCGCCAACGCCGTCGCCGGCATTGCCGCCAACGAGACTGTTGGCCGCGCCGAGCGTGCCGGTGAGATCGTTGGCGGTGTTCCAGAACGTCACCGCGCCGGCGTCGCTGTTCCAGCTCGTCGTCACGACGAGGCGGTTGGCGTTAGTGAGCGTGACGAAGAAACCGTCGCCGACACGGTCGTCGGCGTTGCTGCCGACGAAGCTGTTGGCCGCACCGATCGCACCGGTCTTCGGCGCGCTGGCGAGGAAGGTCGTGATGGCGCCGGCGTCGGCGGCCGCGCCGTTGTCCCAGTCCGGGCTCTCGACGACGATGCGCGTCTGGCCGCCGCTGGTCACGAACGCGCTGATGCCACCGCTGCCCGGGTCGTCGCCCGAAGTGCTGCCGACGAGGCTGTTGCCCGGTCCGACCACGCCACTCACGCCGCTGTCGACATCGCCCCAGGTCAGCGCACCGGCCTGGGCCTGGCCGCCGTTCGCCCACTCGGGGCTGAGGACGGCGTAGATGCCACTGTTGGATGGCTCGAACACGCCGCCCGAGCCAACGAGATCACCGCCGTTGCCGCCGACCACGCTGTTGCCCGCGCCGATATCGCCACTCAAGCCGACGCCGTTGACGAGATCGACGAACGTCGCGGCGCCGGCGTCGTTGCTCAAGTTCGGACTGAGCAGCACGCCGTTGCCGTTGGACAATTGCTGGAAGAAAGCCGCGCCCGAGAGCAGGCCGACATCGTCGCCCGCACTGGTGCCGACGAAGCTGTTGGTGTTGTCGACGACGCCGGCGATACCGACCGCGGCATCGACGAAAGTGACCGCACCGCCAGGCTGGAAGGAGCCGCTGAACACTGCGTAGTACTGGTTCGCGCCGGCGAAGAACTGCTGCACGGTGGGCGAACCGCCGTCGGCACCTACCTCGTCACCGGCCAGCGCGCCGACCAGGCTGTTGGTGGCATCGAGCGTGGCCGCGAAATCGGTGTCGCCGAAGAGGTTGCCGTTAATCAGGTCGACGTAGGTCACCGCGCCTTTCTGCGAACCCCAGTCAGGGCTCAGGATCAGCACGTTGCCGTTGAACAACGTGAGGATGCCGCCGCTGCCGACGGCGTCACCGAAATTGCCGCCAATCAGACTGTTCGTGGCGTCGACGTCGCCGATCGGCGAAGACGCGCCGAGGTCGTCGCCAATCGTGACCGCGCCGTGACCCGAACTCGTGCCAAGATTGGGGCTGAGAATGATGTAGTGGTTGCCGACCACTTCGATACCGCCGCTACCGAGCATGTCGCCCGGATCGGGCCCGGTGATGCTGTTGTCGACGTCGATGACACCGGTGAAGTCGGCTTCGCCGAAGATGTTGCCGTTGATCAGGTCATAGAACGTGACCGCGCCCGCACTGCTGTTGAAGTCGGGGCTGTGCACGAGCGCGTTGCCGTTCGCGAGCGCATAGACACCACCGCTGCCGACGGCATCGCCGAAGGCCTGGCCGACGAAGCTGTTGGCCGGGGACACCGTACCGATGATGCCACTCGCGTTGGCGCCGACAGTCACGGCACCGGCATTGGCGTTGGAACCGTCGGTGAAATCAGGGCTGAGCACGAGGTAATGGTTGCTGAATATCTCGATGCCACCGCCGCCGATGTCATCGCCGGGATTGGCGCCGACCAGCGCCGAGCCGGCGCCGAGCGAGCCGGTGACCGGGCCGCTCGCGTCGAGCCAGGCCACGGCGCCGGCACCGTTGGCGAAGTTCGGCACGATCAGGAGGGCGTTGCCGTTGGGCAGAAACGCGAAGGAATTGCTCGAGCCGCCGACGTCATCGTTGTCGTTGACGCCGACCAGGCTGTTGGCGGCGCCGACGGCGCCGGACAGCGCGGTGCCCGGCGTGTACCAGGTGATGGCGCCGACATCGACCGAACCACCGTCGTCGAACTGCGGGCTGAACACGCCGGAAATCGAACCCACGACGGAACTGATGCCGTCCGAGCCGATGGCGTCGCCGGTCGTCACGCCGACCAGGCTGTTGGCGGCACCGACCGTGCCGACCGCTGCCGTGGCCGTGCCCTCGAACGTGCCGTCCTGGCCGTCGATGAACGTCACCGCACCGGCATCGGTATTCGCGCCGTTGTCCCAGCTCGGGCTAAGCACCGCCCAGCTCGTGCCGCCGAGATAGCTCAACCCGCCACTGCCGACGGCATCGCCGGCACCGGAACCGACCAGGCTGTTGGCCGCGCTCAGTACGCCGACGGGCGGCGCGGCGGGGTTGATGACGGTCACCGCGCCCTCGCCGTTCTTGTCGCTGACCAGCGCGTAGCGCCCGAAGAACAGGCTCTGCAAGGCATTGGCGCCGACATTGTCGCCGGCCGCGCTGCCGACCAGGCTGTTGGAGGCGCTGACCACGCCGCTGATGCCGCTCGCGGTGGGTGCGATGGTCACCGCGCCCGCGGTGCCGTTGAAGTTCGGGCTGCGCACGGCGTAGTGGCTGCCGAGGGACTGGATGCCGCTGCTGCCGATGTCGTCGCCCACGGCCGCGCCGACCAGGCTGTTGCCGGCACCGACGACGCCTTTCGGTGCCGCGGCCGGATTGACGAACGTCACCGCGCCACGGCCGCCGTGATCGCTGCGCAGCACGTAGTTGCCGCTGCCGATGCTCTGCAGAAAATTCAGGCCGACCTGGTCGCCCGAACCGGCGCCGACCAGGCTGTTGCCGCTGCCGACGACACCCTTGAGCGTCATCGGCGCGGCGATGGTCAGCGCACCGCGATCGCCGTTGAACGCCGAACTGCGCACCGCGATGCGGGTGCCGAGCGACTGCACGCCGGAAAAGACCCCACTGACGAGACCGACCTGGTCGTCCGCATTCGCACCGACCAGGCTGTTGCTCGCCGATACCGCGCCGTTGATACCGTTGACGACGTCGAACACCGTCACGGCACCGCGGTCGGCATTCCAGGTCGGGGTACGCAGCACGCGCGTATCGCCCAAGCTCTGCAGCGTGATGGCGCCGACATTATCGCCGTTCTGGCTGCCGGTCAGTGCCGAGACCAGCGCGCCGTCGGAAAGGCGATAGAGATAGACCGCGCCGGCGTCGTCACCGCCGAAGTCGTCGAGCGGATCGAAAACGGCGAGCTTGGCCGGCGTCGAGAAGTCGCCGTCTTCATAGAAATACTGCACCGACTGGCCGAAGTTGTTATCCGTGCCGGGATGCGGGTCGAGGATCTGAATGCTGCCCGCACCCGGTTCCGTCTCGTCGCTGAAGACGATGTTCTTGGGATCGATGAGCCATTCCCCGGCCTCGCCCTTCGGCGCGCTGACGTCAGGCTGGCGGTCGATGGCGACACCTTCCTTGCCGGAGGTTTCAACCATGCCGCCATCACCGGAGGCGGCGCCGCCGCGCGCCGAGATGACGCCGCTGTAACGGGTCGTGCCGTCCGCCCACACGACGACGCTGCCACCATCGCCGGCCGCCCGGGCATCGGCCTTGATCACGGTCGAGGCGTTGGCCGTGACCGTCGTTGCCGTCGGCAGGCCCGGACCGCCGCGGAACTCGCCGCCGACGCGGACACGGCCGCCAGCCGCCTCGCCGCTCGCATCAATCGTGGTACCGGCGAGCGTGATCTCGTCACCGAGGACTTCCACCTCGCCGCCGGTCAGGCCATCGGCGGTGACCAGCGCCGAACTGAACGTTCCCTCGCCGCCGTCCATGACGACGCGGCCGCCCTGGCCACTCGCGCCGCTCGCGTCCAGGCGCGCGCTCGCCGTGGCGATGATCTCGGTCTCGCTCTGCACCGCAACCGTGCCGCCGTCGATGGCACCGCGCGCGCTCAAGGTGCCGGTCGCGAGAACGCGATCGGCGGCGAGTTCGACCTGACCACCGGTATCACCGTCGGCCGCCACCGTGCCCAGCGCGTAGATGCGCCCGCCGCCGGCTTCCCCACCGGCGCTGACCGCGACCGCGCCCGCACGGCCCTCGCCCGACGCGCTGACGCGGCTGCCGCTGTCGAGATAGGCCGTTGAGGTCGCCGCCAGCACGACATTGCCGGCGCTGTCACGCGAGATCGCGTCGGCGTTGATCTCGCCGGAATGGCGCAGCGTGCCGGCCAGCACGCTGACGCTGCCGCCCGCGGCGAGCAGGCGCCCGAGATTGACCGCCTCGTTTTCCGGCGCGCTGACTTCGAAGGTGATATCGGGGTGATCGAGGCTCGCAATCGTGATCGCGGTGCCGGCGGCCAGCACGAGGTCGCCCTGCGGACTCTCGATCAGGCCGCTGCGCGGATTGCCGGCCTGCGGCTCGTTGATGATACGCGGCGCGATGAGAATGATCTCGCCACCCGGCGCGCTCTTGATGTAACCGTGGTTGGTAATGCCGCCGTTGTCGGCATCGCCCGCGAACTGCAGACGCCCGCCGAGAAAATCGGCATCCTGGATGTCGAGCGTCGACATCACCAGGCCGGCCGTATCGATAGTGGCATCGCGGCCGATCAGGATGCCGGCCTCGTTGATGAGAAACACCCGCCCGTTCGACAGCAGGTTGCCGAGGATCTCGGAACTCGAACCGCCGACGACACGGTTGAGCACAGCGCTCGCGGCACTCTCCTGGATGAACCGCGTGGTCTCCGCAGCGCCGATGTCGAAACTCTGCCAGTTGAGAATCGCGCTCGGCGAGTTCGTGATCTCGAGCGTGTGCGGATTGGGCGTGGCGAAGCTCGCCGTGCCGTGCACGACCTCGGCGCCACGCGGGTTGGCCGCCGCTACCGCGCTCGCGGCGAGCGCGTAGGTGAACGTGAGAATCTGCCCGCCGCGGCGGCGGGAGCGGTTCAGCGAACGGTACATTGCAACCCTCCGCCATCGAGGTTTTCGTTGAATCGGTTGAGCACCCCGCCAAGCTCGCCGGCATGCAGCACCGGGTCTTCCGCCTGGAACGGCGGCACCTCGGGGAGTTCTTCGGCAGCGCCGCCGGCGGCGCCGACGTAACCCGCCTGCCCCGGTCCCAGTTCGACCAGGTTGGCCTCGGTCTGCACCGCGCAGTTGCCTTCGTAACAGCTCACGTACAGGCCGGCCTGGGGATTGGCCGAGGACGGCGGCGGTGGCGGCGCCGGTGGCAGCGTGACCGTATCCGGGCGCGGTTCGCCGAGTGTCATGGGCAACCCGGGCACGGGCACCGGCGCGAAGCCGGCCTTGCCGAGGAAGACGGTTTCTCCCGCCTCGACGACATGCACGTCGTCGAGCGTGATGGCGCCGTCCCACACCTCGGTGTACAAGCCGTCGCCGTCCGGTCCGGCATCGAGCTCGGGACTCTGACAGGCGCCCTGGCACACGGCATCGTACCCGGTACCGCGTATGCCGATGGTGGCAACGGCGGTGCGCATCTTGTAACCGCGGCTGCGACTCTTGCCGATGAGCCCCGAGACGGCGCGCAGACCGCCGCGCAGGAGGCGGAAGATGGCACTGCCGGATTCCGGTTCGGCCGGCTCGAAGCGTAATTCCTCGACCTCGAACTCGGAGTTGGGCAACAGGGTCACGCGGCTCTCGTCTCGAAACGCGATGACCGCGTAGGCGCCCGCTTCGCTGAGCAGCGTGTCGCCGACGTATACCGGGGCGCCGCTCTCGAGCGTGCGCGCCCGGCTGCCGGAACGGGCCACGACGCGTCCGCGCACGAAGCCCGCACGCCCCGCCGGAGCGGGCCGCTCGCGGGCCTCCTCGGCGCATTCCTCGCCGCACAGACGGGCATCGAAGATGGTGCCGCGAATGCCGATGGTCGCGACCGAGGTGCGCAGGCGCATGGCATCCGGGTTGCGCTTGCTGAGGAATCCGGTGACGGTACGCAGACCGCCGCGGAACAGCGTGAACAGCGCGTTCTCCTCGTTCTCCTTGGTCTCGAACTCCGTGATCTCGAATGCCGTATCCGGGCGCAAGGTGATGCGCGAGCCGTCGGCGAGCCGCATGATCGCGAGGCTGCGCTTACCGGTGCTGATGACCTCGCCGGCAAAGACATCCGAACCGGGCGCAACGATGCGTGCCGTTCCGCCCGCCGCATAGGCGGTCACGACACCGCGTGCGACGAGGATCTCGCCGGCGGGATCGGCTGCGCGTGCCGCTGCGGTCGCGACCAGCAGCAGCAGTGCGACGATGGCGTACAGCCCGCGCGGCAGCGCGGACGAGCTGGGCGCGCGCGACCCTGGCGCGCCTGCGAACGCGATGTTCAATAGCGGTACTCCAGGGTGAAGTGCACTTTGGAATTGCCGCGATCCGCGGCTTCACCCTCGGCGTTGGCCAGCGGCTGTCCATAGTCTAGCGCGGCGACGATGTCGTCACGCCACTGCCAGCGTGCACCGATGCCGATGCTCGAGATGGTGTCGTTGGGGCGCTGCCCGGTAAGCGGTTCGTCGAGCACCTTGTGCGCCGCATCGAAGAACGCCAGGAAACGCACGCCGTAGAGCGCGGCGACCTGCGGTGACCACAGTTCGAGATTGAGCTGCACGCCGCGGTCGCCGGCGATCGTGCGCTGCTCGAAGCCGCGCACGGAGCGGTCGCCGCCAAAACCGATCTGCTCGCCCGGAATGAGCGCATCGCTCGTGTACTGCCCGGTGATGCGGCCGACGGCGCGGAATTCGCGTGGCAGGCGCTGCGTGACCAGCGCGCCAAAGCGGATGAGTTTCCACGACGGGTCGGCCGGCGCGCGCACCTGGCGATAGCTCGAGGGACGGTTGTGCCCGCCGAAGCTGAGGTTCTGCGTGAAATCCACGTAGAAATCGAGACTGGTTGCCGGCCAGTTGTAGCCGCCGTCGTAGCGCAGCGAAATCGGGCGGGTGCGCACCTTGGTGCTGAGCGTGGCGAAGGGCAGACCGGTGATGGCGCTGGCGATGGCGGTATCGAACAATCGATCCTGGATCCCCGCCGTGATGCTGTGCCGATAACGGCCGACACCGACCAGCTCGTGACGGAAACTCACGCCGATGAAGTCGCCCGAGCCGCTGACGTCGAACAGATCCTGCACACTGCCGACATCGACGTCGGACTTGACGTAGAAGGCGGTCAGCCAGCCGGACGCGGCGTAGACGGGAAGCTGGTAGAAGACGCCGTATTGCTGCACGTCGTCGGCATTGTCCGGCGAAGTGATGAACGTACCGGTGAGCACGTCGTCGTGACCGGTCAGGTTGCTGTACTGGCCGCCGACGCTCATACGCGTGTAGCCGGTACTCTTGTTGCCGATGTTGTTGAGCCCGGCAAACAGCGCCCAGGGCTTCTCGTCGCGCACCTTGACCACGGCATCGAGCGCGTCGTCGCGCTCCTCCGAGGCGCGGAAGTTCAATTTGAGGTGTTTCGCCGGATGCTGGTTGGCGACCGCCAGCGCGCGCGACAGGCGCGGCAGGTCGGGCGCGCTGCCGGCGGCGAGCGGCGGCAGGCTGCGCCGCACCGAGTCGTCGGAGAAATGTCGGTTGCCCTCGACCTCGACGCTGCCGATGCCGAAGGTGACGACCTCGAGCGTCACCACCCCGCCGTCCAGGGTCTGCGGCGGCAGCACGACGCGGTGGAAACTGTAGCCGGCACTGCGCAGGTGCTGCTCGAGAGCATCACGCGCGGCGAGCAGGCCTTCCATGCCGGCGTGCTCGCCGGTGAACGGGGCCAGGACTTCGTCGGCCACGGCCGCATCCACGGGCATAGCGCCGGAGACCGCGAAGCGCTCCACAGTGAACGTGAGCGGCGGCGCCTCCTGTGCCGGTAGCGCGCTTGCCATGAGCAGCGCGAGGACAAGGAAAATCTGTCTCATACCCTCCTGCCTGCGCAAAGTCTTGGCGATCCGTCGCGGCGGTTAATAGTAAGTCAGCCAGTTGCGTGTGAAAAGGTATATTTTAGGTAAATTTTTGTTGATAACTTCCTAGTTCTCATCAACAGGACTTCTCCGGCGCACTCGCGGTCCCGCGCCCGCGGCGTCGAACGGGCGCGACCCATACCGCGCCCCCCCCCGATGCGAGTGCCGGCCGTGAGCACGCTGCCGTGACGAAACAGCCGCCCGAAAGTGCCAACTTCGGAGCGCTGAACGAGTCGCCGATTGACATATAAATCATTAAAAATCCATCACTTAAATCCCATTTTCGACATGGGCGGCGGAATCGTCGGAGGCAGCGGCCGGTACGGCAAGGACAGAACGCTACGGGGAGAGCCGTTACGGTACGTGAAGGGAATCGGCACGTCCGCCGGTGGCCTCGAGGCGTTGGAAACGGTCTTCGCCCACGTACCGGCCGACACCGGCATGGCGTTTGTCGTCATCCCCTCATCCAGCACCCCACGCCGAACTTCAAGAGCCTCGTCGACACATTGCTCGCGCATCACACCGCCATGCCGATTCACCAGGTCGAGCAGGACATGGCGATCGCGCCCGATTCGGTCATCCTCGTTGCGCCGAACAAGGTGCGGGCGATCGACACCGGTCGATTCCGGCTGACCGGGCGCGATCATCGCCATGTCCTCAACCCGCCGATTGCTCGTTTCTTCCCTTCGTTCGCGGAAGAATCCGTTGTGGACCGCATTGCCGCACGGCCTGCAAACGGCGGTCGGCGATGCCCGCCGAAGCGTTCCGGGCGCGCTCAAGTATTTTTCGATTGAATCGCTATTCTTTCCAGGCAATCCGAATTGCCAGGCGCCGCTGCGACGCGCCGTCCCGTACTCCTCACCCTCAGCGTGCTCGCGCAGGAAGTTCCCCTTGATCAAGGCAACTCGAGACCCCCGTCCCATGCCCCTGGCCAGGTGGCTACCGCGCGGACCCTATCCGCTGCTCGCCGTCGTCGTGCTCGCCAGCCTGCTCGGCCATCTCATGCAGCTCGGGCTGTTCAGCCTGCTTGGCGGCGTGGCGGAAACGCCCGCGTTCGCAATCACCGGCGTACACGCGGCGGGGCTGTGCCTGGCCTTGCTCGTCGTGGCGACGGCGTGCCGTCGCACACCGTTCTCGAGTGATGGCGTCGCCCGCGAGCTGGCCACGTTGCGCAACGCGCTCGATGCCCATGCGATCGTCTCGTTGACTGACGCGCACGGAACCATCACGGCGGTCAACGAGCGCTTCTGCCGTATCAGCGGTTACGCGGCCGACGAACTGGTGGGGCGCAATCACCGTATCCTGCGTTCGGATTCCCACGAGCCGGCATTCTATGCCGGGCTGTGGCGTACCATCAGCGCCGGGCGTACCTGGCACGGCGTCATCGAGAATCGCCGCAAGGACGGGTCCCCCTATTGGGTGAAGTCGACCATCCTGCCCCTGCGCGATGCCGAAGGCACGATCACCGGCTACCTTTCGCTACGCACCGACGTCACTTTCATCGAACGCCAGCGGCGCGCGCTCCAAATCCTGTCCGAACCGGTCTGTGGCGGCGACCGCGAGCAGGCCATCGCACAGGCCATCGCCTATGCGAGGGAGGCGCACGCAGCCGCGGTCGTGATGTTCGAGCCGGCCGCCGAGCGGGTTCGAGTGCTCGGCCACTGGAATGCGTCCGCGACCCGGGTACCGTCGGATTTCGCCCTCGGCGGCAGCGTGGTGGCGGCGCTCGCCGCACGTTGCGAATCCGGCGAGGCCGTGCCGACTCTGACCGGTGATCTGCGCGCTCGCTTCCCGAGCGATCCGCTGCTCGATGCGTGTGCCCAGCAGGTCGACATGCTCCCGCTGCACGGCGACAGCGGCGAGCCGTTGGGTGCACTGCTCCTGATCGATGCCCACGCGGAATCCACCGAGGACGATTCCCTGACCGTCTGCGCCGCACGCTGCGCCAGCGCGGAGATCCAGCGCCGGCGCGAACGCGACGCGCGCGAAGCGCAGCGCGCGTGGCTCGAACTGGTCGTCGCCGGCGCCAACGCAGGCGTGTGGGACTGGGATCTGAAAACGGACGAAGTGCGTTTCAATGCACGCTGGGCAAACATGCTGGGCTACGAACTCAGCGCGCTCGAACCGACCATCGAGACCTGGCTGTCACTGGTCCATCCCGACGACCTCGACCTCACCCTGCACAAGGTCCGCGAACACCTCGCGGGGCGCTCGCCGTTCTATGAATCAGAGCATCGGATGCGCCACGCCGACGGCAGCTGGCGCTGGCTGCTCGACCGTGGCATGGTCACGGTTCGAGACCCCCAGGGACGGCCAGCACGCATGTCCGGCATCCACCTCGACATGACCGCGCAACGCGAGGAGCAGGCGCTGATCCGAGCCGAACAGGCGCGCCTCGCCCTGATCCTCGAGCACACGCCGGTCGGGTTATGGGAATGGGATCTCGACGACGACAGCTTCCGCTGCAGTGCCCCCTGGCTGACGCGGCTCGGCTACGACAGCACCACACCACCACGCACCGTGCACGACTGGCGCGCGCTGATCCACGCCGACGACCTGCCGCGCGTAATGGCCATCAAGGAAGCGCACCTCGCGAACGAAGCGGTGCCCTACCTGATCGAGTACCGCCTGGCCACCGCAGACGGCAAGTGGCGCTGGATTCTGAGCCGCGCCTGCGTCTCGGCCCGCCACGCGGACGGCCGCCCACGCGCCATGAGCGGCGTACACATCGACATCGACGAACAGCGTGCCGCGCAGCAGGAACTGCGCGACCAGGCGCGGCGTCTCGACATGATCATTTCGACCGCTGGCGTCGGTCTGTGGGAATGGCATGTCCCGAGTGGCGAGTTCACGATCAATGCGGAGCTCGCCGCGATGCTGCGCTGCGCGCCCACCGACGTCTGCCACGTGGACGATTGGAAAGCCGTGTGCCATCCGGACGAGATCACCGCGATCATGGTCGCGGTCGAGCGTCACCTGGCAGGCGAGACGCCCTTCATCGAGATGGAGGCACGCGCGCGCACCAGCGACGGCGAGTGGCGATGGATGCTCTCGCGCAGCCACGTCGTGCAGCGCGATGGCGATGGCCAGCCCCTGCGCATGATTGGCATGCAACTCGACATCACTGCGCGCAAACGCGTCGAACACGACCTCGCGACTAACCAGGCTCGCCTCGAACTGGTACTCGAAGGCTCCGAGGTCGGCATGTACGAGTGGGATATCGTCACCGGCGCGCACCACGTCGACGAGCGCTGGGCTGCGATGCTCGGTTATCGCGCAAGCGATATCGCGCCGGATATCGAGGCCTGGCGCGCCCTGGTACACCCGGACGACCTGCGTGAGATCGATCGCCAGCTCGGCCCGCTGCTTGCCGGCGAGGAGGACCGTTATTCGAGCGAGACGCGCCTGCGCGCACGCGACGGCAGCTGGGTCTGGGTGCTCGACCGCGGCGCCATCACCGCGCGCGATGAGGCAGGCCGTGCGCTGGCCGGTGCCGGTATCCACCTCGACATCACCGATCGCAAGCGCGCCGAGGCCGCCCTCGCAGAGAGCGAGGCCCGGCTGCGCGTGCTCGTCGACAACTTCCCGATCGGTATCTTCACCACCGATCAAGAAGGCCGCGTGACGTTCTGCAACCCGTCTGTGCACCAGATGCTCGGCAGTAACGCCCGCGACGACCTCAATCGACTCTGGGCGCGACTCATCGATCCGGACGAACGCGCCGGCGCACTGGCTCATTGGCACGACTATCTCGCCGAGCCTGCGGGCGACTTCGACGACGAGTACCGCATGCACCGGACCGATGGCACCGGCTTCACGGTACACGTGCGCATTGCACCGGTACGCGCCGGCGCCGACATCCGCGGCTTCGTCGGCATTGCCGAGGACGTCACCGCACAACGTTCCCTGGAACTCGAACAGGAACGCATGCGACGCCAGATGCAGCAGGCGCAGAAGATGGAGTCCATCGGCCAGCTCACCGGTGGCGTCGCACACGACTTCAACAACATCCTTTGCAGCGTGCTCGGGTTCGCAGCGCTCGCACAGCGCCGTCTGAACGGTACGGCCGACCACCGCATCAACGATTACCTGCAGGCCATCACGAGCGCCGGCGAGCGCGGCCGCGATCTCGTCGCCAAGATGCTCGCGTTCAGCCGCAGCGACGTCGCGGACGCGCCGTGCGCGCTCGAACCGTGTGCGGTGGTACGGGACGCCCTGAATATGCTCGCCGCGGTCATCCCGTCGAGCATCAGCCTCGACGAGGAGCTCGACGAGGCGGCGCCGCCGATCATGGCCGACCCGGTCGAGCTTCACCAGGCGTTGGTCAATCTCGTCGTCAACGCGCGCGATGCGATCAATGAGCACTGGCGCATTCGCGTCATGCTGCGTACCTGCCGCGGTACACGCGAGGAATGCGATGCCTGCCATCGACCGATCGAAGGCGAGTTCGTCGAACTCGTGGTCAGCGACAACGGTAGCGGCATCGACCCGGCACACATCGCGCGCGTCTTCGAACCGTTTTTCACCACCAAGCAGGTCGGCAGCGGTACCGGGCTCGGTCTCGCGGTCGTGCATGGTGTAACGCACCGCGCCGGCGGCCATGTCTGCATCACCTCGCGCGCCGGCGACGGGACGGCGGTCCGCATGCTCTTTCCACGAGCGACCGAGGACGTGGCGCGCGCCACACCGGCGAAAGCCGCAGCGCTGCCGGTGCCGAGCCTGAACGGCGTGCGCGTGCTGGTCGCGGACGACGAGCCGCTGATTCGCCGCCTGTTGAGCGAACTGCTCATGCAGGCCGGGGCACAGGTGACCACGGCCGTGGACGGCAATGCCGCCCAACGCCTACTGCAGGAGACAGCCGCGGCCTGCGACGTCCTGGTCACGGACCAGACCATGCCGGGCATGACCGGGACCGCGCTCATCGAGAAAGCGCGCGAGCTGCGTCCGGACCTGGCGGCGGTGCTGCTCAGCGGCTTCGGCGAGAGCAGCGACATCGCCCGCCTGCAGCGCGTCGGCGTACGCTTCCTGCCCAAACCGATCGACGAGACCCTGTTACTGGAAGTGATTGCCGAGCTTGCCGCCGCCGATCACGCCGGGCGCACGACCCCGCCGGCGCTGCGCACGGTACGCTCGGCAGGCATTGGCTGAGCGGCCGAGATACCGCCGGCGTTCAGTCCCTCGCACCGGCGCAATCGTTGCAACGGGCACTCACGACGGTGGTCCACTGTGGATACGAGGGCCGGCCACCTGGGCGCGTATGACGTCCGCTTCGGCGTCGAGCAGCTCCGACCACCGGTGGTCGCGTTCTTCGGGCGTCACCACGCTGCCGGCGAGGTGCAGGAAGATTCGGTAGTGCCCGAGCTCCGAGCCATGCAGGCTCGCAAAGAACGCGCTGAGCTCAGCGTCGCCGTCGTCAGCGGCGAGCAGCGCGAAACGTTCGCACGAGCGGGCCTCGATGAGCGCGGCGACGAGCAGGCGATCGAGGAGTTCGCGTGAACCCTGCCCACGCCTGACATGCGCGTGCAGGCCGCTTGCATAAGGATTGCGGTGCACACGCGGTAATTCGCCGCCGCGGGCATTGAGCAGCCGCGTCACGGCGTGCAGATGCTGGGCTTCGTCGCGCGCGACGGCGGCGAGGATGCCGCACCAGTCCGCCGACCCTGCGTGACTGGGCCACCGCGTCAGCAGTTCCAGCGCATTCGACGCCGCCTTCCGTTCCAGGTGCGCATGATCGCCGAGCAGACTCAGCGGTTCATGCAATGCGGATCGCGCCCATCCGCTCGGCGTTGCCCAGCGCAGCGGCAGCTCGCCGGGCGCCAGCACGCGTACATCACGCGTCGCACGCGCCCGTGCGCCAACCCCTTGGGACTTTCGTTCGACAGACATGGCGCGCGCATTGTATGCGAGCGATCGCAGTCGGACACGCCGATACCGTGTGCGCTCGATCGGACCGCGGGCGGGTACCCTGTCCTGGGTCGGCGCGGGCGTCCGCCTGGCCTCGGACGAGCACGAATGTCGACCAGGTCCGATCGGCGTGCGGATGCCGTTGAAGGCCATTGGGCGAGCTGCTAGGTTTTCCGGGTGGAAGGCGATCGCCGCGGAATGCACGTCAAGTGCGCCACGGCGGCTGTCTCGCGAGCCCGGGTGGGGTTGTGACGTAAGTGCACGCGGCAGCCCCGTAGTGACGGCGCCGCAACAAGGGAGTCAGCGTCTTGTCAGTCATGCATCTCGCTCCGCCGGGCGGGCGGAGGCCCGTCGAGGCACTCGCCGCTGGGCGCTCCGGCGCCCCGATAGCGGCTGTTTCGGCGCCCGCGGACTGACGCCGATGAGCCTGCTCGACGACCTCAAGAAAAAGGCTGCAGCCAAGGAAGCCGCGCTCGCCGCATCGCAGACCGCGGCGACACGCCTCGGCGAGTTTCGTGCCGTCGCCCTGCCTGCAATGTTCCGCATTCACCAGAACCTGTCAGAGCTCGTACACCAGCTGCAGGTACTCGAGGAAGAAGCTCCGGCGCAGCTGAACATTCCCGGCGTCGGTCTCGTCGACGGCTTCCTCCAGGGCCGCTACGAACTCGCCGCCGAGGGCATGCCGCCGGAAACGGTGACGCTGCGCTGCGAGCTGCGCCAGCGTCGCGAACAAGCGCTCGAAGTCACCACCGGCGGTATCGACGGGACTGCCTGGCTCGATCGGCTGCGCCGCCACGGCATGCTCGCGCGCATCGTGCGCGAGAGCGATGCCGGCGGTCCGGCGCGCAAGACGTGTATCGCCATCCAGGGCAGCATCCCGGCGCTGTTGCGCTTCTCGCTCGACCCCGACAATGGCGCATTGCAGCTCGTCTCCCGCAACTTCGAGGAGATCGGCGAACGTCGCCAGGTGTTCAGTCCGGCGGTCGTCACCGAACCCTGGTGCGAGGAGTTGCTCAAGTATGTGCTGCGTCGCGAGAACACCTTCCTGCGCGACGAGATTCCGCAAGACATGCGTGAACGGCTGCGCCGGCGCATCGAGTGGGAGCGGACCCACGGCCGTGGCGCGGAGCCGCGCGAAACGTCCGCCTTCGGCATCGGCGCGATGTTGCGTATCGTCGGGCGCAAGCCGGGCGCGCCACCGCCACTCGAGCCGGACGCGGAATCGCGCGCGGCGACGAAGCAAATGGTCGAGGAGTCCACGGACAACCGCGTCGCCTCCAGCGCCACCATCCGCAAGCTGCTCAAGCCGCGCCCGTCGCTAGTGCTGCGCCATGGTGCGCGCCGCTTCGACCTTGCGCACCATGACGGTTCTTTCGTCATCGGGCGTTCGCCAGATTGCGACCTGCCCGTCACGGAGAAGCACGTCTCCAAGGTCCACGCACGCATCGAGGCGGTCGAGGGAAGCTACGTCATCACCGACAGCAGCCGCAACGGCACCTACGTCTACTTCGACGACGGCCGCTGGCAGCGCCTGCGCGGCGAGCGCGCCACGCTCTCCGGCAGCGGTCGGCTTTCGCTGGGCACGCGTCCGACCGCGGACGAGGACAATGTCATCCATTTCGGCGCCTGATGCGGACCGCGCGCGCTGCCGACATCACGACCTCGAGCTGCGCGCGCACCCATGATGCCGCGCGCGCCGTTCCGCACGCACCGCCCGAGGCAAATCCCGTGGCGGCCGCGCGACGCAGCCCACGCCCGCGGCGCGCGGCACATCGATACTGACCAGCAGGCACCCGTCTCATGGAAGAGATGAAACCGACCAGCGACCCGCCACGCCCCGACATCGGCACCAGGGGCGGAGCGAGAACCGTCCCACCCGATCACCCTTACCTCAGCAGCGATGCCGGCCTGATCCGCCGCTTGTCACCGATCGACGAGTTGCCGGCGAGTTACCAGCGCGACATCGCACAACACGGCGACTTCCTGATCCTCGCTGCCGGCGAGCAGGTAGTGGTCGATGAAGCGGAAGCCGATTTCGACCACTACCTGCT
>JAPOKK010000369.1 GCA_029977665.1 Pseudomonadota bacterium | reverse complement strand
CTGGGGCCGGCGCCAGCTAGCCTACCCCATCAACAAGATCCACAAGGCCCACTACGTGCTCATGAACATCGAGTGTGACGATGCCACGCTCGAAGAGCTGACCAGTGCCTTCCGTTTCAATGATGCGGTGCTGCGCAACCTCGTGATCAAGCGCGACCAGGCCGATACCGAGCCGTCGCCCATCGCACAGGCCAAGGACGAGCAGTCCGAACGGGACGAAGAGCGCAATCGCCGCCAGCGCGAGCGGTCCTCGGGCGGAGAGCGCGGCGAGAGCCGTTCCGAAGGTCGTGGCGATGCCGCGCCCGCGGGTGATTCCGAGAAGTCCGAGACCGCTGACGCCTGACGCCAGGCAGGAGAGACAGACATGGCCAAGTATTTTCGCCGCCGCCGCTACTGCAAGTTCACCGCCGAAGGCGTCACGGAGATCGATTACAAGGATCTCGCGACCCTGAAGGCCTATATCACCGAGAACGGCAAGATCGTGCCGAGCCGCATTTCGGGCACCAAGGTGCGTTACCAGCGCCAGCTCGCCACGGCGGTCAAGCGCGCGCGCTACCTCGCGCTGCTGCCGTATTGTGACGCGCACTAGCGCGGGCGCGCCGGGCATGCCCGGCGTCCCGGGCTGAACGGGAGCCTCGGACCGTGCGGTTTCTCGCGCGGTATGCCATGCGCGGCCCGTTCCACGCGGCGGCCATGGCCGCCGCGATGCTGCTGGGGTCGCTGTCGATCGGTCTGCTGACCATCCTCAGCGGGGCAGTGGTAGCCCTGACGACGCTGCGGCACGGTGCCAGCCAGGGGCTACGCGTGATGGTCGTGGCGGCACCGCTCGCGGTCGCGGTGCGCATGCTCCTCGGCGGCCCCGGCCTGCCCACGCTGGTGCTCGGACTGGTCGTTTGGCTGCCCTCGTGGCTGATGGCGGTCAATCTCAAGCGCACCGGCCGCCAGGCACTGCCGTTGTTGCTGGTCGCGGCGCTGGTCGCGGCCTACGCGCTGGCGATGCGCATGGCCGTTGGTGACGTCGGCGCCTTCTGGGCAGAGCGGCTCGAGAGCCTGTTCGCGCTGATCGCGCGCGACGGCGGGCCGCAGCTCGGCGCCGACCAGCTCACCGCGGTGGCGGAGCAGATGCATGCCTGGACGCTGGTCGCGATGTTCTGCGTGTTGTCATCGATCATTTTCCTCGCGCGCTGGTGGCAGGCGACGTTGTACAATCCCGGCGGCTTCGGTGCCGAGTTTCGCGAGCTACGGTTGCCGCGGGTGACGATGGTCGTTGCCGCAGCCGCCGCGGTCGCGGTCGTCGTCGATCGCAGCGGACCGGCCGGCTCGTTCGCGATCGCAAGTGACGCTTTCGTCGTGGTGGTGGTATTGTTCGCGTTCCAGGGCCTCGCCGTGCTGCATGCGCGGGCCCGCGCAATCTCGCTCGCCAGGGGCTGGCTCACCGGCCTCTATGTCCTGCTCGTGCTGACCCCGCAGGTCGTCGGCCCGATACTCGCTGCCACGGGCGTCGCCGACGGCGTGGCGGATTTCCGGCGTCTCGCGCCGCGCTCGCGCGGCGGGCAGGATTAGCAGACACGAATTGAATCTCCAGACGAGGCCCTGCGGGAGCGCGCCTCGTGACGGAATCAGGTGCTTGCCCCGAGGGCAGGCAGACGTTCGCTCCCGCGACAGAGGACGAGAGTTATGGAAGTTATCCTGCTAGAGAAGATTCACCGCCTCGGCGCGCTCGGCGACCGCGTCAACGTGCGCCCGGGCTACGGCCGCAACTACCTCATCCCGCAGCGCAAGGCGGTGCCGGCGACGCCGGACAACGTGGCCCGTTTCGAAGAGCAGCGCGCCGAGCTCGAGCGGGCCCAGGCCGACGCTTTCGAGGCCGCCACCGCGCGCGCCGAGTCGCTGAAGGAAGCGCGCGTCACGGTCAAGGCCAAGGCGGGCAGTGAAGGCAAGCTGTTCGGCTCGGTCGGTACGGGCGATATCGCCGACGCGTTGAGCGCGGCCGGCGTCGCCGTCGAGAAGCGCGAAGTGCGCCTGCCGCACGGCTCGCTGCGTGAGGTCGGCGAGTTCCAGGTGGAAATCCACCTGCATGCCGACGTCGACGTCGAAGTGACCGTCGAAATCGTGCCCGAGGACGCCGTCGGCGCGGCCTGAGGGCGACAGCCTGCCGGAATCCAGCCCGTGAGCCTTCGTCACGCCTGCCGTTCGCACCGTGCCGCGCGGCCGTCGCGCGCGGCGGGCCGGCGCTGATGGCCATCGACACCGCGATGCGCCCGGTCGCCGACGCGGCGACCGACGCGCTCAAGGTACCGCCGCATTCGATCGAAGCGGAACAATCCGTGCTCGGTGGGCTGATGCTGGACAACGAGGCCTGGGTACACGTCTCGGAACGCATCGGCGGCGACGATTTCTATCGCCGCGACCACGGCGCAATCTATCGTTGCATCGAGCGTCTCGCCAGCGACAACAAGCCGTTCGACGTCGTCACGGTGGCCGAATGGCTGACCAGCCACGACGAGCTCGACGAAGTCGGCGGCATGGGCTACCTCGCGCAGCTCACCGAGAACACGCCGAGTGCGGCGAACATCGCCGCCTACGCCGACATCGTGCGCCAGCGCGCCATCCTGCGCGAGCTGGTCAGCGCGGGCACGCGCATTGCCGAAAGCGCGTTTCGTACCGAGGGGCGCACGCCGGACGAACTGCTCGACCTGGCCGAGAGCCTGGTATTCGAGATCGCCGAACGCGAGTCGCGCGGACGGCGTGGCTTCCGTCCCATCAAGGAGCTGCTGGTCGACGCGCTCGATCGCATCGATCACCTGTTCCAGCGCGACAACCCCATCACCGGGGTCGCGACCGGCTACTACGATCTCGACAACAAGACTTCCGGCCTGCAGCGCTCGGACCTGGTGATCATCGCCGGGCGGCCGTCGATGGGTAAGACCGCGTTCGCCATCAACATCGCGCAGCACGCGGCGATCAAGGACGAGTTGCCGGTGGCCATCTTCAGCATGGAGATGCCGAGCGAACAACTCGCCATGCGCATGCTCTCCTCGCTCGGGCGCATCGACCAGCACAAGGTACGGACCGGCAAGCTGGCCGACGACGACTGGCCGCGGCTGACCCACTCGGTCGGCATCCTGTCCGAAGTCAACCTGTTCATCGACGACACCCCGGCACTGACGCCCGGCGACCTGCGCGCGCGTTGCCGCCGGCG
>JAPOKK010000439.1 GCA_029977665.1 Pseudomonadota bacterium | reverse complement strand
CATCAGGCGCACGTCGAAGTCTTCGCCACCGAGGAAGGTGTCGCCGTTGGTGGCCAGCACCTCGAACTGGTGCTCGCCGTCGACCTCGGCGATCTCGATGATGGAGACGTCGAACGTGCCGCCGCCGAGGTCATAGACCGCAATCTTGGCATCGCCCTGGCGACGGTCCATGCCGTAGGCCAGCGCTGCCGCGGTCGGCTCGTTGATGATGCGCTTGACCTCGAGCCCGGCGATGCGGCCGGCGTCCTTGGTCGCCTGGCGCTGCGAGTCGTTGAAGTAGGCCGGCACGGTGATGACCGCTTCGCTGACCGGCTCACCGAGGTAGTCTTCGGCGGTCTTCTTCATCTTCATCAGCACGCGCGCGGAGATCTCCGGCGGCGCCATCTTCTTGCCCTTGGCCTCGACCCAGGCGTCGCCGTTGTCGGCCTTGACGATGGCGTAGGGCACCATCTCGCGGTCGCGCTGGGCGACGTGGTCGTCGAACTTGCGGCCGATGAGGCGCTTGATCGCGAACAGGGTGTCCTTCGGATTGGTCACCGCCTGGCGCTTGGCGGACTGCCCGACGAGGACCTCGTCGTCATTGGCGAACGCGACGATCGACGGCGTGGTACGCGCGCCCTCGCTGTTCTCGATGACGCGCGCCTTGTCGCCCTCGAGGACGGCGACGCACGAGTTCGTGGTTCCCAAGTCGATTCCGATGATCTTGCCCATGATGTGCCTCTGCTGAATGTCTGTGGTCCGGATGTCCGTTCGGGGTCCGGCGCGGTTGCTGTTCAAGTGGGGCCGCTCACCCCGATGTCAAGGCCCCGCTGCGAGGCCGTGGCGTCAGGCGCCGCCGTCGGCTGCCTTGGCGACGACCACCAGCGCCGGCCGCAGCAGGCGGTCATTGAGCAGGTAGCCTTTCTGCATCACGCGCAGCACCGTACCCGGCGCGACCTCGCCCGATTCCTCCATCGTCATCGCCTGGTGGAGTTCGGGGTCGAAACGCTCGCCCTGCGGGTCGACCGCCTTGACGGCCATCTTGTCGAGGAAGTCGCCGAACATCTTCGCGGTCAGCGTCATGCCCTCGCGCAGCGACTCGATGTCGCTCGCCGTCGCCGCCGCGGCGAGGCCGAGGTCGAGGCTGTCCTTGACCGGCAACAGCTCGTTGACCAGGCGCTCCTGGCCGTATTTGTGCGCCGCTTCGACATCGCGCTCGGCACGCTTGCGCGTGTTGTCGGCCTCGGCGCGCGCGCGCAGCGCCTCGTCGCGCAGCTGCTTCACCTCGAGCGCGAGGCGCTCGACCTCGGCCTGCTCGGGCGAGGTGTCGTCGCTCTCGCCGGCGGCCGACGCCGCGACATCCTCGTCCTGCGCTGCGATCTCCTCGGTTCCTTCTTTCTCTTCGTTCACGGCATGCCCTTCATGAATGCGGATTGGATGCGGAATTCGCGGTCGTGCCGCAGCCGGCCGCGCGTGCGCGGCCCACGTTCGCGGGCGACGGCTGGAGGGAAGTTGCGGACTAGTTCCTGGAATTCAAGGCCGTACTCAGCATTTTGGCCGTGAGGTCCACGATGGGGATGACGCGCTCGTATTCCATGCGGGTCGGCCCGATGACCGCCAGCACGCCGAGGGTGCGGTGGCTGT
>JAPOKK010000267.1 GCA_029977665.1 Pseudomonadota bacterium | reverse complement strand
GGCACATGTGACGGCGGCCGAGGCGCTCGACGAGGCGCTGTTACGGCGCGTCCTGGCAGCGAACTTCGCCAGCGCCGGCGACGCCCGCTATGCCATCGACGGCACCACGCTGTGGAGCGTCTACGTGCATCCACTCGGCACCCTCGACGGCCCTGCCTTCGCCGGCGCGCTGGCGCAGGTGGTCAACCTGGCCGAAGCCTTCGGCCGCGATTACGCGAGCGGCTTGTTCGCCGCCCCGGGTACGCGTGATGCCGCGCCCGGCCGGGCGCTGATCAACACGCTGCGGGCGCGTGCCGGTGCGCCTGGGCAGGCCCTAGAATAGCAAGCAGGCCATTGCGCGAGACATCCATGAGCTGGCATCACTCCGTCTGCCCCCACGACTGCCCGTCGACCTGCGCCCTCGAAGTGGAGCGTCTCGACGCGGCGCACATCGGACGCGTGCGCGGCGCCGCCGACAACACCTACACGCGCGGCGTGATCTGCTCCAAGGTGGCGCGCTACGCCGAGCGCATCCACCACCCGGAACGCTTGCGCCACCCGCTCAAGCGCAGCGGCCCCAAGGGCAGCGGCGCGTTCCAGCGCATCGGCTGGGAAGAGGCGCTCGATACCGTCGCCGCGGCATTCCTCGCTGCCGAGCGGCGCCATGGCAGCGAGACGGTTTGGCCTTACTTCTACGCCGGCACCATGGGCCTCGTGATGCGCGACGGCATCAATCGCCTGCGTCACGCCAAGCGCTACTCGGGCCAGCACGCGACGATCTGCACGGCGCTCGCCTGGAGTGGCTGGTTGGCCGGCGCCGGCAAGCTGGCCGGGGTCGACCCGCGCGAGATGGCCGAGGCCGACGTCATCGTCATCTGGGGTACCAATGCCGCCTCGACCCAGGTCAACGTGATGAGTCACGCGCTTGCCGCCCGTCGCGCGCGGGGAGCGCGGATCGTCGTCATCGACGTCTACGCCAACGCAACGGCCAAACAGGCCGACCTGTTCGCCTGCGTGCGCCCGGGGACCGATGGTGCCCTGGCCTGCGCGATCATGCACGTGCTGTTCCGCGACGGTCTGGCCGACCACGACTACCTCGCCCGCTACACCGACTGCCCGCAAGCGCTGGAAACACATCTCGCCAGCCGCACCCCGGCCTGGGCCAGCGCCATCTGCGGCGTGCCGGCGGAACAGATCGAAGCCCTGGCTCGGCTCATCGGCACCCATCCGCGCACCTACATCCGCCTCGGCTACGGCTTCGCGCGCCAGCGCAACGGTGCCGTCAACATGCACGCCGCGGCCTCGATTGCCGCCGTCATGGGGGCCTGGCAGCACCGCGGCGGCGGTGCATTCCACAACAACGGCGCCATCTACCACTGGGATCGCACGCTGATCGACGGTCTCGACGTACGTGACCCCGGCGTACGCCTGCTCGACCAGTCGCGCATCGGTGCGGTGCTGACCGGCGAACCGTTCGCGCTGCGCGGCGGTCCGCCGGTCACCGCGCTGCTGGTTCAGAACACCAACCCGATGTCGGTGGCGCCCGACCTGAACACCGTCCGGCAGGGCTTCGCGCGCGAAGACCTCTTCACCTGCGTTCACGAGCAGTTCATGACCGAGACCGCGGCGATGGCCGACATCGTGCTGCCGGCGACGATGTTCCTGGAACACGACGATCTCTACCAGGGCGGCGGCCACCAGCACATCCTGTTCGGCCCCAAAGTGATCGAACCGCCCGGCGAATGCCGTTCCAATCACGAGGTCATTTGTGCGCTGGCCGAGCGCCTCGGGGCCGAGCATCGCGGCTTCGCCATGAGTCCGCGTGAGATCATCGACCAGACCCTGCGGGCATCCGGCTGGGGCGACCTGGAGGCCCTCGAGCAGGCACGCTGGCTGGACGCGCAGCCCGATTTCCGCACCGCGCACTTTCTCGACGGCTTCGGGCACGCCGACGGTCGCTGGCATTTCGCCGCCGACTGGGCGGCGGCCGGCCCGGGCGGCTTCGTGGCTGCGGAAACCGTCGCTTCGATGCCGCGCCTGCCCGACCACTGGGACGTGCTCGAGACGCCCGCCGACGGCGGCGGGTTTCGTCTCGTCACCGCGCCCGCGCGCCATTTCCTCAATTCCTCGTTCAACGAAACGCCGAGTTCGCAGCGTCGCGAACGGCGCCCCACCCTGCTCGTCCATCCCGACGATGCGGCGGCGCTGGGCATCGACGATGGCGGCGCCGTCGAAGTGCGCAACGCACGCGGGGCGGTGCACCTGCACGCGGAGCATTTCGGCGGCCTGCAACGCGGCGTGGTCATCGCGGAGAGCCTCTGGCCGAACGCCGCCTTCCCGGACGGTCTCGGCATCAACGCGTTGACCGGCGCCGATCCGGCCGCCCCCGCCGGAGGGGCTGCGTTTCACGATACGCGCGTCGCCGTAAGCCGGGTCGCCGCCACGTCGTGAGGAGGTCGTCCCAGCGCTTGACCGGCGTCAAGCACGCGCCGGACGGCTCACGCTACAAGGGGTAGCCCACCATAGGAGAGAACAGCATGTTCGAAGCCGCCGAGCTCGGGCGTAAAGTTTCCAAGCACGAATTCGACGAACGCGAACCGGACCTGCATGCCGGCCTGCTCAACGTGCAGCGGCGCCTGCGCGAAGCCGACTTCCCTGTCGTCATCATCGTCTCGGGCGTGGAAGGCGCTGGCAAGGGCGGCGTCGTCAGCGTGATCCACAAGTGGATGGACGCGCGCGGCATCGAGACTCACGCTTTCTGGGACGAGACGGACGAAGAGCGCATGCGGCCGCGCTTCTGGCGTTTCTGGCGCGCCTTGCCGCCCAAGGGCAGTATCGCCGTGCTGTTCGGCTCGTGGTATACGCAACCGATCATCGACCGCGCCCTGAAGAACATCAAGACCGACAAGTTCGATCGCCAGCTCGAACGCATCCGCCATTTCGAGGATATGCTGGTCGACGACGGCGCGCTGATCATCAAGCTGTGGTTCCACCTCTCGAAGAAGGAACAGGCCAAGCGCCTCGAAGCCGATGCCAAGGGCAAGAAGGGAGGCAAGATCTCGCCGCTGACCAAGTCCTTTTCCAAGCGCTACGACGAGTTCGCGCTGGTTTCCGAGCGCGCCTTGCGCAAGACCGACGTCGCGCACTCCCCCTGGCACATCGTCGAGTCGGGCAACGCCCGCTACCGCAACCTCAAGGTCGGCCAGATCCTGCTCGAACGCATCACCGCGCGGCTCGAACAGCCCGCCCCCTCGAGCGGCCGCGTCACCGTACCCTCGCCGGCACTGCAGAAGATGGGCGAGCCGGGCGTGCTCGACGGCGTCCCCCTGGACAGCCAGTACAACGAGAAGACCTATCGCAAGCTCCTCGACCGTTACAGCGACAAGCTCTACAAGTTGGCCTGGGAGGCCCACAACCGCCGCATCAACACGGTGGCGGTGTTCGAAGGCTGGGACGCGGCTGGCAAAGGGGGCGCGATCCGGCGTGTCACCGGCGCCATGGATGCGCGCCTGTACCGCGTGATCTCGGTCGCCGCACCGACCGACGAAGAAAAAGCTCACCATTACCTGTGGCGATTCTGGCGGCACTTGCCGCGGGCCGGCTACAACACCCTCTACGACCGCTCCTGGTACGGCCGCGTCCTGGTCGAGCGTGTCGAGGGCTTTGCACGCGAGATCGAATGGCAGCGGGCTTACAACGAGATCAACTCGTTCGAAGAGCAGCTCGTCGAGCACGGCATGGTCGTGCTGAAGTTCTGGCTGCACATCTCGGCCGAGGAACAGCTCAGGCGCTTCAAGGAACGCGAGCAGGTCGAGGTCAAGCAGTACAAGATCACCGACGAGGACTGGCGCAACCGCGCGCGCCGCGAGGATTACGAGCGCGCCGTCAGCGACATGGTGGTCAAGACGTCGACCGAGATCGCACCCTGGACGCTGGTACCAGGAAACGACAAGCGGTATGCGCGGATCGAAGTGATGAAGACTTTCTGCGAGCGTCTCGAGGCCGCGCTGGGCTGACTACCTTCAATCGCAACGGTAGGCAACGCGCGCCGCCGTGTCTTCGCCGGCAACGTCGCCGCAGACCAGTACCCCTTCGCCGTGCAGCACGCCCTGCTCGTGATGCAGCAGCTCACGCTCGCCCTCGCGCGGTATGACGAGGGTACCGTTACTGCTGTTGTCGGCGAGGTAGAAACGGCCCTGCCGCAGCGAGATCTCGGCGTGCAGGCGCGAGGTGAAACGGCTCGCGGTGGCGATGTCGTTCTCTTCCGTACGCCCGATGGTGCAACGCGGGTGGGCCGCGTCGAGCGTGAGCCGCCGCTCGCCATGACACAGCTCGAGACGCTGGCTGGGGGCCGGCGGTGACGGCGCGGGACGAAAACGTGTCGCGTCGGCATCGTCTTCCCATGGCAGGCGATAGACCGGCAGCGCGGAGCCGTCAGCGACCGAGGTGAGCGTGTCGAGCAGCTGCGCCTGTGCCCGCAGCGCCGCCGGCAGGGCGTCGAGTGCGGCGCCGGAGAGCAGCACTTCTTCGGCACGGGCGAGACCGATCACCTGCTGCTGGACGCATGGCGTGGCGCCGACGAGCTTGCCGTCACGCCACTCGGCGAGGCCGTAATGCCAGGCGATCTTGACCCGGAGCGGTCCGCTGCGGAAGCGCCCGGCGGCGCTCGCTGCGCGCAGGGCCTGGTGCATTTCGCGGCCGACGTCGACGACCTGTCCCGGACGCGCGAAGCTGCACACGATCTCGTCACCCACGGTCTCGACGACCTCACCGCCGTGCTGCTCGGCAACCTCGCACAGCAACGCCAGGCACAAGGCGACGTCGCGGCGTGCCACGTCATTGCCATACACCTCGTACAGGCGCGTGCTGCCGCAAATGTCGGCGGACAGGACCACGATGTGGTGCAGGGTGCGGGCATCGCTCATCTCGGCTCCCCAGGGCGAACGCCGTCATCATGGCGCATGGCCGTGGCCGCGTCATGACAGGGGTCAAGGGGGGCGCCGGCACGAGCCCACGGCGGGCGGGGCCTGCGCGAGGCCCCGCCCTGCGCCGCCGTGCCGCGTGTACCGCTCAGGCGCTGACCGTGATCTTCTTCGGCTGCGGCTGCGCCTTCTTCGGGATGCTGATTTCCAGCACGCCGTGATGGCTGCGCGCTTCGACGCGATCGGCATCGGCCGTGTCCGGCAGACTGAAGCGGCGATGGAACGAACCGTAGACGCGCTCCACGCGTCGCGCGTTGGTTCCTTCGCCTTCGCGGCGCTCGTCGCGGCGTTCGCCGGCCAGGGTCAGCACGCCGTTCTCGAGCGTCACCTCGATGGCCTCGGGTGCGACACCCGGGACATCGGCGACGATGACGTAGCGGTCCGCTTCTTCGTGGACATCGACCGCCGGCACCCAGGCG
>JAPOKK010000004.1 GCA_029977665.1 Pseudomonadota bacterium | reverse complement strand
TGATCACGACGGCCTGCCGTTGACAGTACGATACACAAGGGGAACCCATGAGCGAAGCGAAGCTGCCCACCCACGCCCGCGCCGTCATCGTCGGCGGCGGCATCATCGGCTGCTCCATCGCCTATCACCTGGCGCGGCTCGGGTGGACCGACGTCGTCCTGCTCGAGCGCAAACAACTCACCTGCGGCACCACCTGGCACGCGGCCGGACTCATCACCACGCTGCGCGATACCGAGGCGCAGACGGAACTCGCGCATTACTCGCTGCGGCTCTACCAGGAACTCGAGGAGGAGACCGGCCAGGCCACCGGCTTCATCCGCTGCGGCTCGATCCAGCTCGCGATGGACGAGCACAAGCGCGAGGAGATGCTGCGCGGCTGCGCGATGGCACGCACCTTCGGGGTCGAGAACCACGCGGTGACGCCGAGCGAGATCAAGGAACTCTTCCCGCTCGCCTACGTCGACGATCTCGTCGGCGGCTTCTACTTCCCGAACGACGGCCGCGTCAACCCGGCCGACGTGACGATGGCGCTCGCGAAGGGCGCGCGGCAGCGCGGCGTGAGCATGTTCGAGAATACCGCGGTCGATGACGTGATCATCGAGCAGGGACGCGCGGTCGGCGTGCGCACCGCGGCGGGCGACATCCGCTCCGACGTCGTCGTGCTATGCCCCGGCATGTGGGGGCGCGAGTTCGGCCGCCGCATCGGCGTCGATATCCCGCTGCAGGCGATGGAGCATTACTACCTGATCTCTGAATCGATCGAAGGCGTGCACAACAAGCTGCCGATTCTGCGCGATCCCGGCCGCAGCGCCTACATCCGCGAGGAGGCCGGCAAGATCATGCTCGGATTCTTCGAGCCCGTCGCCGCGCCATGGGGCGTGGACGGCATCCCGGAGAATTTCTGCTTCGACGAAATCCAGCCGGACTGGGAGCGCATGGAGCCGTGGATCGAGCGCGGCATGCAGCGCATGCCGGTGCTGATGGAATCGGGTATCCGCCAGTTCTTCTGCGGCCCGGAGTCGTTCACGCCCGATCACAATTACCTGATGGGTCGCGCGCCCTACGTGAAGAACCTGTTCGTGTCCTGCGGCTTCAATTCCCTCGGCATCCTCTCGGGCGGCGGCGCCGGGCATGTCATGGCGCAGTGGATCAACGACGGCGTGCAGCCGATGGACGTGTGGGACGTCGACATCCGTCGCCTGCAGCCGGTGCAGAACAATGCCGCCTACGTCGTCGATCGCGGCGTGGAGTCGCTCGGGATTGCCTACCAGATGCACTGGCCGAACCGGCAGTGGGAAACCGCACGCGGCATGCGCCGGTCGGTCCTGCACGAACGCATCGCCGCGGCCGGCGCCTGTTTCGGCGAGTCGGCCGGCTGGGAGCGCGCCAACTGGTACGCGGAACCCGGGCAGGAGGCGCGCTACGAATACAGCTTCGGCCGGCAGAACTGGTTCGCCAACAACGCCGCCGAACACCGCGCCGTGCGCGAACAGGTGGGCGTGTTCGAGCAGAGCTCGTTCACCAAGCTGCTGGTGCAGGGCCGTGACGCGACGCGCGTGCTCAATCGCCTCGCGACGGCCGAAATGGACGTCGCGATCGGTCGCGCGGTCTACACCCAGTTTCTCAACGTGCGGGGTGGCGTCGAAGCCGATCTCACCATCACGCGCCTCGCTGAAGACCGCTACCTGGTCGTGACGCCGGCGTTCACGACCACCCACGTCGATGCCTGGATCCGTGAGAACGTGCCCGAAGACGCCTGCTGCGTGGTTACCGACGTCACCGGCGCCTGGTGCATGCTGAACGTGCAGGGGCCGCGCTCGCGCGAGCTGCTCGGCGCGATCTCTTCGGCCGATTTCTCCACCGCGGCGTTCCCGTTCGGGACCTTGCAGCCGATCGAAGTGGGTTACCAGCAGGCGCTCGCGCTGCGCATGTCCTACACCGGCGAACTCGGCTGGGAACTCTACGTGCCGAGCGAGATGGCGCTTGCCGTGTACGACAAGCTCATCGCCGCCGGCGCTGACTACGGTCTGCGGCACTGCGGCTACCACACGCTCAACACGCTGCGCGTGGAGAAGGCGTTCCGCGAGTGGGCGCACGACATGGGCCCCTGCGACAGCCTGCTCGAAGCCGGTCTCGGCTTCACCTGTGCATGGGACAAGGCCGGCGGCTTCATCGGCCGCGAGGCCCTGCTCGAGCAGCGCGAGGCCGGGCTGCCGAAACGCCGCCTGGTGCAGTTCCTGCTCGACGATGCGGAGCCCGTGCTGACCCACAACGAGCCCATACTGCGCGACGGCGCACGCGTCGGCTACACCACCTCGGCGGGCTATGCACACACACTCGGCGCGGCCTGCGCGCTAGGCTACGTGCAGTGCGAAGAGGGGGTCAGCAGCGACTGGGTCACGAGCGGCAGCTACCGTATCGAGCAGGCCGACCGGGTTTACGGGGCGCGCGCGTCGCTCGCGCCCCTGTACGATCCCAAGGCCGAGCGCATGCGCGGTTGAGACTTTCGACCATCAACGAACCGAACAGCAAACCGAACAGCAAACCAGTGGGGGATGCACCATGTGGCGCGTAGGAATCGACGTAGGCGGAACCTTTACCGACCTCTATGCCTGGCAGGAAGGCAATAACCGCGAGGTCACCGCCAAGGTCCTCACGACCAAGGACGACCGCTCGCGCGGCGTGATGAACGCGCTCGCCGAGGCCGGCATCGAAGCGCGCGACGTGGCCTACCTCATGCACGGCACGACGACCGCAACGAATGCCTTGATCACGCGCGATTACCCGGAAGCGGCGATGATCACGACCGAGGGTTTTCGCTACACCATCGAGATCGGCCGCCAGCACCGCGCCCAGCTCTACGATCCGTACCAGACCAAGCCCAAGCCCATCATCAAGCGCCGTTACCGCTACAGCATCGACGAGCGCATGGACGTCAAGGGCGAGGTGGTACGCCCGCTCGATCCCGGCCACGCGCGCGCCATCGCCGAGAAGATCAAGGCGCATGGCATCCAGTCGGTCGCGATTGCCTTCATCAACGCCTACGTCAACCCGGCCCACGAGAACGCGATGCGCGACATCGTGCTCGAGGTCAATCCCGGCATCTACTGCGTGACCTCGGCTGATACCCGCCCGGTATTCCGCGAGCACGGCCGCTTCACCACAACCGCGATTCGGGCCGCGACGATGCCGGTCATGGAGCGTTACTTCAGCCGGCTCGAGGCGAGCCTGAAGGAAGCCGGTTTCGCCGGCCGCCTGATGATCCTGAAATCGAGCGGCGGCATCACCGGCGTCGAAGCGGCGATCCAGCATCCCGAGGAGCTGATCGAATCCGGCCCGGCGGGCGGCGTGGCTTATGCCGCCTATCTCAACGAACTGCGCGGTGATTGCCCCAACATCATCCACACCGACGTCGGCGGCACCAGCTTCGACGTCTCCATCGTCGAGAACGGCAAGGGCCTGGTCACGCGCGATCACGAGATCGAGTGGGAGATCCCGGTCATCGTGCCGATGCTCGACATCCATTCCGTCGGCGCCGGCGGCGGCTCGATCGGCTGGGTCGACGAGGGCGGCAGCCTGCGTGTCGGCCCGCAGTCGGCCGGCTCGAGCCCGGGGCCGGTGTGCTACGGCCTCGGCGGCACCGAGCCGACCATCACCGATGCCAACCTGCTGCTCGGCCGCATCGAGCCCTCGCTCGGCGGCAAGATGCAGCTCGACCGCGACGCCGCCGAGCAGTCCATGGAGCGCCTCGCGGAGACCTTCGGCCTGTCGGCCATCGAAACCGCGGAAGGCATGATCCGCATCGGCTGCGAGAACATGGCACAGGCGGTCAAGAAGGTGCTGGTCGGGCGCGGCCGCGACCCGCGCGACTTCGTCTACGCCGCGTTCGGCGGCGCCGGCGCGATGCATGCCTGCTTCGTTGCCGAGTCGATGAACATCCCGCGCATCATCGTGCCGGCCCAGGCCGGTGTCGCTTCGGCTTTCGGCGCCACCGCGATGGACCTGCGCCAGGATCTCGAAGCGTTCTACTTCTGCGCCGTCGGTGATGCCGACGTCGAGGCCATCAACTCGCTCTACGCGGTGCTCGAGCGCGACGCCGTGGCGCTGCTCGAGGCCGACGGCGTCAAGGCCGCCGATGTCACCGTGACGCGCTCGGCGCAGATGCGCTACGTCGGCCAGAGCTACGAGGTCGAGACGCCGATTCCGGGCGGCAAGCTGACCGCGGCCGACCTGCCGAAGATCGCCGAGACCTTCCACAAGTGCCACGAGATGGAGTTCGGCGTCAGCTCCGACGACTTCGCGCCGGCCATCGTCTCGCTCTCCGTCACCGCGGTCGGACGTACCGCGCGCCCGCCGGCGCTGACGGTCGATGCCAGCGGTCGCGAGCCGCTCAAGGGTACGCGGCAGGTCTGGTTCGACGGCGCGTGGCACGAAAGCAACATCTACGACGGGCACGCGCTCGTCGCCGACGCCACCGTGGCGGGGCCGTGTATCGTCGAGTTCGAGCACGCCTGCGCGGTGCTTCCGCCGAATGCCCGTGGTAAGGTCGACCAATATGGCAACATGCTGATTGACCTCGTTTGAAGGCATCGCCCACCCATCGCCACCACACCGCCTGAGCGGGCCAGCGGCCCGAAGGAGCAGAGCCATGGACAAGAAAGTGAAAGTGGACGCCTCGGTCATCGAGCAGACCCGCGTCGACCCGGTAACCTTCGAGGTGTTGCGCAGCATCTTCGAGTACGCAGCCGACCGCATGTCGACGGTGCTCCAGCGCGCCTCGTTCTCGCCGATCCTGGCCGACATGGTCGATTTCTCGAACGCGATCTACGACAGCGAGGCCAAGCTGTTGTCGCAGGCCGCCAACTGCCCGATTCACCTCGCCGCGATGAAATTCAGCGCCGAGGCCATCATCGCGCGTTACCCGCGCGAGCAGATGCAGCCGGGCGACGTCTACGTCGTCAACGATCCCTACCAGGGCGGCACGCACATCAACGACATCACGTTCCTGATGCCGATTTTCTTCGACGGTGACATCCTCGGTTTCGCGGTCAGCCGCGGCCACTGGATGGACCTCGGCGGCGGCGCGGCCGGCGGCCAGGCTTTCGGTGGCACGCACATCGCGGGCGAAGGTCTGCGCCTGCCGCCGCTCAAGCTCTACGAGCAGGGCCAGGTGCGCGAAGACCTGCTCGCCATCATCGTCAACAACACGCGCACGCCGCACTTCGTGAAAGGTGACCTGCAGGCCCACGTAGGCTGCCTGAAAGCCGCGCAGCAGGAGATGGAACGCGCGGCAGAGAAGTACGGCGCGGCGACGCTGCGCGCAGCGATGAAGCAGCTGCAGGAGTACACCGAGCGCATCGTGCGCAAGAGCATCGCCGAGATGCCGGACGGCGTGTACGAAGCCGAAGACTACGCCGATACCGACGGCCATTCCGACAAGCCCATTCCGATCAAGGTCAAGCTGATCATCAAGGGCTCGGACATCACGGTCGACTTCGAGGGCACGGGACCGATGGTCAAGGGCGCGATCAATTCGCCCTACGCCAACACGGCGTCCGCGACGCTCTATTCGCTGCAGTTCTTCCTCGCCCCTTACGCGCCGCAGAACCAGGGCATGTTCGAGCCGATTACCATCAAGCTGCCGGACGACTGCTGGCTGAACGCGAAGTGGCCGGCACCGACCATCGGCTGCACCACGCTCACCTCGTGCAAGATCACCAGCGCGATCTGGCAGGCGCTGGCCAAGGCCTGCCCGGAGAAGGTTACCGGGTCGACGAACGCGGAGTGCAACTGGTTCGTTTCTTCGGTCATCGCGCCCGACGGCTCGACCGATGTCTTCTCCGATCTGCCCGCGGGCGGTTGGGGCGGCACTCCTTATGCCGACGGCATGAACGTCACCGAGGATCCGCTCGGCAATTGCATGAACATGCCGGCCGAGACCGCTGAACTGTTGTTCCCGATTGCCTACGAGGCTTTCGAACTGCGCACCGACAGCGGCGGTCCGGGGCGGCATCGCGGTGGCCTCGGCGCCATCTTCAAGGTCCGCTACCTGGCCGACGGCGAGCTCAGCATGGAGTCGGCGCGCACGTTCGAAGGCAGCCCCGGCGTCAACGGCGGCCAGCGCTCTGACGTGCAGCGCCAGATCAAGCTGCATACCGACGGCCGCCGCGAGGTCATCGGCGGACTCGACGAGGCCGGTAACTGGAAGAGCCCGCTGCTCGCCAGCGTGCCGTTCCGCTACGGTGAGACGTTCATGTTCGAGTCGACCGGCGGCGGTGGCTGGGGCAACCCGCTCGAGCGCAACGTGGAGGAAGTGCTCGACGACGTGCTCGACGAGTACATCTCCGCGGCAGCCGCGAAGCGCCACTACGGGGTCGTCATCGACGAACAGACGATGACGGTCGACCAGGCCGCGACCGCGAAGCTGCGCGAGGAGACGCGCGCGACGCCTGCCTGAGTCCGCGCCGATGCGCCGCCGCGGCCCGGGACGGCCGCGGCAGCGCGCTTTCCACGACTCACTCCCCCTACCCGGGCCTCCTCAAACGGCCTGCAGGCGCGGTATGTGGCGGTGTGCGGTGCACCGCCGCTCAGCGCTCGGTGACGTTCTGGCGGCGCTCGGCGAGTCGCCTGTCACGTGACGGGCGACGACACGTAACGATCTGTTGCAAAAGCGCTTTTGCTGCTGCTGGACGCTACCCGCGGGAGCGCATAGGCTAGAGCGATTACGACAAGGTACGCCGGCGGCAAGGATCGCCCGGCGCCACAATAATGTTCAATCGCTACACCCTGCCGATGCGCAGCTTCCTGCGCATCGGCTTGCTGCTGCTCCTGTGCCCGGGAGCCGGTGTCGGCGCGGCCACGCTGGATCTGCCCGCGACGGCGTTCTCGCCACCGACCGGCGCGGGCTGGTACGAGCTGCTGGTCGACGACTCCGCGGCGCTGAGCTTCGCCGAAGTGCGTGCGCGTAGCGGCGAGTTCGTGGCGCTGTCACGCCGGGACGCCAATTTCGGTTTCACCAAGGCACAGGTCTGGGCCCATTTCCGCCTGCGCCATGCCCCGGATCTCGCGCGACCGGCGTTCCTGTTGCTGCCGCGCGCGCTGCTCGATGATGTGGAACTCTACGTCGTGAGCGGCGGGCGCATCTGGGAGCGCGCGCGCAGCGGCGACGCGCGCCCGTTCGCGGCGCGTGACCTCGCCTATCGCGTCGTCGCCTTCGAACTCGCCGCACGCCCGGGCCAGACGGTGGACTACTACCTGCGCCTGCGCAGCCCGAACAGCGCGCTCGACGTCACGCTGGATCTCGTCGATCAGAGCGATTTCCACCGTCTCATGATGCGTGACAACCTGCTGCTCGGCGGCTACTTCGGCGTGATGGTGGGACTCGTCGTCACCGCGTTGATGCTCGCGATGTTGTTGCGCCAGGCCGTGTTCGCCTACTTCGCACTCTATGTCGGCGCGTTCACCCTGATGGCGGCAGCCGTCAGTGGTTACGGCATGATGCTGCTGTGGCCGAACGCGCCCGCCCTGCAGCAGGTCCTGCCCACCGTCCTGGTCACGCTGACGATGTATGCCGGGCTCGCCTTCCTGCGCCGCTTCATCGATCTCTCGCCGTGGCCGGCCTTCGCCCGCCTGTTCGGTGCCGCCCTCGGCCTGGCGACGCTCGGCACGCTCGTTCACGTCGCGGCCGATACCCAGCTCGGCATGGTGATCGTGATCGCCACGGCCCTGGGCGTGTGTCCGCTGGTGTTCGCCGCGTGCCTGCTGCGCGCGCTGCGCGGCGACCGTTTCGCGCGCTACTTCGTTTTCGGTTGGCTGGCCTATACGGCCGGGTGCGGCATCGCCGCGGCAGAGATGTATGGCGTGGTCGCGGCCGGCTTCCTCGGCACCTACGGCCTCTACATCGGCTCGCTCGCCAAGTTCGTGACGCTGACGCTCGCCATGGCCGATCGCCTGCGCGTCGCCCAGCGCGAGAAAGAAGCCGAAGTCGTACGCACCAACGCCGAACTGGCGGCGCTCAACCACAATCTCGAATCGATCGTGTCCGAGCGCACGAGCGAGCTGGAGGCGCGCAACCGCGAGCTCGGCGAGCTCGCGATCCGCGACGGGCTGACCGGGCTGCACAACCACAGCGCGGCGATCGAACTGCTCGAGCAGATGCTGCACCAGGCGCATCGCTACGATTTCCCGGTCACGGTGCTGATGCTCGATATCGATCACTTCAAGCGCGTCAACGACACCTATGGCCACCAGGTCGGTGACGCGCTGCTCGAGATGGTCGCGCAGAACCTGGGCGAGGCGCTGCGGGATTCGGACATCGTGGGCCGTTACGGTGGCGAGGAGTTCCTCATCGCGATGCCGCACGCCGATGCCCTGGCCGCGCGCGATTTCGGCGAACGCCTGCTCGAGCGCATGCGCGCGATACAGGTGCCGGGCGCGCCCCACGACAGGCTGAGCGCGAGTATCGGCATCTCCGTCTGTCACGGCGGCGAGCAGCGCATGAGCGCTGCCGACCTGATCGGCCGCGCCGACGAGGCGCTCTATCGATCCAAGCGCGAAGGCCGCGATCGCCTGACCCTCGCCACGCTCAGTCTCATCGCCGCCGACGGCACACCACGCCAGGTCAACCTGCCGACGACCCCGGCCTGAGTCCGTCGCCGCTGCGCGGAGTCATGCGGGACCTGCGGCAGCCGCGTTCATACCGGCTTCACGGTGGCCTTATACTGTGTCGCCATGGGTCAACATCACGTTCACGTCTGGGACGTTCCCGTCCGCCTGTTCCACTGGCTGCTGGTCATCGCTGTCGTCTTCTCGTGGTGGAGTGCCGAGGAAGGCGGCGTCATGCTGAAGTACCACATGTGGAGCGGTTACGGGATTTTCGGTCTCGTGCTGTTCCGCCTGGGCTGGGGTTTCGCCGGCAGCAGCTACGCGCGCTTCGCCAGCTTCGTGCACGGCCCGCGGCGCGTGCTGGGCACGCTCGGCGAATTGTTCAGTGCGCGACCGCTCGCCTGGCCCGGCCACAATCCGCTCGGCGGCTGGATGGTGCTGGCGCTGCTCGCGAGCCTCGCGGTGCAGGTCGCGACCGGACTGTTCGCCAACGACGACCTGTTCAACGAGGGCCCGCTCTACGCCCACGTGGGCAAGGACACGAGCGACTGGCTGACAGGTATCCATCACGTCAACTTCACCGTACTGATGGTGCTCGCAGGGGTGCACGTGCTGGCCATCGTCTGGCACCGGCTGCGCAAGGGCGAGCATCTCGTGCGGGCCATGTTCACCGGCCGCAAGCAATTGCCGGAGGCTGCCGAACCGCTGGCGCGCGTCGGCGTCTGGCGGGTTTTCGTGCTCGCCGCCGCAAGTGCTGCTATCGTGGCCATCATCGTCAACCTGTGACCGGGAGTGTCAACCATGAAGCGAGCATTGATCACATTGCTGGGCGCCGGCGCCCTTGTCGGCGGCGTGGCCGTCGTCGCCGATCCGAAGCCCGACGACGCCGTCGAGTACCGCCAGGGCATCATGATGGCTCTCGGCTGGAACGTCGGCCCGATGGGAGCGATGGTCAAGGGTGACATCCCGTTCGACGCCGGCCAGTTCGCCTTCCATGCCGGACGCGTCGCGGTACTTGCGCCCATGGCGCTCGAGGGTTTCCCCAAGAGCAGCGCCGCGGCCGAATCGCATGCGCTGCCGGCGTTGTGGGAGAACTACGCTGATTTCGAAGAGCGCATGAAGAAGCTCGAAGAGTCATCGGCCAAGCTCGCCGAGGTCGCCAGGAGCGGCGACGAGGGGGCGATGAAGTCACAGTTCGGCGATACCGTGAAAGTCTGCAAGGGCTGCCACGACGAGTACCAGGAAGAGCACTGAGCGAGGCGCCGCCACTGAAGGGCGGTTACATCGCAGCTAGTCACGCAGGAAGTCGAGCACGACGCGATTGAACGCGTCGGGCTGCTCCCACATCGCGAAATGGCCGGTGTCCGGCAGGATCACGAAGCGCGCGCCGGGGATCAGGCCCGCGAGCGCTTCGGCATGCTTGTCGACGATGGCTTCTTCGGTTTCTCCGTGCAGCACCAGCACGGGAACGGTGACGGCACGTAGCGCGGCATCCGCGTGGTTCGGCTCGCGCGCCCACATCGCGCTGATGCGCGTGACGAGTTCATTCCAGCGTTCGGGCTGCGGTGAGAGCGCGGCGTAGTCGCGCTCGGCCTGCGCGACGTAAGCCGCGAAGCGGGGATTCTCGCCGACGTCCGCGCGCACACCATCGACGCGGTAGTTGGCGCCGAAGGCGACGAGCTTGAGCAGTCGTTCCGGGTGGCGCATCGCGATGTCGAGCCCGATGTTGCCGCCGTCGCTCCAGCCGACCAGGTGCGCGCGTTCGAGTCCCAGGTGGTCCATCAGGCCGAGTACGTCATCGGCCATGCGCGTGTAGCCGAGGGTGCTCTCACCGAGCGTGCTGCGGCCTTGACCGCGGCTGTCGACGGCGACGACACGGTAACCCGCGGCGGCGAAGGCCGCGGCCTGGTGCTGCCACGAGCCGGTATGGCCGAAGCCGCCATGAAGCAGCAGCAGCGGGGTGCCCGTGCCGCGGTCTTCGTAATAGAGGTCGACATCGTCGACGCGGACATGTCCCCGCTCGATCTCGGCCGCCGCGGCGCCGGACAGCGCGGCGAGGGCGGCGAGCAGGATGCCGAACAGTTGCAACAGGCGCATGCCCGGGCTGCGGATCGCGCACACGGTACTCATCGCAGCTGGCTGTCCTTGCTGCCGCGTCGATTGATCGGATCGGCATGGCGCGATTCGGCATCGTGCGCCTCCTGGCACGCGACGCAGCGGCGCACGCCGGGCACGGCGCGGCGGCGCGCTTCCGGGATCGGCTCGCCGCAATCCTCACAATCGCTGCGGCCTTCGCCGGCTTGCAACGCGCGGCGCGCGCGCTCGACGGCATCCGCCACGCTCTGGTCTATCTGATCCTGTACCGCGCCGTCGCGCGACCAACCACCGGCCATGAGGCTACCCCCGCGGGGTTTCACCATGAGCCGACATGGTCCCGCCGCGCGCGCGGCCCGTCAATCGCTGCGCGCCGACGCGCGCGCGGGTCCTCGGCACGGCGAAGGGGCGCGTGCAGCGGGACGCCGGCGACTGCGCGCGGTACGGGGTGGATCAGAGCAGCGGCGAGATCAGCCAGCTGATGTCCTCGCCCCAGCGTCGCAGCGGGCCGGACGCCGGCGTTTCGCCGGCCTCGCACTCGCGCATCAGGGTCTCGAACCATTGCTCGGTGGTTGCGGTCAGTTGCCCGTCGTGCGCCAGCATGGCGATCTCGAAGTTCAGGTACATGCTGCGCATGTCCATGTTCGCCGAGCCGGAAACGACGATGTCGTCGTCGACGAGCACGCACTTGGCGTGGACCATGCGCGAAGGATGAAAGTAGAGCTGGGCGCCGGCGGCGAGGAGGCGCCGGCCGCTGCGATCGCGGACGAGATCCGCGACCCGGCTGTCGGAACGACGCGGCATGCAGATACGCAGGTCGAGGCCGGCGCGCGCCTGCATTTCGAGGACCCGGGTGAGCTCGAGATCGGGAATGAAATAAGGTGAGCAGATCCAGATGCGCTCGCGGGCGCGGTAGAACGCCGCGGTCAGCGCGTCGCGCAGCGGATCGCCATCGACATCGGGGCCGAAAGGCACGGTCTGCAGTGCGCACGCACCCGCCACCCGAGGCGGGGTCGGTGGCGCGCCCGGCACTTCGCCGGTCGCGAACGCCCAGTCGTCGGCGAACACGCGCGCGACGTCGCCGACGACCGGTCCCCGGTACTCGCTGGTGGTGTCGATCCAGCGGTCGGCGCTGGCGCGCGGACCCATGTACTCGTCGGCGAGGTTCATGCCGCCGACCAGCGCGCACTGACCGTCGAACACGGCAATCTTGCGATGGTTGCGCAGGTTTGCCGAGCCGCTCCGCCAGAAGGCGAGTGCGGGGAGGAAGACCGCGGTGTGGCCGCCGGCGCGTCTCAGGCGACGCAGCAGTCCCAGGCGCGCGCGCCAGCTGCCGACCGCGTCGATGAGCAGGCGGACCTCGACGCCGCGCGCGGCCTGCCGTGCGAGTGCGTCGACGATGGTCCGGCCGGTCGTATCCGTGCCGAGGATGAAGGTCTGGATGTGAATCGAGTGCTCGGCACGGGAGATACAGTCGAGCAGATGTTCGAAGGCGGCCACGCCGTCGTCGAACAAGCGCACACTGTTACCGTTGCGCGTCGGCGGCAGGCCATAGGTCTCGAGTACCTGCGCGGTCCCGAGCGCCTTGCCCGAACGTCGCGCCTGTGCGCGTAGACGATGTCCCCGGCTGCGTCGCAGTATGCGGTTCAGCTTACGCGAGCCGAACAGCAGGTAGGCGGGAGCCGCAATCAGCGGGACGACGATGATCGCGACGACCCAGGCCAGCGACGTCGCGGGGCGCTCACGCTTGCGCAGATCGCGGCTGACCACCAGCAGTGCCGCGATGAGGCCGAAGAGCGAGAGCGCCGGCGGCGCGGTGAAATAGTACAGCCAGGTTTCCATCGCACACGGGCGCCTCTGTGAGCCGATGCGGCATGGCGGCACTGCGCGCCGCGTTCAACCGGTCTCGCCCGGTGAGCGCGCGCGGGGCGTCGCAGCGGAGCATCGACGCGGCGCCGGCCGCCCCGGCCGCGTGGTTACGATACCCCGGATCTGCGCGCACGGTGGAATTCGTGACGGGAGCCCCGGCGGCCAGCACCGACGTGTAAGGCTTGCACGCGGACGGCAATCCTTCCAAGGCCGCCAGGACGGCTTACCGTCACATCGAGCGCAGGGTATCGAACTCCTTTTCGGCCTGGTCGCGCGCGAGACCGTAACGTTCCTGCATCAGGCCAGCGAAGCGGTCGGCGCTGCCGTCCACCTGGTCGATTTCGTCATCGGTGAGGTCGCCCCACTTCTGTTTCACGGCGCCCTTGAGCTGTTTCCACTTGCCGCTGGCGATATCGGTATTCATGTGATTCTCCTTGCTAGGTTGCTGACAGGCGCAAACCATCTCTTGGTGTCGGGAGCGCGCCTGCCGCTATCCCGTGCAAGAGGCAGACCAACGGGCTCTCGGCGCCACCACGAGGTGTCATCGTGGCGACGTCGCGGCGCTCGCGCGCCTGCCGCGGTGGGCGCATATCACGCGGGCAGTCATAATTGAGGCCGCCGGAGACGCAGGGTAGTACAGGATGTCATTCGCACGCACACCTCATTCGCCGACACACGCCTCGCGCGGCCGCCGCGGCACCGTCACGCTATTCGCGACGCTCGCGCTGTCGATGCTGGCGCAGGCTGATGTACTCGACGAAGTGGTCCTGACCGAGGTGGTCTCGACTACCCATCCGCCGCCGGGACTCGCCGACACCGACTTCTTCCACCTCTCGGCGCAGGCCGGCGACGTGCTCGTGTTCGGCGCGGGGCGGCTCGGTACCGCGGGGGGTATCTACCGCCTCGAGAGCGGGAGCGTGACTACCATTGTCACGACCGGTCAGGCCTTACCCGAAGGCGGCGGTGAGTTCTCAGGCGATTTCGAAGGGCCCGAGAGCGCAATCGATGGTGTGGTCACCGTGTTTCGCGCCAGCAACACGAGCAACGGTCGAGGTCTGTATCGTCACGAACCCGGCCATGGCGTTGTGACGATCGTCGATCGCGCCACCACCGTGCCGGGAATTGACGCGACGTTTCAGCACTTCGGTGTTTTTGCGGCTGATGGCGGCAGTGTGGTGTTCTATGCCACGCACAGCGATGGCGGCTGGGCGCTATACCGCTGGGACGGTACGCTGAGCGTCGTCGTCGATGCCACGACCCCGGTGCCGCACGGAACGGGTTCGTTCACGCGTGTCCTGAACGTCGATTTCGATTCCGGCGTCATCGGGTTCGTGGGTCTCGATGCAGTCGGTCAGTGGGGCGTATACCGGTTCGACGGCACCTTGACGCGCGTCGCCGACCGCACGACGACGGTGCCCGGTGAGTCCTTTACGTTCGACCAGTTCGACCATGTTGCCGTCATCGGTGGCGAGGTGCATTTCAGCGGCTTCGGCGGCGCGACCGCGGGCGTCTGGCGCGGCGCTTCCCCCGACATCGTGGTCGACGACTCCTATATGCTCCCTGCTGGTATCGGTTCGTTCGATTTCGGCAGCGGTCCGCCGTTTCTAGCTACGGCTGCGGGTTACACCTTGTTCGTCGACAAGGAACATCTCTACGCGCGACACGGCGAGACGGTTGTCAGGCTGCTCTCCTACGAGCAGGTACCTGCGCCGTACAATGCTCCCGCGATACGTTTTCCGGTGGCGGCCAGTGACGCACCTTCTCGGTCCTGTTTCGACAATAATTGGCACACCGTCTATTGCGTGAAGCCTGTGTTCGCGCCGGATCCGCCGGCCGGGCAGTCGCTGCTGCTCGATTTCACGTTGCCCGATGTCGCCGAGGGCACCGCGGTCAGTAGCGTACCGTCGGCGCCCGCGTTGACCATCGACGGTGCCGTGCTCGCGCGCCCGGGGGGCGCCGACACGGCGTTTGCCGGCGATGATGCGGGTAGCGGCGCCACGCTCGCGCCGGCGACATCGAGCAGCCCCCAGATCACGCTGCGATTCGCGGAGCCAGTCCAGCGCATTAGTTTCGAGATCGCGAACTTCTTCTTCTCCGACGGGTTTCCCATCACTGTCCGGGTCTATGATAGCGAGACCGGTGACGTGCCATTGGTGGTGGTGCGCGCCGACCAGGAACTCGCAGGCGTGCCGTTTGGCAGTGGCGCGCGGACGCCCGTGCAGTTGCGTGGCTTCGCCGGCGAGGCTCGCGTTCGCCGGATCGAAATCGGCCACGAGCTGACCGGCGCGTTGCCGGGATTCGCCATCGACAATCTCGCGTTCGAGACGAACGGGGCCGCGCCGGGCGCCACGTTGCGCACGGTGCCGTTTTCTCCCGCGTGGACCGCCCTCGCCGCCGGCCTGCTCGGGATCCTCGGCTGGCGTCTTGGCGGCGCGGCGCGTGCCGGGCGCCGCGTGTCGTGACGTGCAGGTCGACCGGGGACTTGGGCGCGACGCCGCCCCGGCGCCGCACCTTGTCTGACTACGACGACGCCATGCGGCCGGAGCGCGGTCGAGACGCGCCGGCACGCGCCTGACGCTCGATGCCCGGCCGCGCGCCGATGGCACCGCGCCCACGAGTAGCCGGGCGCGATGTGAGGCGCGGACTCAGGCCGACGCCGGCAAGCGGAAGTCGTGCAGGGGCTCGTCCCGCGTGACGGCGATTTCGTTGTCGATCAGGGTGCCGCATCCGCGGCAGTAGAATTGCCGGAAGGCGACGTCGTCGTCAATGAAACGGGCCGGATCGCCGATCAGCGGGTTCGAGTCCGACACCGGCCGGTCCTCGCGGATGCATGCCTCCTTGTAGTTCGTCGTGGTCGGGCCGAGATCGGCGGCGCACTTGCCACAGGCCCAGTACTGGCCGGTGGCGTCGGCGCGCACGTCGAGATTGGCCGCCGCCTGGTAGACGAGCTGGCCGTCGCGCGGCGCGGGTGCACCGCCGTTGACGCGCTGACGGCGGATCTGCTCGCGCTCGGCCAGCGTCGCTTCGACGTCGACCTTGCCGTCGGCGGTGAGCACCGCGCCGTAGATCGCCCGCGCTGCTTCCGGTGTGACGGCGAAATCCTCGAGGTCCTGCTCGATGTCGGCCGGGTCGCGATCGAACGGGTCGCCGAAGCCGCCGCCGCCGGTCCAGCGGACGGCGTACACGTCGGCCGGGTATTGCAGGAAGTTCTCTTCGCGCAGCTGCAGCGTGACCTCGTCGCCGGTGACCTCGCCGATATCTTCCGGCATGTCGCCGGCACCGAAGCGTTCGAACACGTTGCTGTTGCGTACGAACGCGTAAGCGTTGGTGGTCGAGGGATAGCCGCCCATCATACCGGCCGAGGTCGGCGTCGCGTTGCCCGAGGACAGCGTGTCCTGGGTGATTGCCTCGGTATTGTGCGGGATGAAGCACGATTCGGCCGACAGTCCGCCGCGGTAACGGCCGGCGCCGCCGGAGTCGGGCAGCTCCTTGCGGTAGAGGAACAGTACCGGGAAGCTCTGCTCGGTGTGCTCGATGTTCGGCAGCTGACAGATCGGCGTGCGCGACTGGCCGCCGGTGTTGATGCCGTCGGCCATGGAGAACGCACCGATGGCACCGCCGATCGGATCGACGAGCAGGTAGCCGTAGCGCTCGCCCCACTGGTCCTCGCCGCGGAACAGCGTTGCCGGCCACTGGCTGGTGCCGCCGATACACATGATGTCGCGGCGCATCTCGGCATCCGGGTAGATCATCTTCGAGATGACGTTGTAGGCCGGGTAGAGCGAGATCTCCATCGATTGGATAGGGGCGGTGGAGACCGAGGCCGGAAAATCGGCGCAGTTCAGCGTGCCGGGGGTGGGGTCGAATTCGACGTGGCGCAGCGCGCCGCCGCAGGCGAAGTACTGGTCCCAGCACAGCAGCTCGTTGATGGCGACCATGATCGACCCGCGCCAGCCCGAGTAGGTCGCGTTCATCGCGCCTTCCTGCCCGGCCGAGCCGTCATTGGTAAAGATCAGCTTGTTGCCTTCCTTGCGCAGCCCGAGCACGACGCGGTGCGTGCGCCGGTCACCCGGCCGGCAGGCTTCGATGTAGGTGCGGTCGAACCATTCGCCGTCCGGCAGCCGCGCCATTTTCTCGAGGTAGGACTTCTCGGAGTTGTCGATGATGCGCTTCATGACGCCCTTGACGGCCTTAGCCCCGTAGCGCTTGATCAACTCGATCACGCGCTCGCGCGCGGTGGTGTTGCCGGCGACCTGGGCACGGAAATCGAGCGCGACGAGCTGCGGCTTGCGCGATGCGCGCAGGTAGACCGCCTCGATGTCCTTGCGGATCTCGTAGTTCTCGATGATCTTCAGCGGCGGCAGCATGATGCCTTCCTCGTAGGCCGATTCCGCCGAGGGGCAGAAGCTGCCGGGCGTGATGCCGCCGATGTCGTACTGGTGCAGGCAGTTGGTCACCCAGCAGAACAGCTCGCCTTCCCAGAACACCGGGCACAGCAGCATGACGTCCTGCTGGTGTGCGGCGCCGACCCAGGGATCGTTGGCGATGAACATGTCGCCCTCGTTGATGCCGGGATTGTCGGAGCGGAACTCGAGCGTCCACTTGACCTGCGTGTCGGTGACGCCGGACATGTACTGCATGTACGGTCCGAAATAGACGAACTCGGCGTCCTCGGTCAGGATCGAGGGATTGAGATCGAGCGCGTACATCGCCACCGGTGAGCCCGAAAGACGCTGGATGGTGGCGCCGTGCTCTTCGTTGATCTGCCACAGGTTGTGGCGGATGACTTCGTAGGTGACCGGATCGACATCGGCGTCGAAATCGCGATGCAGCCTGAGCTTGTCGCTGATGCGCAGCTGTTTCGGCGGTACGTAGGGATTCTCGATACCGTTGAAGTCGACGTCGGTCAGTTCGCTGATACGTGGCATGACACCCTCCTTCAGGCGTTGGGGTCGATGACGAAGTTGCCGAGCGCGTCGACTTCGATGCGCTGGCCGGGATGGACGACCATCGAGGTCGTGGTGGTCTCCACCACGCAGGGGCCGTCGAGGCGATTGCCGGGCACGAGCTTGTAGCCATCGTAGATCGGCGTCGGGGTCAGGGCACGCTGTTCGGCCCACCAGATCTCGCGCGTACCGGTCTGCGCGTCGGGCGCGATGACGTCGCTCAGCGTGTCGGCCGCGACCAGGGTCGGCTTGCGCGAGACCGCCGAGGAGCGGCAGCGGAACGTGACCATTTCCAGGCGCGCACCGCGCAGGGCCGCGCCCCGGCCGTAGAGCCGCTCGTAGCGTGCGACGAAGCGTTCGCGCAGCTCTTCGAGTGCGGCGTCGTCGAGATGGCCGTCGTCGAGGTCGACCTCGACCTCGTTGATCTGGCCGCGGTGGCGCATGTCGATGGAGTAGCGGAAGACGTGGCGCGCGGCGTCGACGCCGTCGTCGAGCAGGTGCTGACGGCCCTTTTCTCCGAGGTCGGCGAGGATCGCGTTGACCTGCGTGAGATCGAACGGCGAGGCCTGGATCGCGACCTGTTCGTCGACGTGCAGGATGTCCGCCGAGGCGGCGCCGAAGGCGCACCACACGGCCGCGGTATCGCCTTGCGGCACGATGACCTTGGCGACGCCGAGCTCGCGCGCGGCGACGCCCATGTGCACGGGGCCGGCGCCGCCGAACGCGAAGACCACGAATTCGCGCGGGTCCAGCCCTTTCTGTACCGTGACCTTGCGGATGAGATCGGCCATCTGGAACTCGGCGATGGTGGCGACACCGCTGGCGAGCTCGTAGAGATCCATGCCGAGTTCGTCTGCGAGCTTCTGCAAGGCGGCCGCGGCAGCGTCGCGGTCGAGCGTCATGGTGCCGCCGGCGAAGTTGTCCGCATCGAGATAGCCGAGCACAAGGTCGGCGTCGGTGGTCGTCGGTACCTCGCCGCCCTTGCCGTAACAGACGGGGCCGGGGTCGGCGCCGGCCGAATCGGGCCCGACGCGCAGGCTCTTCGTCGTGGTGTCGATCCAGACCTTGGAGCCGCCGCCGGTGCCGAGCGTCTGCACATCGACCTTGGGCAGGAAATACTCGTACTGGTTGACCAGGCTCTTGTAGGAGACGACCGGCAGGCCGTCATGGATCACGCCGACGTCGAAGGAGGTACCGCCGAGGTCGGTGGTGATGACGTTGCGGTGGCCCATCAGGCCGCCGAGGTAGACCGAGCCGGTGACACCGGCGACGGGGCCGGAGTCGAGTGTCAGCAGCGGCGCCGCCTGCGCCTTGGGCACGGTGATGGTGCCGCCCGCGCACTGCGTGATCTGCAGCGGCGGTTTGTAACCCATTTCCTTCAGCTGTGTGTCGAGACGGGTCACGTAACCGACCGTCACGGGGCCGATGTAGGCGTTCAGCGCGACCGCGGTGGTGCGCTCGTACTCGCCCCATTTCGGCGCGAGTTCCGAGGAACAGGTCACGTACAGGTCGGGCGCGAGTTCTTCGGCGAGCTGCTTGATGCGCTGCTCGTGGGCGGGTTCCAGGAACGACCACAAGGTGCAGATGGCGAGCGCTTCGCAGCCGGCGTCGCGCAGTTCGATGATCGCCTGGCGCGCCTCGTCCTCGTTGAGCGGCACGACGACCTTGCCGAAGCAGTCGACACGCTCGGACACGCCGCGCACGAGGCGCTTGGGGATCAGCGGCTCGGGTTTGCGGCTCTCCGGGATGTGCACGATAAGCTTGATGTCCTGGCCCGACAGCCCGCGCGAGCCACGCATGATGTGGATGACGTCGTTATGGCCCTTGGTGGTGATGAGCCCGACCTTGGCGCCGCGGCGCTGGATGATGGTGTTGGTGCCCACAGTGGTGCCGTGCGCGAGCACGCTGATCGAGGCGAGCAGGTCGCTCATCGGCAAGCCGACCTTGCTCGCGGCGCGCTCGATCGCCTCGATCACGCCGGCAGCGAAGTTGCCCGGCGTCGACGGAGCCTTGGCGATGGTGAGATGGCCGGCGTCGTCGATCAGCACGCAATCGGTGAACGTGCCGCCGATGTCCAGGCCGCAAAGATAAGAGCTCAAGTGGTTCCTCCCCGTGGCAGGCGCGCGCCCTGCCGGGCGGCGCGCTTGCAAGATTTGAACGATCGTTCAAAAATTAATCCAATCCACCTGCCGCTGCAAGCATGCCGTCCGTCCCCGCCGCCGCCAGCACCGTGCCGACCCGCGAACGCATTCTCGATGCCGCCGAGCAGTTGTTCGCCGAGGCCAGCTACGACGCCGTGTCGCTGCGCATGATCACGCGCCGGGCGGGTGTCGAGCTGGCCCTCGCGAACTACCATTTCGGACCCAAGCTCGAACTCTTCCGCGCCGTCGTCGAGCGCCGCGCGAGCGATCTCAACGGTGCGCGCCTGGCCGCGCTCGAGGCATTGCCCGCCGACGCGCCGCTCGAACAGGTCATCGAAGCCTTCAGCGGCCCGTTTCTCTCGCGCAGCCTGAGCGGCGGCCCCGGCTGGAAGGCCTACGCGCGGGTCATCGCGCAGGTGGCCAACTCGCAGCGCTGGACGAGCGCGCTGATGACGGCCTACTTCGACCCCGTCGCGCAGGCGTTCCTGGCGCGTGTGCGCGAAAGCCTGCCGCAGGCGCGCGAGGAGGACATCTACTGGGGCTTCCACTTCCTGATCGGCGCAATGACGATTACATTTGCCGAGACCGGCCGCATCGACGTGCTCTCTGGCGGGCGCTGCGCGAGCAGCGACCTGGCCACGATCCACGCCCGCATGCTGCCGTTCCTGGCCGCCGGCTTTCAAGCCATCTGCGGTCCGCAAGACGAATCGCCACGCAGGGGAAGCCGAGCATGAAGGAAGCGGAGGTGTTGTGCGATCTCGACGCACGCGGCGTCGCGACCGTCACCCTGAACCGCCCGACGGTCAACAACGCCTACGACGAGGCCCTGCTCGCGGCCCTGCTCGCGACGGTTCGCAAGCTCGCGGTCGAGAACGCCGTGCGCGTGCTCGTGGTACGGGGCAACGGGCCGCACTTCCAGGCCGGCGCGGACCTTACCTGGCTGCGTGAGGTCGCGGCGCGCGATACCGCCGCCAATCTCGCTGCCTCGCGCCTGACCGCCGAGGCGATGCGCGCACTCAATCAGCTGCCCAAGCCGACCATCGCCCTCGTCCACGGTGCCTGTGTCGGCGGCGGTACGGGGCTCGCGAGTTCCTGCGACGTCGTGATCGCCGAGCGCACCGCGAGTTTCGCCGTCAGCGAGGCGCGCTGGGGCATGGCGGCGACGATCATCTTTCCGCAGCTCGTCGCCGCCATCGGCATCCGCAACGTCAGGCGTTACGCGCTGACCTGCGAGCGCTTCGATGCGGTGACCGCGCGAGCCATCGGCCTGGTCCACGACGTGTGCGAGCCGGGCGGCCTCGATACCGCCGCCGCGTCGGTCATCGACGCACTGCTTGCCGTCGCGCCGGATGCCATCGCGCTCAGCAAGCGCAGCGCGATGCAGGTTGCCGGCGCCCTGGTCAACGATGCGGTGTTCGAACGCCTCGTTGCCGAGCACGCTGCCAAGCGGCAAAGCGCGGAGGCCGCCGAAGGGCTCGCCAGTTTTGCCGAGAAGCGCCCCGCGGCCTGGAATCCCGGAGACTGAACGGCGCCGACCGCGCCGCCGGCCCGGTGCGCTACCGCTGAGGTCAGGGCGCGGTCTCGATGGCGGCCGCGATCTCTGTGCCCAGGCGTTCCAGGGCATGGGTCTGCGCGGCAACCAGCGCGATGTGATCCGGGCCGTCGGGCATGACATCGATGCGCGACAGGCGCGTCGCGGCGGGTGTGCGGGTGTCGGCCCGGAACAGGCTCCAGCGCGCCTCCAGCGTGACCGCCGTGTCGAGGCCGCCTTCGAAGCGGTCGATGTCGACCTCCACGCGCCAGTCGAGCGTGACCGGGTGGCGTGCCGGCAGGCGGTAGACGCGGTTGCTGCCGAGCGCCGCCGCGAGGCTGTTGCCGAGCACCCGCGCGGCGCCGAGCGCCACCGGTTCGGCCCACATGTGGCTGTCCGAGGCGCTGAGACGATGGATGCCGTCGCGGGTGACGATCTGCGGGCGGTCGAGGTAGCGCGGCAGCACCAGCGGCGCGATGCCGACGACCGGTCCGTTGTCCGCGCCGACGCGCCCGGCGCTTGCCGGCGAATCGAGCACGTAGAGCTGCGGTGCGGGTGCCCGCGCGCAGCCGCCGAGCAGCAGCGGCGCGAGCAGCGCGAGCAGCAGGCCGACGGCGAAGCGCGCGGCCAGGGTGCGGAAGCGGTCAACGAAGTCAGTGTAGCTCACGGGTGTCTGCCCCGGATGAGGGCGTCGGGATTGCGTTGCAGATCATCGACCATGATACGCAACGCGCGTGCCGCCGCGGCGAACTCCTCGAGCGCGGTGTCGAGGTTGTAGCGTGTGCGCGAGTCGTCGGCGAGCACCGCCCCGGCGCCGTCGATGACCTCGCGTGCCCGGTCCAGGGTCGCGACCGCTGCCGTGCCGAGCGGCGCGATGCTCGCGTCGACGGCTGCGCTCGCCTGCTCGATGCCGTGCAGCACCGCGTCGAGCCGGGGGGCGAGGGCATCGACGCGCCGCGACGTCGTGGTGGCGAGGTCGGCGTAGTCGTCGAGGGTCTCATTGCCGCGGCGTCCGAAGGCATCGACACGCTCGCGCAGCGCGCCCACGGTGGCCCGCGCCTCGCCGAGCAGCGGCCCGAGGTTGGCTTCGAGCTGCGCTGCCGCTGCGCGCGAGTGACGCGCCGTCACCGCGGCGTCACGCAACGCCTCGGCGAGGTGCTGGTCGGCGAGCAGGCGATCGAGGTTGTCCAGGGTCGCGACGAACTTCGCCGCGATGTCCTGCAGCGGCAGTTCGTAGAGCACCTTGGAGACGCGGTCGAGGGCCGATGGCACGGTCGGCAGCTCGTAGACGCCGTCGACGGCGCCGATCAGCACGGCCTCGGTGTTCGGATACATGTCGAGCCCGACTGCGAGCTGCCCGGTGACGAAGCTCTTGAGGTCGAGACGCGCGCGCAGGCCCTTGTCGACGAGCGCATCCAACAAGCGCGAGGCGCGCGCCGCCTCCGCGCGCGCCACGGAGCCGGCGAGCGTGAGACTGCGCGTCTCGAGCTCCATGTGCACGGGAATCATGAGGTCGGAATGATCCATGTCGAGCGCGAGCTGGATGTCGGTGACCGTGCCGACGCGCACGCCACGGAACTCCACCGCCGAGCCGACCTGCAGGCCGCGCACGTTACCCGAGAAGAAGGCCACGACCGGCACGCGCTCGCTGAGCAGGGCACCGCTGCCGAAGAGCAGTACGCCCGCCACCAGCAGCACCAGCGCGCCGATGACGAAGCCGCCGACGACTGCCGGGTTGGCGCGTTCGCTCATGCCGCACCCCGCAGGAGAAAGCGGCGCACGCGTGCATCCGTGCTGTGCTCGCGCAGCTCGCGCGGGTTGCCCTGCGCGATCAACGTGCCGGCCTGCGGATCGAGCAGGATGGCGTCGTCGGCGATGGCGAAGATGCTGTCGAGTTCGTGGGTCACCAATACCATGGTACAGCCGAGCCCGTCGCGCAGCGCGAGCAGGGTGTCGTCGAGGCGTCGCGAACTGAGCGGATCGAGGCCGGCGGACGGTTCGTCGAAGAACACCACCGCGGGGTCGAGCGCCAGCGCGCGCGCCACGCCGACGCGCTTGTTCATGCCGCCGCTGATCTCGGCCGGGTAGAAATCCTCGAAGCCCTTGAGGCCGACCAGGGCGAGCTTGAGCTCGGCCAGTCGGCGGATCGTCGCGGCATCGAGGCTGGTGTGTTCGCTGAGCGGCAGGCCGACGTTCTCGGCCACCGTCATCGAGCTCCACAAGGCGCCGCCCTGGTACATGACACCAAAGCGTCGACGCAGGTGGTCCTGCTGCTCGGGCGACGCGTCCCAGAAGTTCTCCGCGCCGAACAGGACCTCGCCCGCGAGCGGTTCCAGCAGGCCGATGAGTGCGCGCAGCACCGTGCTCTTGCCGCAGCCGCTCGGCCCCATGATGACGAAGATGCTGCCGCGCGCGATGTCGAAATCGAGATCGCGCTGTACCACGTGCTTACCGTAGCCGACGCTCAGGCCGCGCACGGAAACCGCGGCGTCATCCTCGTCGTTTCCAGCGCCGCGCATACACTCAGATCCCGAGCACCTGGTAGACCACGGTAAGCGTGGCCGAGCAGACGACGATGAAGACGATGCCGGTGACCACGGCCGAGGTCGTCGCGGCGCCCACGGCCGCCGCGCTGCGGCCGCACTGCATGCCACGCAGGCAGCCCGAGACGGCGACGATGACGCCGTAGGCCGCGGCCTTGATGAGGCCGGTCGCGAAGTCGCCGAGGTCGACCGCGCCGCGCGTCTGTACGAGGTACTGCAGGGGCTCGATATCGAGCAGCAGGAGGCCGACCACGGCACCACCGACGATACCCATCAGGTTGGCGTAGACGGTCAGCAGCGGCAGCATCAGCACCAGCGCCAGCAGGCGCGGCAGCACGAGGAACTCCATCGGCGGGATGGCCGCGGTGCGCAGGGCGTCGATTTCCTCGTTCGCGGTCATCGTGCCGAGCTGGGCGGCGAAGGCCGCGCCGGTGCGGCCGGCCATGATGATGCCGGTCATCATCGCCGCCATCTCGCGTGCCATCGCGATGGCAACGAGATTGGCGACATACTCGTCGGCGCCGAACTGGCTGAGTTGCAACGAGCCGATGTAGGCGAGGATGAGTCCCACCAGGATGCTGATCAGGCTGACGATGGGCAGCGCCTCGGCGCCGACGTCCTGCATGATGCGCAGCATGTCCAGCACGCGGAAGCGCGCGCGGCCGCGCAGCAGGCGGCCGAAGGCCACGGCCGCCGCACCGGTGAATTCGATCAGCTCGCCGGCCGAACGCACGAACGCGATCACCTGCAGCCCGACCTCGCGCAGGAAGGCGCGCTCGTGGCCGCCGGGGCTTTCCGCGGCGCGTTCGGGTGCGGCGTCGGCGAGCTCGAGCAGGCGCCGCACGCCCTGCGGCAGGTCGTCACGCTCGAGCGCGACGCCGGCCGCCGCGCAGCGCTCTTCGAGTTCGCGCACGAACACGACGAAACGCGAATCCCACGCAGTGAGGCCGGTGCAGTCGAAGGCGATCCGGGTGACGCCGGCGGGCTCGGGCGCGTGCAGCGCCGCAGGTGACGCGGGCAGGGTGGCGGCGAGCGTCCATGCGCCCGCCGGGCACACCACGAGGCGGGTGTCGTCCGTGCGCGTCGTCAACGCGGCCGCGGCGGGCGTGGTCTCGCTCATGCCTGCGCCGACTGTGCCGATTGCGGGGACCAGGGTACGCGACCACTTCTGGTGCTGCCGCGCACCGTCGGCAGGCGGTGGCGTGCGTGGGCGGCGGCGTCTGCGGCGGTCCTCTTCATCGCGGCATGTTCGAGGCTGCGTGTTCGGGGTGGCCTCAGGCGTGCCCCACGATGACCTTGAGGCCGGGCTTGAGCGCCGTGCGCTGGTGCACGATGCGCAGGCCGTGGTGCGCGAGCAGGCGCGCCAGCGTCGTGCGGTCGAAGTAATACAGGTGTTCGGACGGCTTGAGCTCGTCCCAGCGCTGGAGCGGTCGCGGTACGCGCCAGTGGCCGAGGTCCGGCGTGCCGAGATCGATCACGCCATCGGCGGCGAGCAGACGCGCCAGTTCGGCGACGAAAGCGTTCAGATCGGGCACGTGCTCGATGACGTCATAGAGCGAGATGACGTCGAAGCTCGCCGTCTCGTAGGCCTGTTCGTCGAGCAGGCCTTCGCGCAGGTGCGCGAGACCGAGCTGTTCGCGGCCATAGGCGATGCCGGCGGTCTCGATGTCGACGCCGTGGGCTTCGAAGCCGGCCTCGGCGGCCGCCTTGACCACGAAGCCGGCCGAGCATCCGACATCCAGCCAGCGTCCGCCATGGCCGAGGCGCCGCTTCACGCGCGCAACGCGTCGCCGCGCGCGCCGGAGCTTCTTGTCGGCCTTGCGGGTATAGCCGGCGCTGTAGGACGCATCGTAGCCGGCGCGGATGGCGGCAAACGACGGGCGCGGGTTGATCAGCACGAGACCGCAGCCGGTGCAGCGTACGAACGGCTCGCCGCCCTTGTCGAACAGGTGCGTGAACGCGCGGCCCCCGCAGACCGGGCAGTCGATGTGCTCCCAGCCGGCGCGGTCGATGCCGGCCACGGCCATGGCCGGCGTGTTCACGGGCGCTGCTTGCGCCGCCGGCGGCGAGCCCGGATCATCGGGGCGTGCGACGGCCTCCCGCAGCGGTGCGGGGCCGGCACGACAGCGTCAGTCAACGGGGGAGTCATGAGCGAGCATTTCGTAGCCAGCGGTGTGGTCACCGTTACCACCGATTTCGGTCATCGCGGCCCGTTCGTCGGGACCATGAAAGGCGTGATCCTGAGTCGTCATGCACAGACCCAGATCGTCGACCTGACGCACGAAGCATGGGTGCACTGGCCGGCGGAAGCGGGTTTCTGGGTTGCACGATCGTATCATTATTTCCCGCGCGGCACGGTCCACCTGGCGGTCGTCGATCCCGGCGTCGGCACCGATCGCAGCGTGCTCCTCGCCGTCGGTGACGGCCACGCGTTCCTCGCGCCCGACAACGGCCTGCTGGCGGAAGTGATCGAGGCGACCGGCGCCGAAGTGCGCCACGTCTCCGACGCCGTCATCGATGCCCATCGCCTCGCCGACACCAGCGCGACGTTCCACGGACGCGATATCTTCGCGCCGCTCGCCGCGGCGCTCGCCGCCGGCCGCCTCGCGCCGCAATCCTGCGGCGAGCCGACGCGCGACTACGTGCCCTCGATCATCGAACCGGTCGAACAGCGACAGGGGCAGCTCTGCGGCGTGGTCATCACCAGCGATCACTTCGGTAACCTCATCACCAACATCGCCGCGAGTGAGCTCGCGGCCCTGCGCCGGCCGGTGGTGCATGCCGGGGGACACGACATTCGCTTCCTGCGCACCTACGGCGATGCCGCCCCGGGCGAGCTGCTTGCGCTGGTGAATTCGTTCGGCGTGCTCGAGATCGCGTGCGCCGAGGGGCACGCGGCGAATCATCTCGGTCTCGGCCGTGGCGCGCCGGTACGCGTTGGCGAAGGCGGTAACGACTGAGCGGGATGACACGCGCCGCGCGGTGTGGCCTGCTTGTCGGTGTGGTGCTGCTGTGCGCGTGCGCCACCGGGCAGGAGGGTGGCGGCTCACGCGGCGAATTGCTCACCGCGGCATCACGCGCCGGCATGCGCCTCGCGGTCCATGCGACGCCGGCCGGACCCGTGCGCAGTTTCTCCCGCGGCCTTGCCGGTGCCAGCCATGTCGATGTCTACCTCGAAGGGGATGGCCGCGCCTGGCAATCGCGCCGGCGCGTCTCGCGCGACCCGACGCCGCGCCGCCCGCTCGCGTTGGCGCTCGCCTTGCGCGACCCGGCGCCGGCGGTGCTCTACCTCGGCCGGCCGTGCCAGTACGCGAGCGCGGCCGAACTGGCCGGCTGCGAGCCGCGCCACTGGACCGCGGAACGCTATGGCGAGGTCGTCGTTGCCGCGCTCGACGGCGTGCTGGACACATTCCTGTCGCGTGACGACGGCGCGCGGCCGACGCTCGGGCTCACCGGTTACTCGGGCGGGGCCGTCATCGCGACCCTGCTCGCCGCGCGTCGCGATGACGTTGCCTGGGTGGTCAGTGTTGCCGGCAACCTCGATCCGGCGGCGTGGACCGCGCATCATGGCGTGAGCGCGTTGTCAGGACTCGATCCGGTCGTGCTCGCGCCGCGCCTCGCGGATACGCCGCAGGCGGTGCTGCTCGGCGGCGAAGATCGCATCGTCGTGCCGTCACTGGTCGCGCGCTACCTTGCCGTGGCGGACGCGGCCGCCGTCGAGATCGTCGATGATTTCGATCACCGTTGTTGCTGGGTGGACGCCTGGCCGCGCCTGCCGTGCCGCGTGCTGCATCGACTCGGGGCCGATGCGCCGGCGCTGTGCGCGGCGCCGTGAGACCGCCCGGAGCTAGCCGCTGCGTTCGTCATCGGGTAGCGGGTAGCGCTCGCGGACGTCGACGAAACTGCCGCTCGGATGTTCGACCAGGCGCGGCACGATCGACGCGATGTGGGCCGCGGCAATCGCCGGCGTGGGCATGCGCGAGGTGCCGCGTGCGCTGTGCAGCCGGGCCAGCGAAGGGAAGGTCGCGGCGCTCTTGGCCGCGAGCGTGTCCTGCATCGCGGTCGCGACCAGGCCCGGCGCGAGCGCGCACAGGTGGCTGTGCGGAAACTCGTGCGCGTACAGTTGCGCGAGCATGTTGAGCGTCGCCTTGGACAGCGCGTAGGCGCCCCAACCGAAATTGCCGCGCACGCCGGCGCCGGATGAAATCAGCACGACCTGCGCGGGCGCCGGCGCGCGCGCCGCCAGCGCATCGAGCAGCGTCTTGTTGGCCCACACGTTGACGTCCATGACGTGCCGGATGTCGTCGAGCGAGGTCTCGCGCAGCGCGGCGATGGGACCGAGCACGCCGGCGTTGAGGAACGCGAGATCGAGGGTGATATCGCCGAGCAGTGCATCGACAGCGGCACCGAGCGCTGCGGGTGCGGCGAAATCGGCATGGCCCTGGACCAGCGCCGCCGGTGCGCCGTCGACGTGGCCGCGCGCCAGGCCGAACACGCGGTGGCCGGCAGCGAGGTAGGTGTCGGCGAGGGCGCGGCCGAGTCCGCGCGTGTGGCCGGTCACGAGTACGTTCATGTTGCTCCTTCCTACCGGCGCGACGGCAGGGCGCACGCTCTCACGCGGCCCGCCGGCAGCACCGCGGATCGTCGTTCGTGTTTTGCCGCGGGCGGCAAGCGGCTACACTCGCTGCCCATGTCGCTCGATGATATCAACGAAGCAGTCCTGCGCCGCCGCCGCGGCGCGAAGTGGAACCACTATGGCGCGGACGTGCTGCCGGCATGGGTCGCCGACATGGATTTCGTCGTCGCCGAGCCGATTCGCGCGGCGCTGCATGCGGCCGTCGACGCGGCCGATCTCGGCTATCCCCAGGCCCATCGCGCGACCGGCCTGCCGGACCTGTTCGTCGCGCGCGCCGGTGCGCGCTTCGGCTGGGAGATCGATTCCCGCGATGTGCTGATCCTGAGCGATGTCGTGCAGGGGCTCTACCTGGCGCTGGAGACCTTCAGCGCGCCGGGTGAGGGCGCTGTCATCCAGACGCCGATCTACCCACCTTTCCTGCACGCGGCGGCGGAGGTCGGCCGGCGCGCGGTGTGCGTGCCGTTCGTTGCGGGGGCGGCGCGCTACGAGATCGATTTCGACCAGATCGAAGCTGCCATCGACGACACCACGCGCCTGTTCATGTTGTGCAACCCGCACAACCCGACCGGTCGCGTGCTCTCGCGCGAGGAACTCGAGCGTATCGGCGAACTCGCCTGCCGCCACGACCTCGTCATCGTCAGCGACGAAATCCACGCCGACCTCGTCCTCGACGACGTGCCGCACGTACCGATCGCGACCGTTTCGCCCGCTATCGCCGCGCGCACCGTCACGCTGATGTCGGCGAGCAAGGCGTTCAACATCGCCGGCATGTGCATGGCTTTCGCGCACTTCGGCAGCCGCACGTTGAAAGAGCGCTTCGAACGCGTGCCCGCGCACGTGCGCGGCGGCACCAATACGCTCAGTATCGCTGCCGTGCGGGCGGCCTGGAGTGAGTCGCAGCCCTGGCTGGACGAAGTGCTCGTGCAGCTGCGCGCCAACCGCGATCGCGTTGCCGCCTTCGTCGCCGAGCGTTGGCCGCGGGTCGGCCACCTGCCGCCCGAGGCGACCTACCTCGCCTGGCTCGACCTGCGTGCGCTCGCGCTCGAGCCGTCGCCGCACGAGTTCCTGTTGCGCGAAGCGCAGGTCGCGCTGAACGACGGTCGTACCTTCGGCCCGGAAGGCGAGGGCTTCGTGCGACTGAACTTCGCCACCTCGCCGGCGCTGCTCGAGGCCATCCTCGCACGTCTCGACGGCGTGCTGGCCGGGCGCTGAGCGCGCGGCCGCGCGTTCACTGCTGACGGAACGTCCACGCGAGCAGGGCGTCCTGCAGTTCGCGCCCGGCGCCCCAGTTGGCGCCGCGGTAGTTGACCATCAGCGAGACGACGAAGGTGCGGCCGCCGGGGGCGTGTACGTAGCCGGCGATCGCGGCGACGTTGTCGAGGCTGCCGGTCTTGAGGTGCATGCGTCCGGCTTCGCTGCCACGACGGAAGCGTTTGCGCATCGTACCGTCCTTGCCGACGATCGCGAGCGAGGCGAGAAACTCCGGCATGGTCGGTTCGCGCCAGGCGAGCTTGAGCAGGGCGGTCATGAAGCTCGCCGTCACGCGCGCGTCGCGTGACAGCCCGGAGCCGTTGTCGATGATCAGGGCGCTGGTATCGAGGCCCCGTGCGGCGAGATGCTCGCGCACCAGCGTGGCGCCCTGCTGGCGCGTCACCGGCGCCGGGTAGCGGCTGTCGGCGAGGGAGTAGAGCAACATGCGCGTCATCAGGTTGTTGCTCCACTTGTTCAACGGGCGGATAACCTCACCGAGGTGGCGCGAAGGCCAGGTTACCAGCGGCGTCTTGCCGCGCGGACGGGTCGCCAGGGCGAAGCCGCCCTCGATGCTGCCGCCCCACTGCGACCACAGGCTCTTGAACACGCCGTAGGCGTAGGAGGCCGGCGTCATCACGCTGCGGGCGAGGCGGTAGCCGTGGCACGTGTAGGGCATCTCGCCGCCGAACACGATGTGATCGGGGGCGTCGGGCGCGGCCTGCTGCATGGTGATGCGCGGCGCGTTGCCGCGACACTCACCCTTGGTCAGGCGGATCTGGTTGTCGATGACGAGGTTGGGCAGTTCGGGCACGGTAGTGATGTTCACGCGCCCGCGCGCGGCGTCCGGGTCGAAGTTGAAAGCGACCGACTGGAAGTTGACCATCAGCGCGCTCGGCAAGGTGTTGTAGAGGCGGAACGGGCTGCCGTCGAAAGCACCCGCATCGGTCTCGTCGGTAGCGAAGCGGCTCTGGTCGACGAGCAGGCGTCCGCGAATGTCGCGCACCCCGGCGCGGCGCAGTTCGCCGAGCATGGCCCAGAATTCCTCGAGCAGGAGATAGGGATCGCCGCCGCCTTCGATCAGCAGATCGCCGTCGAGCACGCCGTCCTTGATCGGTCCGAGCGCATACAGCCGGGTCGTCCAGGTGTGGGTCGGGCCGAGCAGGTCGAGCGCGCTCCAGGTCGTCACCAGCTTGATCGTCGAGGCAGGGTTGCGCGGGACGTCGACGTTCAGCGCGAGGCGCGGCGTGGGTTCGTCCACGGCCTGCACGACCAGGCTGACGGCATCGTGCGGCAGTTTGTGGCGGGACAGTACGCGGGTCAGCTCGCTCGGCAGGTCAGCGCGTACGGGCGGCGCGACGGCCACCACCAGGACGAGTAGCAGTGCGCGCAGCAGGCGCACATGAACGCGGGCCGGCTTCATGGCGGACACTGCCTGGCGGGACGTCGAGCGGCGGCGCCGCTCAGGCCGTGCGCGGGGTCTTGCGGGTAGCGGCACCATCCCTGGCCATCCCGTTCGCTTCCGCTGCGCACGCGAACGCGTGGATTCGCGCATGCCCGGAGGGCGCGGCAAGGTCGGTGGGATGGAACATGCGAGTCTCCTGGGTTGGCGGTGTGACCGGGCGCGCCGTCGTTCACGTCACCATGCCGGTGGGGGCGAACAGGTCGCGTTGCTCGTGCCTATTGTAAACCGGCGCGTCGCCGCTGCCGTCGAGGCAAGGCGTGAGCTGGTGGGGCCGGGTCTCGCCCTGGCCGCCGATGTGGCGCACCTCGTGGCCGGCCAGGGTAAGGAAATCGGCGATGAACTGGCGGTGACAGTGGTGATGCTCGGCCTCGGCACACATCAGCGCCACGCGCCGCTGCGCGGCGCGGGTGACGAGCGCCGCGATGCCGGCGTGAAAACGCGCGCTTTCCATGTAGTCGGCAAAGCCGCGAAATGCCGGGTCGGTCAACGCCGCGTGGCGCGAGTCGCGCCGCGGCTTGCGAAAGCCGCCGAGGGCGTCACCGGCCCACACGTAGGCGATGTCGGCGCGCGCGAGCATGCCCTCGAGTGCCGCGCGGTCGAAATGCGGATGTCGCCGCGAACGCGGGAAGGCGCGGATGTCGACCAGGACTTCGATAGCGGGTACCGCGAGCAACGCGAGCAGCTTGTCGCTGGCGCGATTGGAATGGCCGATGGTGAAGAGCGTGGCCAGCTCACGCACCCCGCGCGAGATAGTTTGCGAGGTGCCGGCGGCGGAATTCCTCCGCGGACCAGGCACGCGGCGACAGCCAGGTGCGGGTACCCGCGCGGGCGAGGTAGGTCTGGGCCGCGCAGCGCGTGCCATCGGTGAGCGTGACCTCGACCGCGGTCCGGACGTAGAAACTGCCCTCGAAATCGTCGAGGCGCGGCCACGCGGTGGCGGGCAGGTCGGTATACACACAGCCGTCAGTGCGTGCGCCGATCTCGGCGAGCATCGCCGGCCACGGTTGACCGCGCACCGCGTAGCGCGCGTGATCCTCGAGCATCGCCGCCACGCCGGTTCGGGTCAGCCCGGTGACAGCGTGGAACACGGCAGGGAACATCAGGGTGCCGTAGGCGAACAGGGTGTGTGCGGCGTTAGTGATGGCGCGGCGCCCGTCGCGCGCCGCATGGCCCGCGGTCGCGGCCCGGGTGGCTGTCGTGGTGGAGGGCGTTTGCCGCACGGAACAGCCCGCCTGCGCGCTCAGATCACGCCCGCCTCGCGCAGTTCGCCGAGCGCGTCGTCGTCGAGCCCGAGCAGGCTGCCGTAGACGTCGGCGTTATGGCTGCCGAGTGCGGGCCCGGGAAAATCGGTGCGTCCGGGTGTGCGCGAGAGCAGCGGCACGATGGCGGGGATCGCCAGCGGCTCGCCGTTGATGGTCACTTCCTGGAACAGGCCGCGCGCGTGGAAGTGTGGGTCTTCGTACATGTCGCGGGCATCGTAGATCGGGCCCGCGGCGACGCCGGCGGCGTCGAGCGCGGCCAGGGCCTCGGCCGCGGTCAGGCTCCCGGTCCACGCCTGCACGGCGCCGTCGACTTCGGCCTGGTGGGTGACGCGCCCGGCGTTGTCGGCGAGGCGCGGATCCTCGGCCATGGCCGGCTGGCCCATGGCCTCGACGAGGCGCTTGAACATCGAATTGGTGTTTGCGCCGATCACGATCAGCTTGTCGTCGCTGCAACGATAGGTGTTAGACGGCACGATACCGGTCAGCGTCGAGCCCGAAGGCTGGCGAATGACGCCGGCACCGGCGTACTCCGGGATCACTGCCTCGAGCAGGTTGAACACCGCCTCGAAGATGGCGACGTCGACGACCTGGCCGGCGCCGTCGCGCTGGCGCCCGATGTAGGCGAGGAGCACGCCGAGCGCGGCGTGGATGCCGGCCAGCGTGTCGCCGATGCTGAGGTTGGGACGCACCGGTGGCTCGCCCGGGAAACCGTTGACGTAGCGGAAACCGCCGTAGGCTTCGCACACCGAGGCGAAACCGGCCTTGGGCGCGTTCGGTCCGGTCTGGCCGTAGCCCGAAATGCGCGCGTAGATGAGGCCCGGGTTGTCGGCCTTGAAGGTGTCGGGTCCGAGGCCCCATTTCTCCATCGTGCCGGGGCGGAAGTTCTCGATGAACACGTCGGCCTTGCCGGCGAGTTCGCGCAGCAGGGCGCGGCCCCGCTCGTTGCGCAGGTCGAGGGTGACGCACTTCTTGTTGCGTGCGAGGCTGGCCCACCACAGCGAGGTACCGTTCCTGACCTCGCGCCAGGAGCGGATCGGGTCGCCCTGGCCGGGCGGCTCGACCTTGATGACCTCGGCGCCGAAGTAACCGAGGATGGTGCCGGTGAAGGGGCCGGCGAGGAGCTGGCCGATTTCTATGACGCGCATGCCGGCGAGCGGGCGCGTGTCCTGGGCAGTCTGTGTCATGGGCGGGAGCGGGGCGGTTGTGAGGTGGTCGCGGCGCGCGCCTGCGCCGCATGCAGTGCCAGCATTATCGAGATCCCGGCGCAATTGGCAACGCCGTCGGCAAGGCTCGCGGTGCGGGCCGGTGTCAGGCCCTGCAGCAGTTCGATGAGGGCACCGAACGCGCCGAGCCCGGCGGCGAGCAGTAGCGCCGGCAGGCCCGGGTGTGCGCGCACGAAGAGCCCCATCAGCGTGGCGTACATGGCGGCGTGCACCAGCTTGTCGGTGAAGTCGGGCAGCTCGTCGGGCAGCGGTGGCGCGGTCAGTAGCGAGGCTGCCGAGACCGCGACCAGGCCGCTCCAGGCCAGCATCTGCCACGCCGCGCGCGGCCATTGGAGAGCTGCCGCCGCGCGGCCGCTATAAGGGGGCATGAGTATCCGGCTGTATGGGTGGAAGGTGCTGATTATACTGGCCCTGTGGAGTGCGGCGGCCGGTGCGCGGGGCGATTTTGCGGCCGGTGTCGCGGCCTACAAGCGGGGCGACTACACTGCCGCGATGGCGCGCTTCGAGCCGCTCGCGAGCGTCGGCGATGCGCGTGCCCAGTTTGCCCTCGGGCTGCTCTACGACAACGGCGAAGGCGTGGTGGCCGACCCCGCCCGCGCGGCCGAGTGGTATCGCCTCGCCGCCGAGCAGGGCTACGCCAAGGCGCAGTACAACCTCGCGCTGATGATCGAGCATGGCCGCGCCGGCCCGCCCGAGCAGGCACGAACCTGGTTCGGGCGCGCGGCCCTGCGCGGCAATGCGGACGCCGTCGCCCGGCTGCACCGCTACGCCGAGGGAGATGATCGCGCCGCCCAGCTTCAGCTCGGGCGCATGTATTACCTCGGGCGCGGTGTCGGCCGCAGTGCGCGTGATGCCTTCGGCTGGTTCCAGCGTGCTGCCAGTGCCGGTGACGAGGCAGCCGCGTTCGCGCTCGGCGTGCTCTACGAGCAGGGCGAGGGTGTTGCTGCCTCGGCGGCCGAAGCTGCGCGCTGGTACGCTGCGGCCGCCAGCAGTGGCCACCGCGAAGCGCAATACAACCTCGCCCGACTGCACCGGCTCGGGCGCGGCGTCGCGCGCGACGTCGCCGAGGCGCGGCGCCTGTACGAGGCGGCGGCCGATGCGGGGCTCGTCCGCGCCGAGTTGACGCTGGCCATGCTGTACGAGTCGGGCCAGCGCTGGCCGCACGACGTCGCGCTCGCACGGCGCTGGTACGAGCGCGCCGCCTTACACGGCAGCGCGTCGGCCCAGGTGAACCTCGCCTACCTGCACGCCGAAGGCATCGGGACCGACGTCGACCTCATCGAGGCCTGTGCGCTGCTCAGTGTCGCTGCCGAGCAGGGACTCGCGCCGGCGCGGGAGAATCGTGCTTTGCTCTGCGACGGGCTCGATGCGGGCGCGCTCGCGGCGGTCGATGCCCGCGCGGCGCGTTACCGTCGGCCGGCCGGCGAGCCGGCAGCGCCGGGCGACCCGGTCGCACAACTCTCCGCGCGCGACTGAAGCCCTCGCAGCGGCGATCAACGCCGCGGCGGGCCGTCAGAACGGCAGGCCGTGCGCGTAGCCGACCATGCACATCAGCATGGGAATGGAGAGGAAGGTGTTGGTGCGCGAAGCCATCAGTGCGACCACGCGGGCGCGCGCCTTCTCCGCGTCCGTAGCCGGCACCATGCCGAGGATCTTCTGCTGGCTGGGCCAGATCAGTACCCAGACGTTGATCATCATGATGGTGCCGAGCCAGGCGCCGAGGCCGATGACGGCAGCGCCGTCACGCAGCATGAACGCGTTGAGCAGGCCCACGCCCATGCTCTCCAATGCCGAAGCACCGGTCAGCCAGGTGCCGAGCGCGCCCCAGCGGAACCACGCCAGCGCGCGGGGCGCGACGTACTTGTTGATGGCGGCAGGGCCCGGCCCTTCGCTGTCCGCGTTGGCCGCCGCGAGCGCCGGTACCTGGACGAAATTGAAGTAATACAGCAGCCCGACCCAGATCACCCCGAACAGCACGTGCAGCCATACGGTGAACGACCACAGGTTGAACTCGCCGGTACCCATCACGAGCATGATGCCGAGTGCGACGACGAAGCCGAGCGCCAGCGTACCGACGACGGATTTGAGTGGATTCATGGTTGCGGCGCTCCCCCGGCCCTGATCAGGCGCCGCATCATAGCACTGCGATCACCGCCCGGGCGCCAGCATCTCAGGCGGGCAGGCCGGCGGCGACTCCGGCGAAGATCACGCCGCCGACCCAGTTGTTGTTCATGAAAGCGGCAAAGCAGCCGGCCCGCGAGCGATCGCGGATCAGCCATTGCTGGTAGGCGAACAGGCAGGCGGCCGCGGCCAGGCCGAGGTAATAGCTGCCGCCGAGCCGGGCCTGTTCGCCGATCAGCCACAGGTTGCACAGCAGCAGTACCTGCAGCAGCGCGATGATGAGCCGATCGTTGTCGTCGAACAGGATGGCGGTGGACTTGATGCCGACTTTGAGGTCATCGTCGCGATCGACCATCGCGTACTCCGTGTCGTAGATCACCGCCCACAGCAGCGCGGCGCAGAATGTCAGCCAGGCCAGCGGCGGCACCGCACCGCTCTGCGCGGCGAAGGCCATCGGTACGGCCCAGCCGAAGGCGGCGCCGAGATGCATCTGCGGCAGGTAGGTATAACGCTTGGCGAACGGATAGGTGACGGCGAGCGCGACGCCGCCGAGGGCGAGCAGGACGGTGAGACGGTTGGTCAGCATGACCAGCGCCGCCGCCAGCGCGACGAGGACAGCGAACAGTATCAAGGCTTCACGCTCGGAGACCGCCCCGGTCGCGAGCGGCCGCTCGCGGGTACGCTCGACATGGCCGTCGAAGTGGCGGTCGGCATAGTCGTTGATGACGCAGCCGGCCGAGCGCATCAGCAGCGTACCGAGGACGAATATGGTGAGCACGTCTAGCGCGGGCAGGCCGCCGGCGGCGAGCCACAGCGCCCACAGCATCGGCCACAGCAACAGCAGCGTACCGATGGGCTTGTGCAGGCGGGTCAGGCGCGCATAGTGGCCGAGCCGCTCGCGTAGGGACGCCGTGTGCGAAAACCTGTGTGGACGGGCTGACGCCATCGTCGCGATTCTAGCACCACGAAGAACGCGCGGGCCGTGTCCCTGCGGGCTCACACGCCGCCGTACTCGACGCGATCGGCAAGCCAGCGTTCGACGAGGCGGGCGGCGATGGTCGGGTGTTCGGCGAGCAGCCATTCGGCGCCGCGACGTACCTCGCCAAGCAGGGCCGCGTCGCGGCTGAGATCGGCGATGCGGAACTGCGCCGCGCCGGCCTGGCGCGTGCCGAGCAGCTCGCCGGGCCCGCGCAATGCGAGATCGCGATCGGCGATGAGGAAGCCATCGGTGGTTTCGCGCATCACTTCCAGGCGTTGCCGTGCGAGCGCGGAGAGCGGCGCCTTGTACAGCAGCACGCAGTCGGCGTGGCGCGCGCCGCGGCCGACGCGTCCGCGGAGCTGATGCAACTGGGAGAGGCCCAGGCGTTCGGCGTTTTCGATCACCATCAGGCTCGCGTTGGGTACGTCGACGCCGACTTCGACGACCGTGGTTGCCACGAGGAGCTGGGTTTCGCCGGCAGCGAAAGCGGCCATCGCGGCATCCTTGTCGCGATCGGCGAGGCGCCCATGCACGAGGCCGACGCGTACATCCGGCAGGGCGGCGGCGAGCTGCTCGGCGGTCTCCGTCGCAGCCTGGCTCTCGAGCTGCTCGGATTCCTCGATCAGCGGGCAGACCCAGTAGACCTGGCGGCCCTCGGCCGTTGCATCGACGATGCGCGCGACGAGATCGGCGCGGCGCGACTCGTTCATCACCACCGTGCGCACGGGTTTGCGGTTCGGCGGCAGCTCGTCGAGCACCGAGACGTCGAGATCGGCATAGGCGGTCATTGCGAGCGTACGTGGAATCGGCGTTGCCGTCATGATCAGCTGGTGCGGGCGGAAGCCGTCGCTGGCACCCTTGTCGCGCAGTGCGAGACGCTGGTCGACGCCGAAACGGTGCTGCTCGTCGACGATGATGAGCCCGAGCCGGCCATAGACGACATCCTGCTGGAACAGCGCGTGCGTGCCGACCGCGAGCAGCGGTGCGGGCTCGGCGAGCCGCGCGAGCAGCGGCGCGCGCTGGCGCTTCGTTGCGCGGCTGGTCAACTGCACGATGTCGACGCCGAGCGGCTCGAACCAGCGCCGCAGGTTCGCGCCGTGCTGCTCAGCGAGCAGTTCGGTCGGCGCCATCATGGCGACCTGGTAGCCCTGTTCGAGAAGTGCGCAGGCGACGGCAGCCGCGACCGCGGTCTTGCCGGCGCCGACGTCGCCCTGTAACAGCCGCAGCATCGGCACGCCGGCGTCGAGGTCGGCATCGATCTCGCCGATCACGCGTTGCTGCGCGCCGGTCAGCGCGAAGCCGAGTGCCTCGAGCAGGCGCGCGCGCAACGAACCGCCGCTGACGCGGGGGGCGTCGAAGCGGCGCGCCGCCTCGCGCAGGCGCTTGAGACTGAGCTGGTGGGCGAGCAGCTCCTCGAACACCAGGCGCCGCTGCGCCGGGTGCATCGATTCGGCGAGCATCGCGAGGTCGGCGTCGGGCGGCGGGCGATGCACGAAGCGCAGCGCGTCGGCGAGTGTCGGCATCGCGAGCGGTTCGCGCAGCGCCGGCGGCAGCAGTTCGCCCGCATCGTCGTCGCCGAGCAGGGCCAGCGCCTGGTCGGTGAGGCGGCGCAGACGCGCCTGGTGGAGTCCCTCGGTGGTCGGGTAGACGGGGGTCAGTTCGGCTTCGACCGCGGCCGGCTGGTCGGGATCGATGAGCTGGATTTCAGGATGCACCATCTCCAGCGTGTGCGGCCCACGGCGCGCCTCGCCGAAGCAGCGCACGCGACGGCCCTGTGCGAGACGTTGCTGCTGCTGCGCGTTGAAATGGAAGAAGCGCAGGTGCAGCGCACCGCTGCCGTCGCTCAAGCGGCACAGCAGCGCGCGGCGGCGTCCGAAGACCACCTGGGAAACATCGATCGTGCCTTCGATCAGCGCGCCCTGGTGCGGGCGCAAGGCGCCGATCGGTGTCAGTCGCGTACGGTCCTCGTAGCGCAGCGGGAGGTGGAACAACAGGTCGCCGACGCGTGCGATGCGCAGCTTGGCCAGGCTTTCGGCGAGGCGCGGGCCAACGCCCGAAAGCGCCGTGACCGGAGCGTCGAGCGACGCGGTCGTGGCCACGGGCGATCAGACGTTGAGAGCGATCACCGCATCCATTTCGACCGCCGCGCCGCGTGGCAGCGCGGCGACGCCGATGGCGGCACGTGCCGGGTAGGGTTTGCCGAAGTAGTCCGCCATCACTTCGCTGACGAGCGCGAAGTGGCCGAGATCGGTGAGGAAGACGTTGAGCTTGAGCGTATCGTCGAGCGTCGCGCCGGCGGCCGCGGCGACGGCCGCCAGGTTGTCGAACACGCGCGTGACCTGGGCGCGCATGTCGCCATCGACGAGTTCCATGGTGCCCGGATCGAGCGGGATCTGGCCCGACACGTACAGCGTGTCGCCATGCACGACTGCCTGCGAATAGGTGCCGATCGCGGCCGGCGCCGCGTCCGTGTGTATGGCGGTCTTGTTCATCGCGGGAACCTTCTGCTTTGCCAGGGATGGCGGCCGCTGCAGCCGCCACGCCGCATTGTAGCGGGCGAGGTCCGCCGTGGCGTGTCCTCAGGCGCGCTTGCGGTGCACGCGCACCACGGTCTTGATATTGCGCAGCACACGGATCACGTCGGCCAGGTGCTTGCGGTCACGCACGCCGACGGTCAGGCGCATGTGCGAATGGTGCTCGTCGCGCTCGGAGAGCTCGATGCCCTCGATGTTGGCGCTCTGGTCCGCGCAGCCGGCGGCGACCGTCGCCAGTACGCCCCGCTGGTTGGCGACGTCGAGCACGATCTCGGCGGAGAACTCGCGCGCGAGGTCATCGGCCCACTCGACGTCCACCCACTTGTCCGGCGCGTTGCGGAACTCGACGACGTTCTTGCACGAAGGATGATGGATGACGATGCCGCGCCCGGCCGTGATGAAACCCATGATCGGATCGCCCGGAATGGGATAGCAGCACTTCGGTATCGTCACGACCATGCCCTCGGTGCCGTGGATGAGCAGCGGCCCCGGGGCGTTCTCGACCCGGCCGCGCCGCCGTGCCGGCTCGACGCGCTCCTCCTGGTTGCCCGGCACCAGCACGCGGGCGACGAGCGGCGCCGGGCGCACGCCCAGGCCGATGTTGGCCAGCAGCTCGTCGAAACTCGCCAGGTTGAAGCTCTTCAGCGCGCTCTGCAGACGTTCCTGGTCGAGCGTGTCGATGCTCAACTCGAAGCGTTCGAGTTCGCGGTTCAGCATGCGCTTGCCGAGCGTGCAGGCCTCGTCCTGGTGCAGGTTCTTGAGGTAGTGGCGGATGTTCGCGCGTGCCTTGCCGGTGACGACGAAATTCAACCAGGCGGGGTTGGGCCGGGCGCCCGGTGCGGTCACGATCTCGACCGACTCGCCGGTCTTCAAAGGCGTGCGCAGCGGCACGAGGCGGCGATCGATGCGGCAACCGACGCAGGTGTTGCCGAGATCGGTATGGATGGCGTAGGCGAGGTCGATTGCCGTCGCGCCGCGTGGTAGTTCCATGATCTCGCCCTTGGGCGTGAACACGTAGACCTCGTCCGGAAACAGGTCGACCTTGACGTTCTCGAGGAACTCCTGCGAGTCGCCGGCGCGGCGCTGCATCTCGATCACGCCGCGCAGCCAGTCGCGCGCCCGCTTGTGCGCGCTGCGCGCCGCGCTCTCGCCGGTCTTGTAGAGCCAGTGCGCGGCGATGCCCGCCTCGGCCACCTGGTCCATCTCGTTGGTCCGGATCTGGACCTCGATGGGAATACCGAAGGGGCCGAACAAAACCGTGTGCAGCGACTGGTAGCCGTTCGCCTTGGGGATCGCGATGTAGTCCTTGAATTGTCCCGGCACCGGCTTGTACAGACCGTGCACGACGCCGAGCGTGCGGTAGCAGGTATCGACCGAGTCGACAATGATGCGGAAGGCGTAAACGTCGTGCACCTCGGAGAAATGCAGGCGCTTGTCGCG
>JAPOKK010000312.1 GCA_029977665.1 Pseudomonadota bacterium | reverse complement strand
GCCCTGAGACGACGTCCGTGGCCGACGCTGCCCTGCCGCCCCTGCGACCCGATCGGCTGATCGTCCTGCGCTTTGCCGCGGGACTGCTGATCGCCGCGCTGGTCACGCTGACGCTGTTCTGGATCATGCAGTACCTGATCGCGACCGCGGATCGCTCGCTCGACGAGGCTCGTCGCGGCGCGCTGGTCGACTTCGTGCGCGTCAAGCGCGCGGAAATCGTTGAACGCCGCAAGATCAAACCGGACAAGCCGCCGCCGCCGAAAGCACCGCCGCCCGAACCGCCCGCACCACGCCTCGACGATGCCAAACCGAGTGCGGAGAAGCTGGCGGTGTCCGCGGTGCCGGTCGAGACCGATATCGATCTCGCACCGGGCGGCTTCAGTCTCGGCGTCGGCGAGGGCGACTACCTGCCCATCGTCAAGGTCGCACCGATCTACCCGCAGCGCGCGCTCTCGCGCGGCGTGCAGGGCGACTGCATCGTCGAATACACGGTCACGCGTTCGGGCACGACGCGCGACGCGCACGCCGTGGATGGCCAGTGCGACCGCCTGTTCGAGAAAGCCTCGGTCGAGGCGGCGCTCAAGTTCAAGTACAAGCCGCGCGTCATCGACGGCCAGGCCGTCGAGGTACCGGGCGTTCGCAACAAGTTCTCCTACAAGCTGGAAGACTGACGATGGGCCTGCGCGTGATCCTCTGCTGCCTGCTGCTGTGCTGCACCGCGCCGCTCGCTGCCCAGGAAGAACAGACCAAGCAGACCGTCGCCATGAGCCAGCAGGTGTTCGAGGGACTGCAGGAGGCGCAGGGGCTGATCGAGGGCAAGCAGTACGCCCAGGGCCTCGCCATCCTCGCCGAGCTGCGCAAGGAAAGCGACCTCTCGCCCTACGAGACGGCCCAGATCTGGAACCTGACCGCCTACGCTTATTACCTGAAGGAAGACTACAAGAACGCCATCGGCGCGTATCTCAAGGTGATGCAGCAGGACGGCCTGCCCGAGGCGCTCGAGCAAAGCACCCTGAAGACGCTCAGCCAGCTCTATTTCACCGTCGAGGACTACGCGCGCGCGCTCACCGTCGTCGACCGCCTGATCGCCGCAATCGCCGATCCCAGCCCCGACGTCTACATGCTCAAGGGCCAGGCACATTTTCAGCTCGAACAGTACCGCGAGGCACTCAAGCCGATCCGCACCGCGATCGACAAGTACCGCGCCCAGGGCAAGACACCGCAGGAGAACTGGCTGCTGCTGCTGCGCGTGTGCTACTACGAGCTGGGCGACTTCAAGGCGATGATCGGTGTGCTCAAGGAGCTCATCCGGCTCTATCCCAAGGAGCAATACCTGCTCACCCTGGCCGGTGTTTACAGCGAACTCGGCGACACCCGTAAGCAACTCGCACTGACCGAGGCGCTCTACGAGGACGGCCGCCTCAGCGACCCCCTGCAGATCGTCAATCTCGCCAACCTCTATCTCGTGCACGGCGTACCCTACAAGGCCGCCAAGCTGCTCGACGCCGAACTCGGCGGCGGCCGGGTCGAGGAGAACGAACGCCACCTGCGCTTGCTCTCCCAGGCCTGGTACCAGGCACGCGAGGACGCCAAGGCGATTCCGCCGCTCGCGCGCGCGGCGGCGCAGTCCGGCGACGGCGAACTCTACGTGCGCCTCGCGCAGTCCTACATCAACCTCGACCGCTGGGAAGAAGCGGCCGAGGCGGTCAGCAAGGGGCTCGCCAAGGGCGGCGTGAAGCGCACCGACACGGCCAACATCATGCTCGGCATGGCCCTGTTCAACCAACGCAAGCTGGAGGCTGCACGTCGCGCTTTCGCCACGGCGGCGCGCGACAAGCGCAGCGCCAAGGCCGCCAACCAGTGGCTTGCCTACGTCGACAGCGAGCTGTCGCGTGCGAGCTCCCTCGAGCAGACCCTGCCCGAGCAGGAGCGGCGCGAGCAGGACAAGATCCTCGAGAACCTCTGAGTTCTCACTCCCCGGCGGCCGGCGCCAGGCCGGCCTGCGCGGCGTCGAGCGCGGCGGCGAAGGCGTCGAGGTCGGGGCAGGCATCGGCCAGGAGTAGCGCGAGGCGCGTCAGGAACAGCGTCTCGTCGGTCTCCCCGACGGCGTCGAGCGCGGCGGCGAGCCGTTCGTAGGCCTGTTCGAACTCCGCCGGGGTCATGCCGGGGACCTCCCCAGGGCACGCTGCAACGCCGCGCCCACGCGGGCCACATCAGCGTGCCGCCAGCGCGCGCAGACGTGGCGATCGGGCCGCACGAGCAGCACGCCGCCCTCTGCAACGCCGCAGCGCGCCGCGGCCGGCGTGCCGGCTGCCAGGCAGCGAAGCTCGAGATCGACGCCGGCGTCACGGGCGACCGTCGCCAGCGCGGCCCGGTCAGCATCGCCAGGTGCCGCGTCACCGAACGCGAAAAGCGTGAACTCGCGGCCGAGACCATCGAGCAGGAAGGTGTCGTCGTCGAGGCGCGCGTTGGCCAGCGCCGCCCCCGGCGTCGGCCCGCCGGCAAACAGGCTGCAGTCGTCGTCGGGCGTCGTCAGCGGGCTCGCCGCGTAGGAATAGGGCTGTGACTGTCGCGGGTCCAGCAGGCGCCGCGCACAGTCGTGGCCGGCCGCCAGCGACAGCGCCGCGTCGCGCACGAGCCGTTCGCCGCGGCTCGGCGGCGTCATGAAGCGCGTACTGCGGCCGGCCTGGGCGAAGACATCCAGGGTCGCGCCGCGCCGTTCGGGTGTGTAGCTGTCGAGCAGGTGCGGCCCGGCGCGTCCCTGCACCTGCATGGCCAGTTTCCAGCCGAGATCGGCCGCATCGGCAAGCCCCGAATTGAGTCCGCGCACGCCGAAAATCGGCACCAGGTGAGCGGCGTCGCCGGCGAACAGTACGGGCCCATGACGGTAGCCGTCGAGGCACAGCGTGTAGGCCTTGTACAGGCTCCACCATTCGAGCTGCCACGGCGCGCGTTCGCCGAGCATGGCGACGATGGCGCCGACCCGCGCACGGATTTCGCGCTCGCTCAGCGCCTCCTGTTCGTCTTCGTCGTCGCGCAGCTGGTAGTCGATGCGCCAGATATCGTCCGGTTGCTTGTGCACCAGGATCGTCGCGCCGCGGTTCGCGACCGGGTCGAAGAAGGCGCGGCGCTCGGTCGGGTAGCTCGAACGCATCTGCACGTCGACGATGACGTAGCGACCCTCGTAGGCCGCACCGGCCAGTTTCAAGCCGAGCTGGTGGCGCACACGGCTGTGCGCGCCGTCGGCGGCGACCAGGTACGACGCCCGCAGGTGGTAGCGCCCTTGCGGTGACTCGACCTCGAGCATCGCCGTATCGTCGGCCAGGCGCAGCGTGTCGAGGGCGTGTCCCCAGCGCAGATCGACGAGACCCGTCGCCTGCGCCGCCTCGACCAGGTACTGCTCGATGTACTGCTGCTGGAGGTTGTACATCGGGTAGTAGCGTTCGTCCGGGCCGTGCGGCATGCGCAGCCGGTACACGGGCTGTTCGCGGTAATAGGACGTGCCGTCGGTCCACGGCAGCGCCTTGCCGAGAAATCGCCCGGCGACGCCCAGTTGCTGAAAAATCTCGACGCTGTGGCGCGCGATGCAGATTGCACGGCTGCCCTCGCCGACGCTGGTCTTGGCATCGAGCACGACGCTCGGCACGCCGTGGCGCGCGAGCGTGAGCGCCGCGCACAGGCCGACCGGGCCGGCGCCGACGATAGCGACGGCGTGGCGGGAGGCCTCGCCGCCGAGCTCCGGCGCCGGCGCGCTGACGTAGCGCGGGTACTCGTAGTACAGCGACTGCGTCTGGCCGCGTGGGCGTGGCATCGTTGCGTTCAATCCGCCGGCAGCGCGGCGAACAGCCGTTGGACCAGTTCGCGCAGCGCCGCACGCCGACCTGCCCAGAGCTTGCCGTCACCGGCAAACAGCGTGAGGCCTTCCATCGTCGCGCTCATCAGGACCGTGACGAGATCCACGGTATCGGGAGCAAGTTGCGGGTGGACCTCGCGCAGAAGCTCAACGAGCACCCCGCGCGCCCGTTCGTAGACGTACTCCATCAGGCGCGCCGCCTCCCGATCGTGGTTCGCCAGGGCCCACAGTTCCGCAAAGAAGCGTGTCGTCCGGGCCGTGCCGAGATCGTCGATCCAGAACGCGAGCACGCGTTCGAGCTGAGCCTGCGGCGCATCGGGTGCACCGCGGCGACGACGCTCGAATTCGGCCAGGTAGCCATCGATGACGTGCTCGACCATGGCCTGCAGGAGATCGCTCTTGCGCGGGAAGTAGTAATTCAGGTTGCCGCTCGACACACCAGCAGCCTCTGCAACCGCGCGCAGCGTGAAGCGGGCATAGCCCTGGTCGAGGAAGACCTCGACCGCGGTTTCGAGGATGTGGCGGGCGGGTTCGCGCCCCCCTCGCGTTTCTGCCGCCCCTCCCTTCTCGCCCTCCTCCCCCTCCCCTT
>JAPOKK010000353.1 GCA_029977665.1 Pseudomonadota bacterium | reverse complement strand
TCGTCAACATCAATACGCCCGACGATCTCGCTGCGGCAGCCCGGCGTCTCGGCGATGCTCGCTGAGCCGCCAACGATGCTCGCACAGATCGACGGCGTGCCCCTGCTCGGCGTCATCGCGAGCAGCGGCAGTGGCAAGACCACGCTGCTGACAGCGCTGCTCCCGGCGCTGCGCGCGCACGGTCTGCGCGTGGGCTGCGTCAAGCACAGTCACCATGCGTTCGACGTCGACCGCCCGGGCAAGGACAGTCACCTGCTGCGCGAGGCCGGCGCCAACCAGGTCATGCTCTCGGGCGCCGGCCGCTGGGTACTGATGACCGAGCACGGCGACGACAGCGACACGCCGCTCGCCGAGCTTGTCCTGTCGATGGATCTCACGCGCCTCGACCTGGTGCTCGTCGAGGGTTTCCGCCGCACCGCCATGCCGCGCCTCGAAATCCACCGCGCGGCCCGCGGCGCCGCGCTGCAGTGCCACGAAGATGCATCGGTCATTGCGCTCGCGAGCGACGCCGAGCCGCTGCCGGCGGCGCACATCCCGGTCTTCGCGCTGACCGACGTGCCGGCCATCGCATCTTTCGTCGCCGGCCACGCGGCACGCACCGGCCGCTTGCAGCGCGACGGCGCGTCCGCATAATGGCGCCATGCTCGAACGTGACCCCAGCTGCGACGACGATTTCGACAGCGCCTCGCTGAGCGCCGACGAGGCCCTGGCGCGCATACTCGAACACGTGCCGGTGGTTCGCGGCGTCGAACGCCTGCACCTTCGCGCCGCCCTCGGCCGCGTGCTCGCCGAGGCCGTCGACTCGCCCGTCGACGTACCTCAGCACACCAACTCGGCGATGGACGGCTACGCGGTCCGCGCCGCCGACCTGCCGGCGACGGGCACCACGCGTCTCGAGGTCATCGGCAGCGCGTTCGCCGGCAAGCCCTGCGGCGTGCCGCTCGCGCCAGGCGGCGCGGTACGCATCATGACCGGTGCCGCCATGCCCGATGGTGCCGACACGGTCGTCATGCAGGAACACGTCCGGCGCGACGGCGACGTCATCGAACTCGATGGCGGACACAAGCGCGGTCAGAACGTCCGCGCGGCGGGCGAAGATCTCGCGCGCGGTGACCTCGTGCTCGACCAGGGCCACGTGATCGGCCCGGCCGAGCTCGGACTCATCGCTTCGCTCGGTATCGGCGAAGTCAGCGTCCACCGGCGCGTGCGCGTCGCTTATTTCTCCACCGGCGACGAGCTGCGCTCGATCGGCGAAACGCTCGGCGCCGGCGACATCTACGACAGCAACCGCTACACGCTCTACGGCATGCTCGACGCGATGGGCGCCGAGATCATCGACATGGGCGTGGTACGGGACCGCCGCGACGCGGTCGAGGCCGCGCTGCGCGAAGCGGCCGACCTGGCCGACCTCGTGATTACCTCGGGCGGCGTCTCGGTCGGGGAAGCGGATTACATCAAGGAAGTGCTCGCCGCGATTGGCGAGGTACGTTTCTGGAAGGTCGCGATGAAACCCGGCCGCCCGCTCGCCTTCGGCACGCTCGGCCAGGCGCGCTTCTTCGGCCTGCCCGGCAACCCGGTTTCGGTCATGGTGACGTTCAGCCAGTTCGTCGCGCCGGCGCTGCGCCGCATGGCCGGCGGGCGGCAGCAGGTTGCGCTCGAAATCCGGGCGCGCGCGACGACGCCCTTGAAGAAGCGCCCGGGGCGCATGGAATTCCAGCGCGGCATCCTCGGCCGCGGCGATGACGGCCAGCTCGAGGTGACCCCGACCGGCGACCAGGGCTCGGGGATCCTGCACTCGATGTCGCGCGCCGACTGTTTCATCGTGCTCGCCGTCGACAACGACGGCATCAGCGCCGGTGACGAGGTCGTCGTGCAGCCTTTCCTCGGGCGCCTGTGACGGCTTACAGCTCGAGCGCCATGCCGTCGTAGGAGACTTCCCAGCCGGCTTCTTCGACGGCACGCCGTTCGGGCGTGTCCGCGATGAGGATCGGGTTGGTGGTATTGATGTGAATGAACACCTTGCGCCGGATGTCGAGACCGGCCAGCGCGGCGATGGTGCCGTCGTCGCCCGAGACGCTCATGTGCCCCATGCGCCGACCCGTCTTGACGCCGACGCCGTCGCGCACCATCTCATCGTCGCGCCACAGCGTGCCGTCGAAGAACACCAGCGCCGCGCCGCGGATGCGCTCGGCCAGCGCTTCGGTCATGCGCGCGCAGGCCGGCAGGTAGAAGAACCGTGCGCCGGCGTCGGTGCCGACTTCGAGCGCGATGGTGTCCTCGTCCACCGTGCCGAAATTCTCGCCGGCTGACTGGTCCTCGAGCCACAGTGCGACCTTGCCGGGCACCGCGAACGGCGTCACGGTGACACCGGTAGCGCTGCCGTCCGGCCGCGCGATCGCGCACGGCGTCTCCAGCGTCAGCGGCAGGCGCTTGACGAACTCGGGATTGAGCACGTTGAAAATCGAGTTCGCGGCCAGCACGGAAAGCACGCGCTGCGTACCATAGACGTTCAGCGGTTGTGATTCGCGCAGGTTGAGCAGCCCGGCGACGTGATCGACGTCCGCGTTGGTCAGCACGACGGCCTTGATCGGGCTGTCGCGCAGGCCGGTGCGTGGATGCAGGATGTCGTTGTCGGTGATCTGCTGGCGCAGGTCGGGCGAGGCGTTGAACAGGATCCAGTCCTGGCCGTCAGCGCTGACTGCGATCGAGGACTGCGTGCGGCGCGGCGCGGCGGGATCGCCGGCGCGCGCCCGGGCGCTGTTCGGATGATTGCAGTTCCACTGCGGATAGCCGCCGCCGGCGGCGGAGCCCAGTACCCTCACGTGCATGGCGTCACACTTCCTCTTCAAGTGGCAAATTCGTCGCTGCTGCCGGGCGTGTTGTTGGCCACCCAGCGCGCGCCGCCGTCGCGCGTGCGCTCCTGTTTCCAGAACGGCGCGCTCGACTTGAGATCCTCCATGATGAAGCGACAGGATTCGAAGGCATGTGCGCGGTGCGCCGACCACACCGCGACCAGTACGATGGCGTCGCCCGGGCGCACTTCGCCGACGCGGTGCACGACAAGGGCTTCGTCCAGTCCCCAGCGTTCGACGGCCGTGTCGACGATGCGCTCGAGATGCTTCTGCGTCATCTCGGGATAATGTTCGAGGACCATCGACTCGACTGCCACGCCCTCGTTGAAATCACGCATCGTGCCGACGAATGTCGCCGCCGCGCCGATCGCGCGCCGGCGTTCGCCCAACGCGTCTTCGAAGCGGCGCAGTTCGTCGAGCGGGTCGAATGGCTGCGGGCTGATGCGCACGCTCATCGTCAGCCGCCCGTCACCGGAGGAAAATAGGCGACCTCGTCGTTCTCGGCGAGCGGGGTCTCGTGTTCGCTGTAGGCGTGGTTGACCGCGCTCAGCACTTCCTCGGGCATAACGTCCTG
>JAPOKK010000138.1 GCA_029977665.1 Pseudomonadota bacterium | reverse complement strand
GAGACCGGCATCGACGTACCGAACGCGAATACCATCATCATCAATCGCGCCGACAAGTTCGGGCTGGCCCAGCTCTACCAGTTGCGCGGCCGCGTGGGGCGTTCGCATCATCGTGCCTACGCCTTCCTCGTGGTGCCGCATCGCAAGGCGATGACGAAGGATGCGGTCAAGCGGCTCGAAGCGATCGAGTCGCTGGAAGAACTCGGCGTCGGGTTCACGCTCGCGACGCACGATCTCGAAATTCGCGGCGCCGGCGAGATCCTCGGCGACGAGCAGAGCGGCCATATCCAGGAGATCGGCTTCGGTCTTTATTCCGAGCTGCTCAACCGTACGGTCAGCGCGCTCAAGTCGGGTCACGGCATCGACCCCGACCAGGCCATGGACGAACGCGTCGAGGTCGAGCTGCACGTCCCGGCCCTGCTCCCGGAGGACTACCTGCCCGATGTCCACGCGCGGTTGATTCTCTACAAGCGCATCGCCAGCGCGCGCACGGCCGACGAACTTGCCGATCTGCGCGAGGAGATCATCGACCGTTTCGGCGTGTTCGAGACGCCGGTCGACAACCTGTTTCGTGTAACATCGTTCAAGCTCGAGGCGGAGCGTCTCGGCATCCGCCGCATCGATCTCGGCAGCCGCGGCGGCCGCATCGAGTTCCATCCGAAGCCTGCGATCGACCCGATGGCCGTGATCGAACTCGTGCAGAACCATGTCGACTATCGCATGGACGGCGGCGACAAGCTCAAAGTGGTGAAGGAACTGCCCGATGCAGATGCGAGATTCGAGGAGCTGGCAGCATTGCTGCGGCATTTCGCCGGTGAGCGTGCGCAGTAGGGTCGCGTCACGGCGCTCGCCGCTCGCCCTGGCCTTGCTCGCGCTGCTCTTCGCACAGGTTGCCGAGGCGCGCTGGTACCAGGTCGAGGTGGTGGTGTTCCGTCAGCCGCAGGGAATCGCGACGGGCGGCGAGCAGTGGCAGATACCGGAAACGCTGCCCGACTACAGTCGCGCCGTCCGCCTGGTGCGCGATCTGCCGAGCTTGGACGATGAACCCGCACCTGGCGACGCTACCGCCGCGGCAGGGCCGGTGGCTTTCGAGCCGCTGCCGGGCCGCGAGCGACGTCTCGCCGGGGTTGCGCGGCGCGTCGACGGCGGCGGCTACGAGCTGCTGCTCGCGGCCGGCTGGCGCCAGCCGAGCTTCGGGGTGGCGCGTCCCAAGTACGTCTACCTGTCCGATCGCGACGACGTCGCGCCGACGCTTTCGGTGACTACGCCGGACTCGGCGTTAGCGACACCGCGGGTCCAGGGCACGGTCGCGATCAAGGTCGCGCGTCTGCTCCACGTCGAGCTCGATTTTCTCTACGACCATGATGGCGTGCCGGTACGCCTGCACGAGACACGCAAGCTCAAACTGCGCGAGATCCACTATTTCGACCACCCCTTGTTTGGCGTGGTCGTGCAGGTCTCGCCCTACGTGCTGCCGACGGTGCCGGAGACCGCCGCGGTGAGCGCCGACGAGCCCGAGGACACGGCCCCCGGCGACGGCGCCACGCCCTGAGCCGCGCAGGACGTCAACGGCCGGCGAGAGAGCCGGCCAGCGACGCGATGATGGCGCGCACCGCGCGCATGCCATCGGCCAGCTCGCGCTCAATGTCGTCCATCGTGATCGGTCCGTGCGCACGCCCGGCGGCGGCGTTGACGACCAGCGAGAGATTGGCATAGTCGAGTCCACGTTCGCGTGCCAGCGCCGCTTCCGGCATACCCGTCATGCCGACCAGGGTGCAGCCGTCGCGCTCGAGGCGGTCGATCTCGGCGGCGCTCTCGAGGCGTGGCCCCTGGGTGGTGCCGTAGACCCCGCCGTCGACGGCAACGATGCCGCTGGTGCGCGCTGCGTCGAGCAGCGCATCGCGCAGCCACGACGTGTAGGGCTCGCTGAAGTCGACGTGCTCGGGGCTCGCCTGGGAACCGTCGTAGTAGGTGTGCTCCCGTCCCCAGGTGTAGTCGATGAGCTGGTCCGGCACGGCGATCGCGCCCGTTGCCACACCGATGCCGCCGACGGCCGCGGTACCGACGATGGCGGTCGCGCCGAGTTCGTCCAGGGCGGCGATATTGGCGCGGTAGTTGATCTTGTGCGGCGGGTGGCGGTGCCCCGGTCCGTGGCGGGCCAGGAACAGCACCGGTGTGCCATGCAGCGTGCCGCTCGTGATCGGCCCGGAAGGCTCGCCCCAGGCCGTCATCACGCGGTGCTCGTCGGTGAGGCCCAGAGCGGCGAGTTCGTACAGGCCGCTGCCCCCGATGATCGCGAGCTTCATGTCTCGTCGGCGACGGCGAAGATGCCGGGCGCGTTACGCAGGAAGGTCTTGTAATCCATGCCGTAGCCGAACAGGTAGGCGTCGGGCAGCGAGAGGGCAGAGAAATCCGTGCTCGCGAGGCCGGCGCGGTTCTCCACCTGCTTGGTCACGAGTACCGCGGTGAGAACTTCGGCGGCACCGAGTTCCTGGCACGCCTCGACGATGGCCGACAGCGTGATGCCATGATCGAGCAGGTCGTCGACGACGAGCACGGTGCGTCCGCGGACGGCCTCCGGCGGGCGCTTGATCCAGCGCAGCTCGCCGCCGGTGGTATGCAGGCCGTAACGGGTGAGCTGGGTGTAGTCGACCTGCAACGGAAAGTCGAGTCGCTGCAGCAGCATCGACAACGGCACCAGGCCGCCGGTCATCACGCCGAGTACCAGCGGCGTCGTCTGGCTGAGCTTCTCGGTGATCTCGACGGCCATGCGATCGACCCCCCGCGCGATCGTCGCGGCGTCGGCGAGGCAGCGCGCGCTGGCGCGTACGCGATCGAGTTCCTCACTGCTCACCTGCTTACTCATCGGTGTCCTCCAGGGCGAGACGTCCGGCGCGATCGCGCGCGAACTGGAATGCGGTGCGCCCGCTGCGCGAACCGTGCAGCAGGGCCCATTGCAGCGCTTCGGCACGGGCCTGCTCGTCGTCCGGCGCGCCATGGGCTTTCAGCCAGTGGGCGGCGATGTCGAGGTAGCGCTGCTGGTTGAGCGGGTGGAACGACAGCCACAGGCCGAAACGTTCGGACAGCGAGATCTTCTCCTCGACGGCCTCGGTGTGATGCAGCTCGCCGTCGATGACGCGCGCCCCCTGGTTGTCCGCCTGGTGCTCCGGCATCAGGTGGCGGCGGTTCGAGGTCGCGTAGATGACGACATTCTCCGGCGTGTCGAGGACGGAACCGTCGAGCACGGTCTTGAGTGCACGATAGGTGGCATCGTTCTCGTCGAAGGACAGATCGTCGCAATAGATCACGTAACGTCCGTCGCCGCCATCGAGGCAATCGATGATGTCGGGCAGGTCGACGAGGTCGAGACGATCGACCTCGACCAGGCGCAGGCCGTGCGGCGCGTAGTCGTTGAGCAGGGCCTTGACCAGCGAGGACTTGCCGGTGCCGCGGGGACCCCACAACAGGGCGTTGTTGCTCGGCAGCCCGGAGAGAAACTGCCGCGTGTTGCGCTCGAGCGTTTCCTTCTGGCGATCGACGTGCAGCAGGTCGCCGAGCGTGACGCTGGTGAAGCGCCGGATCGGTTCGAGGCGGCCGCGGCCGCCGGTGGTGCGCCAGCGCCAGGCGACGGCGTCATCGGGATCGACGCGCGTACCTGCTGCCGCCGGCACGAGCTGCTCCAGGCGCTCGACGAGGCGTTCCGCGCGACGGAAGAACTTGTCTGCTTTGCTCACGCTGAATATCCGTTGACAGGCTTGTGAATCACGGGTCCGGGCGCGCACGGCGTCGCGGCCGGGGGGGTATGCCCGCCCGTCGCGCGCGCCGCGCCTGTCGTGCGTCGCGCAACGCCGGCGCCGGCTCGCGGGGGTACGATACCCCGCCTGGTGCGTGGCAGCCGGATCCCTGCTTCGTGCGCTACCGGGCGGGCGCACGCGGACCTGGGATTCTACACGAGGGTGCGGCGTCGCCGCTGCACGGTGGCGCCTTGCGGCTCACGAAGCCATCGGTACGACATTGGCCGGAACGTCACGCAGCAGGGCCCGGGTCAGGAGCAGCTCGATACGCTTCTTGAACGTCAGCAGGTCGAGCGGACGCAGCGTGCGGATACCGTTGACCTGGCGGAAACGCAGGGAGAGGTCGAGATCGGTGATGTAGATCGGATACGTCGCCCCATCGCGCCGCTGGGCGAGAACGTACTCCGCGACCTGCATGAACAGCGACCCGCCGTGCTCCCAGGTCGAAAACTCGCGCTCGCCGGCGAGGATGGTGAATTGCTGGTGACCGCGTGAATCGGCGTCAGCCAGCACCTGCAGGGACAGGTAATCGCCGATCGCCGTCGCATTCATCGCCTGGGGTTTGAGCTGCACGCCGCCCGGACCGCTCAGGATCTCGGTCGTCTCGATGACGAGGGCAGCGGTGCTGGCTCCGCGATCGCCGAGCGTCACGCAGCGCGCGAGCGCGGCGTCGAGGAAACGCTGGTAGTGCTCGAGCAGGGCGTGCATGGAATCACATTCGTGGCGTTGCACCAGCAGCAGGCCGCGCTCGTCGAGAATGTAGGCATCGGCGCGGTCGCCATGCTGGCGCGCGAACACCTGTACCTTGCCGGGGTGGTTGTGCCGGTAGATCGCGGCCAGGATGCCGAGCCGGCTGCCGCTCTGGTCAAAGCGCACGCGGCGGAAGGCCTCGTCGTGTCCGGCCTGCCCGAGTGCACGCAGCAACGTCGCGTGGCCCGTGTGCACGTCGAGACGCGGCGCGCCCTGTTCGAAACGCAGCTGGTGAAGTTCCTCGCCGGCTTCCATGACGAATTGGCGCGTCTCGCCCGCAACGCGTCGGCTCATGAATCTGAGCGTGTCGCCGAATGTCTGCTGCACGCGTGCCGCGATCGCGTTGGCATGATCGACGCTGAAGCAGCGCGCTTCGAGGTTCGGCAAGCGTTCGGCATCTTCATTGCCCGTGCCCCAGGCGAGGCACTCGCTGAGTGCTTCGAGCAACGCGCCGCTGCTGTCGTAGCGGAAAGCGAAGGCCTCGTTCCAGCTGGTCGTGAACAACAGGTCGATGCTGCGTATCAGGTTGATGCCACGCCCGCCATACTGGAACGGGTCGCTGTGGTCGCTGGTCAACACGGCGCCGTCGGCAAGGGTGCCGGCGAACGGGTTGATGCCGACGTTGACCAGCAGCAGCACGTTCGCAATGCGGGGTGGCGCGGCCAGATCCTCGGCTCCGACGCCGTTCTCGCCATCGCCGAGCGCAGCAGCCATGGTTTCGTGCATGCGCCGGATGTCCATGCCCGCGAGCGTCGTCGCCGAAGTGAACACGTGCCAGTTGGTGGTGAGGTCGGCGAGCCGGTTGAGATGGCACCACAGCACCAGTTCGGCCGCCGCGGCCGAACGCTTCATGGGCCGCCGGAAAGCGGCTTCGGCGGGTGTCACGGTGCCGGAGAAGAGCAGCCATACGTAGCTCGCATCACCGAGCTTGACTTCGTGCAGCGACAGGTTCGGTTCGTGCGGGTTGCTGCAGATGCCACGCGTGATGATCTCGATCTTCGACGGCTTCTTCTCGAATGCCGCGTACAGCTTGCGGCCGAGCACGTGCAGGTCGCGTTCGGTGATCTTCAGTTCGCTGGCGTGATTGCGCGCGAACAGCGACAGCGCCGCATAGGATTCCTTGAGGGTATTGGTGATGTCGCGGCGTTCTTCGATTGCCGTACCCAGGCGCCAGTTGTCGCGCTGGTCGAGCAGCACCGAGCGTCCCTGCGACCAGCCCCACGCCGCGACCAGGTGACGCATCACCTCGCCGCGCCAGTCCTCGTGGCGGGCGGGCGGTGGTTCGCTCACGCGTACGTTGGCCTTGATGTAGAAACTGCGCCGCAGCACGTCGAGGCGCGTGGCATCGTTGCGCGCCATCAGGTGTTCCTCGACCTTGGTGTACATGAGCATGTAGGGGTCGAGGGCGTTGAGGTCGGCCTGTTCGGCTTCGATGTTCTGCTTGTATCGCGTGCACAGCAGCTTGATGTCCGGGTACTCGGCCGCATAGGCCTCCATCAGCAGCAGCTTGAGCACGGACTTGTAGGGTGACTCTATGCTCTTGTAGAGCTGCCACACCGCCGCGCCGAAGAATTCCTCGGCGGGTATCGTCGGCAGCGCGCCGAAGTCGATGCAATCGCGCGGATCGATCACGCGCCGCTCGATGGCGCGGGTGACGTACGCTTCGTACACGCTGTCGTAACGGGACGGCACGTACCACCAGGCCGGCGGCAGGCCCGCTACGAGCAGCGCCGAGCGGTAGAACTCGTCGAGCAGCACGCTGTGCTGCGAGCTGCCGCTCGATTCCTCCGACAGCGACAGTGTCTCGCCGGCGCGGAAACGGTCGGCGTCGAAGACGAAGAAGTGGACTTCGAGGCCGATGCCGTCGGCGAACTGCTCGATCAGGCGCGCCTTGCTGGCGAGTGCGGCGATGCCCTCGGCATCGAGCTCCGGGTGGTGGACCAGCCACAGGTCGATGTCGCTACTGCGCGAGTAGGCGATGGTGCCGGGGCTGCCCATCATGTAGAGGCCGCGGATCGCGAAGCGCGGCGGCGAGCGGCGATCGATCTCGAACGAACGGGCCAGGCGCCGCGCCGCGTTCAGACTGGCCGCGGTCGGTGAATAGTCGGCGATGCCGAACGGCGTGTCGCGCGCCACGTAGCCCGGCAGCAGCGGGTGGTTGATGTGGAACAGCAGGGGCAGCAGGTCGACGAAGTCGCGTTGACGCGGGCTGAGACTGTCGGTGACGCGCCGCAGGCGGTCTCGGTTGACCGTGACGAAGCGCTTGTGAGCGGGCTTCTCGCTGAAATCGAACTCGGGGGACGCGACGGTACTCATGGCCCTCTTAGCGGCCGGTAGCGCCTGAGCTGAAGGCGCTGCCGGCGCCGCGAATTCACGGGGAGAACGGTTAGAAATCCTGTAAATTCAATATGTTTTGATTGTGTCGTCGAGCACGATGAAGGATAATCCGGGCTCTCGCCGGGGGCTGCCCCGGGCCTGCGTCGCGGCCCCCGCCGCTGCGCCGCGCCGGGCGACCGGAGCGCGGCTCCCACGTGCCGGCCGACAGCCGCCGCCAGCCATCGCCAGCCAATGTGTGAGGAATGCCAAGCATGTTTTCCCGTGATATGACCATCGCTGCCTTCGACACCGAGCTGTGGAGCGCGCTCACCGCCGAGCAGACACGGCAGGAGACCCACATCGAGCTGATTGCCTCGGAGAACCACACCAGTCCGCGCGTGCTCGAAGCTGCCGGCACCGTGCTCACCAACAAGTACGCCGAAGGCTATCCCGGCAAGCGTTACTACGGCGGTTGCGAACACGTCGACACCGTCGAGCGGCTCGCCATTGCGCGTGCCTGCGAGCTGTTCGGCTCCGATTACGCGAACGTGCAGCCGCACTCCGGCTCGCAGGCCAATGGGGCGGCCTACCTCGCGCTGCTCGACGCCGGCGACACCGTGATGGGCATGAGCCTGGCGCATGGCGGGCACCTGACCCACGGTGCGAGCGTCAACTTCTCGGGCAAGACCTACCACGCGGTGCAGTACGGGATCGACGTCGCGACCGGCGAGATCGACTACGACGAAGTCGTACGCCTGGCGCGCGAGCACAAGCCGCGCATGATCATGACCGGTTTCTCGGCCTATTCGCGCATCGTCGACTGGGCGCGTTTCCGCGAAGTCGCCGACGAAGTCGGCGCCTACCTTGTATCCGACATCGCGCATGTCGCCGGTCTCATCGCGGTCGGTCTCTACCCGAGCCCGGTCGCGCTGGCCGATGTCACCACGTCGACGACGCACAAGACCCTGCGCGGCCCGCGCTCCGGCCTGATCCTCGCCCGCGCCAACGAGGCGCTCGAGAAGAAGCTCAACTCGGCGGTCTTCCCCGGGACCCAGGGCGGGCCGCTGATGCACGTCATCGCGGCCAAGGCGGTGGCCTTCAAGGAAGCCATGGAGCCCGGCTTCCGTGCCTACCAGGAGCAGGTCGTGGCCAATGCCAGGACGATGGCGGAGACCTTCATGTCGCGCGGCTACAAGGTCGTATCCGGCGGCACGGACAACCACCTGTTCCTCGTCGACCTGGTCGACAAGGGGCTCACCGGCAAGGCTGCCGACGCCGCGCTCGGAGCGGCGCACATCACGGTCAACAAGAACGCCGTGCCGAACGATCCGCAGTCGCCGTTCGTGACCAGCGGTGTGCGCATCGGCACGCCGGCGATGACCACGCGTGGACTCGGTACCGAAGAGGCGCGTACGCTCGCCGGCTGGATGTGTGACGTGCTCGACGCCATCGAGGACGACAAGGTCATCGCGCGCGTGCGCGGCCAGGTCACGGAAATGTGCGGCCGCTTCCCGGTCTACGCCGCCTGACCCGGGTCGACCCGAGGCGCCCGGTTCGCGGAGGAATCGCCCATGCACTGTCCTTTCTGCGCGCACGCCGACACCCGCGTGATCGATTCGCGGCTGCTCGGCGAGGGTGACCAGGTCCGGCGTCGCCGCGAGTGCCAGAGCTGCAAGGCCCGCTTCACCACCTACGAGACCGCCGAGCTCAGCCTGCCGCGGGTGATCAAGAGCGACGGGCGCCGAGAGACCTTCCTCGACGACAAGCTGCGCGGGGGCATCGTCAAGGCGCTGGAGAAGCGACCGGTACCCATGGAACGGGTGGAGAACGCGATCAACCAGATCAAGCGCCGTATCCGCGAACGCGGTGAGCGCGAGATCGAGTCGGTACGCATCGGCGAGCTGGTCATGGACGCGCTGCGCGGCCTCGACCAGGTCGCCTACGTACGGTTTGCCTCGGTCTATCGCAGTTTCGAGGACGTGCGCGCCTTCCTCGAAGAAATCGAACGGCTCGAGAACGAGCTGCCGCCCGATCTCCGCGAGCAGCAACTCGAGCTGATCCAGTCTGAAACCCGTCCGGATAAATCCGGCAAGTCCGGATGAGCCGGCGCGGCCGCCGCCGCGTACCACTTCACTCATGCACGCTGCCAGCGACATCGACCTGGGCTTCATGCGCGAGGCTATTGCGCTCGCCGCCGAGGGACGCTACTCGACGACGCCGAACCCGGCCGTCGGCTGTGTCCTCGTGCGTGACGGCCGGGTCGTCGCCCGCGGCTTTCACGCCCGCGCCGGGGCGCCGCATGCCGAGGCAGCGGCGCTGGCGGCAGCCGCCGACGCCGACCTGCGCGGCGCGACGGCCTACGTTACGCTCGAGCCGTGCAACCATCACGGTCGCACCGGGCCCTGTGCCGAGGCCCTGATCGCGGCCGGCATCGCGCGCGTCGTCTACGCCGACGACGACCCGAACCCGCAGGTCGAAGGTGGCGGCGCGGCGCGTCTGCGCGCAGCCGGCATCGACGTGCTGGGCGGGGTCGGCGCGGCGGAGGCGGCCTCCCTCAATCGCGGCTTCTTCAAGCGCGTGCGCACGGGCCTGCCGCGCGTGCGGGTCAAGCTCGCGATGAGCCTGGACGGCGCCGTCGCGCTCGCTTCCGGTGAGAGCCAGTGGATCACCGGCCCGGAGGCGCGCGCCGAGGTGCAACGGCTGCGTGCCGAATCGTGCGCCGTGCTGACCGGCATCGGCACGGTGCTGGCCGACGATCCGTCGCTGAACGTGCGCGACCCGCGCTTCGATCTGCGCGGTCGCCAGCCGCTGCGTGTGGTGCTCGACAGCGCGCTGCGTATGCCGCCGTCGGCGCGCATGTTCGCGCTCGACGGTACGACGCTCGTGTTCACCGCGAGCCGCGACGCGCTCGCACGCACGCGCCTGGAGCAGGCCGGCGCCGAGGTCGTGACCGGGGCTGCGGGCGAGGGCGGGCTCGACCTGGCCGCGGTGCTCGGCGAACTCGGCCGGCGCGGCATTAACGAAGTGCTGGTCGAGGCCGGGCCACTGCTCGCCGGTCAGGTGATCGACGGACGCTGGTTCGACGAACTCGTCGTCCACGTCGCGCCCAAGCTGCTCGGCCGCGACGCGCGGCGCGCCTTTGCCCTTGCCTCGCCGCTGTCGCTCGCGGCAGCGCTGCGGCTGGACCTCGTCGACGTCGAACGCCTCGGCGCGGATGTCGCCCTGACGCTTGCGCCGGCGCCTGCCGAGGCAGGCGCCGGCGTAGGGTCCGTGGCAGAATGACACGTTTGTCCGGGGCGCCGCGGCGCTCCACATGGCCCGGCCTCCCGGCTACGGGCCCTTGATGCACGGAGGAAGTCCGCACATGTTTACGGGAATCGTCGCCACCGTCGGCACCATAGCCGCTATCGAGCCGGCCGGGGAGGCCATGCGCCTGCGCGTCGAGGCCGGTGGCCTCGACATGAGCGATGTCGCGCTCGGCGACTCCATCGCGGTCTCCGGACCCTGCCTCACCGTCGTCGCCTTCGACGCCGCGGGCTTCGAGGTCGACGTCTCCATGGAGACCCTGGCGCGCACCACGCTCGGTCGCCGTAAGGTAGGCGACGGTGTCAACCTGGAGAAGGCACTGCGCCTCGACGAGCGCCTCGGCGGACATCTCGTCAGCGGGCATGTCGATGGCATCGGTACGGTCGCGGTGCGCGAACCCCACGGTGAGTACGTGCGCTTCGTCATCTCGGTGCCGGACGCGCTCGCGCGCTACCTCGCATTCAAGGGATCGGTCTGCATCGACGGCGTCAGCCTCACCGTCAACGCGGCCGGCGCTGATGATTTCGAGGTCCTGCTCATTCCGCACACGCTCGAGCGGACCACCCTCGGCAGCCTCGCCCCCGGTGACG